>JBIOWB010000126.1:0-3688 GCA_044868125.1 Solirubrobacterales bacterium
GTCGAGGCCGGTCACTTTGGTGTCGGTGCTGAAGCCGACCAGCCACGAGTCGAGCCCCGGAATCCCGATCCCGCCCTCCACGCCGTCGGAGGTGCAGCGACCGCCGAGGTACTCGGTGACGTCCGAGTGGGTCGTCTGCACGCACTCCATCGCCGCGAACTTGATCGGCTGGTCCTCCGCGATCGCCCGGGCGGCGGTGTCGCCGACCATGAACTGGATCGGCGTCACGATGCAGGCGACGGTCAGCGGGATCAGCAGCCCGAGCCGGTGCAGGCGGTCGCGCCGGCCCTTCAGCATCCCGACCGCGTAGATCGAGGCGACGAGAAAGCCGGTGACCATGTAGGCGGCGAGGATCATGTGCGGCACCTCGTAGCCGAAGGCCGGGTTGAAGAGGACGTCGAGCGGTTCGACGTCGACCACCTTGCCGGCGGCGTCGAGGGTGAAGCCCTGCGGCTGGTTCATCCAGGCGTTGGCGGCGACGACCGAGGCGGCGCCGCCGATCCCGGTGATCACCATCGGCACCCCGGACCAAAAGTGGGCCCAGCCCCCGAGCCGCTTCCAGCCGTAGATGTAGACCGCGAGGAAGATCGCCTCGAGGAAGAAGAAGATCCCCTCGATCGCGAAGGCGACCCCGAAGGCGGCGCCGAAGCGGTCCATGAAGTGCGGCCAGAGCAGGCCGAACTCGAAACTGAGGACGGTGCCGGTGACGGCGCCGACGGCGAAGGTCACCGCCATCGCTTTCGACCAGCGCTTGGCGAGCTCGATCGCCGCCTCGTCGCCCTTCCTCAGGCCGATGTAGTTGGCGATCAGGATCGTCGCCGGCAGCGCCACCCCGAGGCAGGAGAGGACGATGTGGAAGCCGAGCGTGAACGCCATCTGCTCGCGGGCGGCGAGCAGATTCGACGCCGACGCCGCCAGGGGGAGCGGGTCGAACGGTGGCATGGCCCGGAGGCTAGCGGCGAGGGCGGCCGCTGACAGTGAACCGGCTCACGCTTGACGCTGGGCGCGGTAGCGGCGGATCAGGGCGTTGGTGGAGCTGTCGTGGCTCAGCTCGGGGTCGGAGTCGGCCTCGAGCTCGGGGATGATCGCCTTCGCCAGCACCTTCCCCAGCTCCACGCCCCACTGGTCGAAGGAGTCGATCCCCCAGATCGCCCCCTGGGTGAAGACGCTGTGCTCGTAGAGGGCGACCAGCGACCCCAGCGTCGCCGGGGTCAGCCGCTCGGCGAGGATCGTGTTCGAGGGGCGGTTGCCCTCCATCACCCGGTGCGGCACGACCTCCTGCGGCGTCCCCTCGGCCCGCACCTGCTCGGGCGTCTTGCCGAAGGCGAGCGCTTCGCCCTGGGCGAAGACGTTCGACATCAGGATGTCGTGGTGGTCGCCGAGCGGGTTGAGCGAGTTGGCGAAGCCGATGAAGTCGCAGGGGATCAGCCGCGTCCCCTGGTGGATCAGCTGGTAGAAGCTGTGTTGGCCGTTGGTCCCCGGCTCGCCCCAGTAGATCTGGCCGGTGTCGTAGTCGACCCGGGCGCCGTCCAGGGTGACGTGCTTGCCGTTCGACTCCATCGTCAGCTGCTGCAGGTAGGCCGGGAAGCGGTGCAGGTACTGGTCGTACGGCAGCACCGCGCAGGTCTCGGCCTCGAAGAAGTCGGCGTACCAGACCGCCAGCAGGCCCATCAGCAGCGGCAGGTTCTCGGCCGCGGGGGCGGTGCGGAAGTGCTCGTCCATCGCGTGGAAGCCGGCCAGCATCTCCTCGAAGCGAGCCGGGCCGATCGCCAACATCGTCGAGAGCCCGATCGCCGAGTCCATCGAGTAGCGGCCTCCGACCCACTCCCAGAAGCCGAACATGTTGTCGGTGTCGATCCCGAACTCCGCGACCCCTTCGGCGTTGGTCGAGACGGCGACGAAGTGCTTGGCGACGGCGGCCTCCTCGTTGCCGAGCCCGGCCAGCGCCCACTCGCGGGCGGTCCGGGCGTTGGTCATCGTCTCCAGCGTGGTGAAGGTCTTCGAGGAGATGACGAAGAGCGTCTCCTCGGGGTCGAGGTCGCGGGTCTTCTCGGCGAAGTCGGTGCCGTCGACGTTCGAGACGAACCGGAAGGTCGCCTCGCGCTTGCTGTAGTGCTTGAGCGCCTCGTAGGCCATCACCGGGCCGAGGTCGGAGCCGCCGATGCCGATGTTGACGACGTTGCGGATCGGCCTGCCGGTGTGGCCGCGCCAATCGCCCGAGCGCACCCGCTCGCAGAAGGCGGCCATCCGGTCGAGCGTCTCGTGCACCTCCTCGACCACGTCGACCCCGTCGACGACGAGCGACCGCCCGCGCGGCATCCGCAGCGCCACGTGCAGCACCGCCCGGTCCTCGGAGACGTTGATGTGCTCGCCGCCGAACATCGCTTCGCGGCGCTCCTCCACCCCGCGCTCCTTCGCCAGCGCGCCGAGCAGCATCAGGGTCTCTTCGGTGACCCGGTTCTTCGAGAAGTCGAGGTAGAGCCCGGCCCCCTCGGCCCGCAGCCGCTCCCCCCGGTCCGGGTCGGCGGCGAAGAGGTCGCGCAGGTGCGCGTCGCGGATCTGCTCGAAGTGGGCCCGCAGCTCGGCCCAGGCGGGCGTCGCCCGGAGGTCGCTCACCCGGCGACGACCCCGCTCTTCGACCCGATCGTCTCCAGCATCTCTTCCCAGGACTTGTTGAAGCTCCCTTTGCCCTCCTCCTGGAGGCGGGTCGCGAGGGCGGCGACGTCGATCCCGGCCTCGGCGAACTCGGCCAGGACCTGCTCGCAGTTGCCGCCGTCCTTGGGCAGGAGCTCGGTCACCTCGCCGTGGTCGGCGAAGGCCTTCAGGGTCGGCTCGGGCATCGTGTTGACCGTGAACGGCGAGGCGAAGGCCTCGATGTAGAGGGTGTCGGAGGCGTCGGGGTCCTTGGTCCCGGTGCTGGCCCAGAGCAGCCGCTGCGGCCGCGCGCCCTCGTTCATCAGGCGACGCATCCGGTCCGATTCCAGCAGCTCGTTGTAAGCGCGGTAGGCGCGGCCGCCGACCGCGATTCCGAGCCGGTTGACGAGATGGCCGGGAACGTCCTTGCCGACGGCGACGTCCCAGCGGCTCATGAAGATCGAGGCGACCGAGGGGACGTCCGGGTCGAGCCCGGCCTCGATCCGCCGCTCGATCCCGCGCATGTAGGCCTCGGCGGCGCCTAGGTACTGCTTGTCGTCGAAGAGCAGGGTGACGTTGATCGGGATGCCGGCGAAGATCGACTCCTCGATCGCCTCGCGCCCGGCCTGAGTGCCCGGGATCTTGATGTAGAGGTTCGGGCGGTCGCCCTTCCCGTGCAGCTCCTTCGCCTCCTCGATCGTCGCCGCGGCGTCATCGGCGATCAGCGGCGAGACCTCGAGCGAGCAATAACCATCGACTCGGGACGTGCGGCGGTGGACGTCGGCGAAGAGGTCGCAGGCGTCGCGCAGGTCGGCCAGCGCCAGCTCGAAGAAGATCTTCTCGTTCTCGTTGGCGCCGACGCCCTCGCCGGCGGCCGCCTTCGGCGCCACCTCGGCGATCTGCTCGTCGTAGGCGTCGCCGGCGCCGATCGCCTTGTCGAAGATCGTCGGGTTCGAGGTCAGACCGGTGACGGAGAGGTCACGGATGTAGCCCTCCAGGACCCCCTCGCGCAGCATCGGCCGGGTGATGTTGTCGAGCCAGAGGCTCTGGCCCA
>JBIOWB010000127.1:0-8269 GCA_044868125.1 Solirubrobacterales bacterium
GGAGGGGCTCGGCGGACAACAGCGGGGAGGGTCCGGCGAGCCCCTCCCTCTTGCCCCTCATACTCCGCGGTGGTGGACGGCCAATTGTTCGACACGGGTGGGGAATCGCCCGGCCGGAGGGATGAGCTGGCGAGGGACGCGCCGCTGGCGGTGCGGATGCGCCCGCGCTCGCTGGACGAGGTGATCGGGCAGGAGCATGTGCTGGGGGCCGGGTTGGCGCTGCGGACGGCGATCGAGAGTGGCAGGCCGCACAGCGCGATCCTCTATGGGCCACCGGGGGCGGGGAAGACGACGTTGGCGCGGATTGCTGCGGTGGGGGCGCAGGGGGCCTTCGAGGAGGAGTCGGCGGTGAACGCCGGCAAAGCGGAGATCCGGGGGGTGATCGAGCGGGCGCGGGAGCGGCGGCGGGCGAACGGGCGGCCGACGATCCTCTTCCTCGACGAGATCCATCGCTTCAACAAGGCCCAGCAGGACGCGCTGCTGCCGGCGGTCGAGGACGGGACGCTGACCCTGATCGGCGCCACCACCGAGAACCCGTACTTCGAGGTCAACTCGGCTCTGCTCTCGCGGGCGCAGGTCTACGAGCTTCATCCTTTGGAGCCGGAGCAGGTGGAGGAGCTGCTGCGGCGGGCACTCGGCGACCCCGAGCGGGGGATCGCCGAGCCGCCGACGGTCACGGACGAGGCACTGGCGATGCTGGCGACTCGCAGCGGCGGCGACGCCCGCGTCGCCCTCTCCGCTCTGGAGCGGGCGGTCGAGCGTGCCGACGGCGAGGTCGACGTCGCCGCGGTCGAAGACGCGCTGCAGCGCAAGGCGATCGACTACGACCGCCAGGGCGACCGCCACTACGACTTCGTCTCCGCCTGGATCAAGGCGACCCGCGGCTCCGACGTCGACGCCTCGCTCTACTACCTGGCGGTGATGCTGGAGGGCGGCGAGGACCCCCGCTTCATCGCCCGCCGCATGGTCATCCTCGCCTCGGAGGACATCGGCAACGCCGATCCGCAGGCGCTGCTCGTCGCCGATGCGGCTGCCCGCGCCGTCGACCGGGTCGGCCTCCCCGAGTGCGCGCTCAACCTCGCCCAGGCCGCGGTCCACCTCGCGCTGGCGCCGAAGTCCAACGCTTCTTACAAGGCGCTCTCCGCGGCCCGCGCCGAGGTCCGTGCCAATGGCGCCCGGACCCCGCCCGATTATCTGCGCGACGCCCACTACCCGGGTGCTGCGAAGCTCGGCCGCGGCGAGGGCTATCGCTACGCCCACGACGAGCCAGGAGCGGTCAGCGGCCAGCCGCTTCTGCCCGAGGGGCTTCGCGGCCGCCGCTTCTATGAGCCGACCGACAGGGGCTCCGAGGAGGAGCTCGGTCGGCGTCTGGCGGCCTTGAGAAAAAAATTAGACAACGTGTAAAACAAGGCGCAACTTCTAGGTCCCCTTGGGGTTCTCATATTCGGCATCCCGAGCTAAAGCCAGGGAGAGCCGACAACCCGGCCCGGGGGCCTGGACTGGGGGCCTCCGGCCGGGTCTGTTGAAACAGGGGGACGAGGGCGTCGAGCGGACTGGGCTCGACGCCCTTTTTGTCGGCGATGCCCGATCGCCTATCGTGGACGCGTGCCTGAGAAAGCGTCCGAACGGCTCCGCCTCGGTGGCATGGCCCTTCGCAACGGGCTGCTGATCCACGGCCCGACCCACTGGGCCGCGGCCGTCCGCGACCGCGAGGGCGGCATCGAAGTCGCCTCCGAGCGCAAGCTCGAGCTGGCACCGGCGCTGGTGGCGAAGATGCCCGGCCTGCGGGGGCCGGTCAAGCTCGCCGAGGCGCTGCTGGTGCTGCCGTTGGCGCGGCGGCGCCTGTCCGCCGCTCGGCTGCCGTTCGAGGACGGCCGGGTCCTGGCCGCTACGGCGGCGACGGTTCTCCTCACCTCGTCACTGCGCAGGCGAACGCGGGCGACGACGCTGCGAGAGGGGATCGTGCAGACGCTCGGGGCGGCGCCGGCGCTGGTGGCGCTGAGCGACCGCGACCTCGCCGCCTACCACGGGGTCGAGCACAAGGCGATCGCCGCCTACGAGCGCGGCATCGAGGACGTCGCCGCGGTGCCGAAGGAGCATGACCGCTGCGGCTCCAACCTGGTCGTGCCGATGATGCTGCTCTCCGCGATCGGCTCCGTGCTGCTCGAGCGCGTGGTCGAGAACCCGAGCGCCGCCGTCCGCGCCGGCGTCGGGCTCGGTGGCGCCTCGGTCGCGGTCGAGATGTTTGCGTGGAGCGACCGCCATCACGGCGAGCCCCTGGCCGAGGCCTTCCACACGCCTGGGCGGGAGATCCAGCGCCTCTGGGCGACGAAGGAGCCGACGCCCGAGCAGCTCGAGGTCGGGATCGCGGCGATGAGGGAGATTCTTCGGGTTGAGGAAGGACGCGGCGAGGACGAGCTGCCGCCGGCCGCATAGACTCCCGCCCGTGTTCGGTCGCATCGACCACATCGGAGTCGCCGTCGAGGACATCGACGCCGCGATCTCCCTCTACCGGGAGAGCTTCGGGATGGAGCTCGCCCACCGCGAGACGGTGGAGTCGCAGGGCGTCGAGGCGGTTTTGCTCGACGTCGGCGACGGGCACGTCGAGCTGTTGGCGCCGCTCGGCCCCGATACCCCCGTCGGCAAGTTCATGGCCAGGAACGGCGCCGGCCTGCACCACGTCGCCTACGCGGTCGACGACGTCGACGCCGTTCTGGAGAAGATCGCAGCCGCCGGCTTGCGGCTGATCGACTCCGAGCCGAGGGTGGGCATCCGCGACAGTCGCGTCGCCTTCCTTCATCCTCGCTCGACCGGCGGGGTGCTGACCGAGATCGTCGAACCCGCGGGAGGTCACTGATGGCGGACGCGCAGCGAGTCGAGATCGGTTTCGAGGGCGGGCAGGTGATCTCCACCCGCCTCACCGACGAGGACCTGAATGACCTTCGTTCCCGCCTCGAGCAGGGCGGCTGGTACGACCTGCCGACCGAGGACGGAACGGTTGCCCTCTACCTCGGCAAGGTCTCCTTCGTCCGGGTCGAATCCGGCGAGCACCGGGTCGGCTTCGGCGGCTAGGACGGGCGATGCGGGCGCGGCACCTTCTCGGCGCGGCCACCGCCGCGACGCTGGCCGTTGCGCTCTGGTGGCGGAAGAACCCATCGGCGTGCCCGTACGGTCAGCGCTTCTGGGTCGAAGCGCCGCACCCCTTCATCACTCGGGACCGGCTACGCGAGGTGCTGCGACCGCAGCCGGGCGAGCGACTGCTGGAGGTCGGCGTCGGCACCGGCTACTACAGCTGCGACCTGGCCGAGTGGGTGGCGCCGGGCGGGACCCTCGAGCTTTTCGATCTGCAGCCGGAGTTCCTCGACCACGTGATGAGAGCAGCCGCCGAGCGCGGCCTGACGAGCCTCCTCCCAACCCAAGGTGACGCCACCGACCTTCCTTACGAGGACGCCTCGATCGACGCCGTGATCCTCACCGCCGTCCTCGGTGAGATTCCTGATCGAGAGGCTGCCCTGAAAGAGATTCGCCGCGTGCTGAAGCCGGATGGTCGCCTCGTAGTCGGCGAGCTCTTCGGCGACCCCCACTTCACCACGCGCAAGAGCCTGGAAAGACTGGGTGCGGAAGCCGGCTTGGAGCTAGCCGAGGTTTCTGGCCCCAAGTTCGGTTACTTCGCCCGCCTGAACCCAAGCTGACCGTCGAGGAGCCGGGGATGGGGCTCGGCGGACCCTCCCCGCTGTTGTCCGCCGAGCTCCATCCCCGGCTCCCCCACAGGCTGCTTTTTGACGATTCTGGATAGAGGCCGGACGAGTACACGCAAGATCGGGACAATTTCAGCGGTGGAACGGCCTATTTCGGTGTAAGTTCGTTCAATCGACACTCCAGATGGGCATCGTCGCGGGAACGACGACGGCTGGGAGTGGGGAGAGGCACAGAAGGTCTGTCTTCGAATGGCCTATCGCTACGCGAGCAATCCGAGCGAAGCCGAGGACATAGCTCAGGATGCCCTTCTCCGCGCCTGGCGTCGACGCTCGACGCTGCGCGATTCCGAGCGCCGCAACCAGTGGTTGGCGGCGATAGTGCGCAACGAGGCCTTCCGCCAGCACGCGCGGGTTCGCCCCGACCCGCGCTCGACAATCGAGTTCCAGGAGGGGGCGGAGGACGAGCGGGTGCTGGCGACGGTCGAGCTCGCCGATCTGCATGCGGCGCTGGAAAGGCTGAGCGAGCGCGACCGCGAGCTGCTCGAGATGCGCTACGAGGAAGATCTGACGCACCCCGTCATCGCTCGCCGCCTCGGGATCCCGGAAGGGACCGTGAAGGTGCGGCTGCACCGGGTCCGCGCCAAACTGCGCATGCTGTACGCGGGGGCGACCGTAGCCACCTGAAGTTCGGCCCGCTGTACAAGGACGGGGGCGGGCGAGGTGACGAACATCTCGTCATGGAGACCGCGCCCCGTCAGATCGTCGCCTTCGGCGGCGGCGGCTTCTCGATGGAGTCCGGCAACACCCTGCTCGACGACTACGTTCTCGAGCTGACCGGGGTGGAGCGTCCGCGCGTCTGCTTCCTGGCCTCGGCCAGCGGCGACGCCGACCACTACGTCGTCCGCTTCTACCGTGCCTTCTCCACCCACCGCTGCGAGCCCAGCCACATCTCGCTCTTCCGCCGGGAGCAGGGGCCGAGCGACCTGCGTCGCCATCTCCTCTCGCAGGATCTGGTCTACGTCGGCGGCGGCAGCGTCGTCAGCCTGCTCGGCGTCTGGCGGGCGCACCGGATCGACTCGATGCTGCGCGAGGCCTGGGAATCCGGGGTGGTCCTCTGCGGCCTCTCGGCCGGCTCGCTCTGCTGGTTCGCCGAGGCGGTGACCGGCTTCCATGGCGAGCCGAAACGGCTGCGGGGGTTGGGGCTGCTTCCGTTCAGCAACTGCGTCCACTACGAGCGGGGCTCGCAGCGACGCGAGTCCTACCACCGCCTCCTTTTGGAAGGGATGCGCGGCGGCTACGCAGCCGAGGACGGCGCGGCGCTGCACTTCGTCGGCGAGGAGCTGAGCCGGGTGGTGGCCTCGCGGCCGCAGGCGCGCGGCTACCGCCTCGATGTGACGGGGCGACGGGTGGTGGAGATGCAGATCGCCACCGCCTATCTCGGCGACCGCGAGATGCCGCTGGCTGCTCCCCTGCCGGAGGCGCTCTCGACCGCTTCCGCGGCCTGATGAGCGCCAGCGAGCTCCTTCCCAGCCCGGCGACGTCGGTACGACGGCTCCTCGCCCTCGGCGGCCATGAGTTCGGCTCGCGGCCGCCGGACCGGGCGGTCTGCGAGCTGCTGCTCCGACTGGCCGGCGAGCGCGGCGGGGCGCGGCCGCGGATCTGCATCCTCCCGACCGCCAGCGGCGACACCTCCGAGCAGATCTCGAGCTTCTACTCCGCCTTCGGCGAGCGCACCTGCGAACCCTCCGACGTCTCGCTGTTCCGGCTCGGGCGGCGGCCGATGGCACTGCGCGACCACCTCCTGCGCCAGGACCTGATCTACGTGGGCGGCGGCAGCCTGGTCAACCTGCTGGCGGTCTGGGAGGCGCACGACATCGCCTCGATCCTCAGCCTTGCCTGGCGCCAGGGAATCGTCCTCGCCGGCCAGAGCGCCGGCGCGATGTGCTGGTTCGAGGCGGGGATCACCAAGTCCTCCGGCAGGCCCCTCGCCGCCGCCGGTCTCGGCCTCCTCTCCGGCAGCCTCTGCGTCCACTACAACGACGAACCCGAGCGCCGCGCCGCCTATCTCGACGCCGTCGCCGACGGGATGCCGAGCGGCTACGGCCTCGACGACTACGCGGGCCTGCTCTGGGAGGGCGATGGCAGCCCCTCCGCCCTGACCGCCCGGCGAGGCGCCCGCGCCTACCGTGTCAGCTCGCGCGAAGGCGAGGTGCTCGAGTCCCCGCTTCCGGCTCGCTTCCTTCCCGCCCCCGTCCCCGCCGCCCTGCGCGAGGACATCGCCGAGTTTCGCCGCATCGCGGGGATGCGAAAACGCGCTGGCTGGCTTGGCTGAAGTCACAGATCGGATGAAATTCCGCCGCCGAAGATTTACGTTCTGCGCGAAACACGTCGCAACTTTTCGTCTACATCTCTGCCATCATGGAGGCGATGGAGATGGAGAGGCCGATGACCGAGTGGAACGACGACCGGCTTGACGAACTGAACCGGCGTGTGGACAACGGGTTCGCGAAGGTCGACCAACGCTTTATCCGTTTGGAGGGCGAGATGAAGGTCGGGTTCGCGAGGGTGGACAAGCAGTTCGAAAAGGCGGACGAACGGTTCGCCACGCGCGAGGAAATGGGCGAAGTTAAGGTGCAGCTGAATCGGCTCAGCGACCGATTCGACAAATTCGACGCACGGCTGGATCGCGTGCTCAACACGTTGCTCGCTGCCGCCCTTGGATTTGGCGGGACTGTGCTGGTTGCAGCCCTCGGGCTTATGGCTTCTCAGCTCTGACGCTTACTCTCCCGCCACCGGTGGTGCGGTCGGGTCGTTGCCCTCTTCGCCGAGTTTCTCGCGGGCGATGTAGTCCTCAGCCAGGAGGAGGTTGTCGCGGGAGCGCTCGACGACGTTGAGCAGGTCGCTCATCAGCGAGACCTCCTCGACCTGCTCCTTGACGAACCACTGCAGGAACTGCTCGGCCCGGTAGTCCTTCAGCTCGCGGGCGAGCTCGAAGAGGCCGAAGATCTCGTCGCTGACCCGCTGCTCCTGCTTCAGCGCCACGCGCACCGGCGCGGCGCCGTCGTCGAAGCTGGTCTGCTGGGCCTTGATGTCCGGGATGCGGACCTCCTCGCCGACGTCGAGCAGATAGCGGATCATCATCATCGCGTGCTCGCGCTCCTCCAGCGCCTGGCGGTAGAAGAAGGCGGCGAGGCGGGGGAGGGTCTCGGCGTCGTAGTAGACGGCTGCGGCCACGTACTGCTGGTGGGCGGCGAACTCGTTCGAGATCTGCTCGTTGAGGGCGTCGGCGAAAGACTTGTCAGGCATCTCGGCTCCTTGTCGGACTGGCGGGGCGAGCCCAACGTAGCCGAAAGCGCGAATTCGGTCGGCCGAAGTGGCGGTTAGGCAATCCGAACGCAGTTGTTCCCGGATAGCAGGGAGAAGTGCGTTCGCGTTCAGAGCTTCCAGCGAAAGCCGATTTCCTCGATCGCCGGCTCCAGGGGGCTTATCGGCAGCCCTGGCTTCGTCGCCTTCTCCGGTTCGTTGTAGCCGCTCGGGGCGACGTCGTTCGGCGTGTCGGGATGGAAGATCGAGGCCAGGTACTGGATCTGGCCGCGGCCCTGGCCGAGCTCCGACTGGCCGCCGCCGTAGGCGCCGATCCCGCTCTCCTCGCAGTAGTCGTAGGCGGCGAAGAGGTGGCGGATCGGGCCGAAGCGCGAGGGCTTGAGGTTGACCGTCCGCGGCGGCGACCACGGCATCGCCTCGATGTCGGCGATCGAGTGGATCGGCGCGTCCCAGGTGACCCGCTCGTGGACCGGGTCGAGCAGCGGTTTCGTCTCCTCGTTCACGTCGGGGTCCTCGAGCCACGCGTCGGGGAAGGTCTCGATCAGCTTCGCGTAGAGCTCGGGGTCGGTCTCGACGTCGACCACCGTGCCTTTGTAGAAGCCCTTGAAATCGAGCGAGTCGACCGCGCCGGTCTCGGCCAGCGCCGCGATCAGCTCGTCGTCCCAGTCGTTGACCGGGTCGAGCTTGAAGCGCAACGTCGGATAGGCGGCGAGCCGCGCCAGCAGCGGCTCGATCGAGGAGCGTTTTCCCTCTTCCCAGCCGGCCAGCCGCATCGAGTTGACGAAGTTCACCGGCCGCGGCTCGCGGTCGAGCGCGGCGGGGAGGTTGGTGCCCGCTTGGCGCAGCGCCAGGTCGAGCGCCGCCGACTCGAAGGCCCAGCGGCGGTAGTCGCGCGAGACGTCCTCGCGCACCGGCTCTCCGGCCGGGAAGAGATCGACCCCGTCGAGATGGTCGCTGAACCCGGCGAAGCTGAACTCGCCGGCGAGTCCCTCGGGGGGCCCGTGGTCCTGTTGACCGATGTGGTCGATCGCGTCGTAGACGACGTCCTCGCCGATGCCCTCGTGCCCACCCCCGCGCAGCTTGACGATCGTCGTCAGCCGTTCCATCTCCCCCCAGTCGACGCTCAACCCCTCGAACTCGCAGCTATCAATCTGAAGCGGCAAATCCGCGATCGCGTCGAAACTGGACACGGCTTGAGCCTAGAGGAGCCGGGGTGGGGCTCGCCGGACCCTCCCCGCTGTTGTCCG
>JBIOWB010000128.1:0-2005 GCA_044868125.1 Solirubrobacterales bacterium
TGCGGGTCGTTGAACCAGGGCCGCATCGCGATCCTCGCCGGGGGCAGGTGCCCGTACACGAGCAGCCCCTGTCCGGGCCGCATCTCGCGGAGGACGTGCGCGGGCGCGAGCGTTCGGTAGGCAACCGACTCGGTGGTGGAGCGTCTTCCCTCGGCGCCCTTGGTGGAGGCGACCTGGCGCACCTCTTCATCGCCGAGCAGTCCGGCGACATAGTCGAGCGTGCGCGGATCAGCGATGCCGGACAGGACGACCTTGGCGCGGTGGTTGGAGACGATCGTCGGTGCGCCGTCGCGGCCGTAGACGGCGTTGATCTGGGCCATGTCCTGGAAGACGGAGACGAGCTGGATCCCCTGCCCGGCTCCTGTCGAGGCGAGCGTGGTCAGGTCGCGGAGGGGGGCGATGTTGGCGCACTCGTCGAGGACGAGCAGTAGGGGCGGGTCGAGCGGCTTGCCGCTCTCGGCCGACCGCTCGTACGCCGCGGCGGCGATCTCCTGAACGAGAGTTGCGAACAGCGGCTGCAGGCGGCGCTGCTCATGCGCAGGCGCGCAGATGAACACGGTGTTGTGCTTTCCGTCCAGGAAGTCCTCCGCGCGGAGGTCCGAGGTCTCCGCTGACGCGAGGACGCCGGGATCGGCGTAGGCGGCGAGCACCGTCTCGGCGGTTGCGTAGACGTTGGAGCGGGTGCGCTTCTCGCGCTTCATGGTGGCGGCGAATGCGTTCGCGGCGGCCGGCTCGCGCGCGAGCTCGAGGCCCCACGTCACCTCGGTGTCGTCCTGCGTGTCGAGCCAGCGGATGACGTGAGCCATCGTGAAGTCGGAGTGGAAGGCAGCGAGAAGAAGCGGCGCGAGGAGCTTCTCGGCGGCGCCGTACCAGAAGGGGGCGTTCTCGATGCCGGGGGTGCTGCCGCGGGCGGCGGCGACAAGCCAGGAGGCGATTCGCTGGGCGCCCTGCCAGGTCCCGCAGCCGGCGAGCGGCGTCCAGCCGGCGGCGGGGTAGCCGGTGCTGCCGGTCGGGTCGTAGATCCAGACGCTCGCGTCCGGGATGGCGCTGCGCGCGGCGAAGGTGTCGCGGAGGAGGTCGCTCTTGATCGAGGTGGCGAGCACCGGCCCCTGCCACTCG
Source organism: Solirubrobacterales bacterium (assembly GCA_044868125.1). Lineage (GTDB taxonomy): Bacteria > Actinomycetota > Thermoleophilia > Solirubrobacterales > 70-9 > VAYN01. Next base: position 1,120 of record JBIOWB010000128.1, read on the forward strand.
AGTATTGCGGGGATGGCGAAGCCGGTCGTCTTGCCGGTCTGCGTCGGTCCGATCACGATCACCGACTGCCGCGGCTCGGCGGCGACGAGGTGGCCCTCGACGCGGCCGAGCGTGAGCCGGCCGGGCTGCGCCGTGCGGACGCGCAAAGCGGGGAGGTCGCGCGTGCGCGCCCAGCGCGCCCCGGCACTGGATGCGGCTTGACGACGAAGGCGGCGCCGCAACACGAGCAGCGCCGCCGCGGCGAGCGGGAGGAGGAGCGCCGCGAGCGTCGCGTAGAAGGCGACCGGGCCGGGGATCGACTTCTGCTCCGGCGCGGGCCAGGCCAAGGCGGGGTCGCTCGCGTGCGCCTGGAGGTGGACGAGAACGTGGCCCATCTCTGAGAAGCGCGTTCCCGGCCAGGCGCCTTCGAACAGGCGGCCGGCGATTTCGCCGGTGAGCCACAGGATGCCGGCGACTGAGAGCGCGCCCGCGAGCACCCAGAGGGCGGCCTTCTCGAACGGGTGCGCCCGCTCCTCTCCCGCGGGCGGGAAGCGGGGCGGCCTGCGCTCCTCGCTCACGCCGCCCTCCTAGCTGCCATGCGCGCGTCGGTGTCGACGAGTTCGCGCTCGTGCGTGGAGAGGCGGTGCTGGACGAGGAAGGAGCGCTGGCCGATCTTCCAGAGCGCCCACCCGCGCCGCAGGTGCGGGAGCAGTTCCGCCTCGGTGTCGGTGAGCCCGAGCAGCTCGCGCGCCTGCGGGAGCTGGTCGGGAGGCTGCGCGTAGCAGACCTTCGTCTCCGCGTCGGCGAGCAGGCCCTCGGCGAGGCGCAGCTCGCGGCTTCCCTCGGCGCCGGCGGCGTGGAGGTCGGAGAGCCGGTGCAGGACGACGATGTTCTGGGTGCCGAGGGC
>JBIOWB010000129.1:0-18733 GCA_044868125.1 Solirubrobacterales bacterium
GGTCGAAGCGGGAGACCTGGGTGATCAGCGGCCGGTCGACGTCGATCCCGAACTGGCGGCAGACGAAGGCGGCGTCCTCGGGCGAGAAGGCCATGTTCTTCGGCGAGAGCGGGTCGATCGCCGGCGGGATGATGTTGACGGCGTCGCGGTGGCGACCCATGTCGTTGGGCACGTACTGCTCCATGTGCCAGACCGAGGCGTCGTACTCTTCGATCAACGGCAGCAGTCGCTCGATCGGCGCGGGGTTCGGGGTCGAAAGGTCGATGTGGCACCGCCAGATCCACTTCTTGCCCTTCTCGAGGGCGCCGCGGCGCAGGCCGATCGGCTGCGGGTCATGGACGACGACAACGTCCCAGTCGCCCTGCAGCCCCTCGGCGTTCAGCTGGTTGATCTCGTCGAAGATCTCCCACTGTTCGTCGCTCAGCGTCTCCTCTGCCCCCTGCAGCGAGTTGTGGAGGAGCTTGGTCGCGTTGAAGAACTCTTCTTTGCCGAAGATCACGTGCCAGTGCGCGTCGAGGCCGACGTCGCGCATCAGCGGCACCAGCGTGTAGAGGATCTCCGAGACCCCGCCGCCGAAGGCGGTGGCGCTGACGTGCAGCACCCGCTTCCCTTTCAAGGGCTCGGCGAGCTGGCGGATCTGCTCCGTCAGCTCTTTGCCGACGATGTGGGTGTAGTCGGTGAGGGTCTTGTGCCCGAGGGCGACTTCCTGAAGCAAGGCGTGAGTTCTACACAGATGGGCGGCGACACGGCGTCCAGCCGCCGCGGGTGGGGTCAGCCGCTCGAGGGGCTGTCGGGCCGCTCGCCGAGGGTGAGGTCGACCTTCCCCCGTCGGTTGTCGCGCAGGACCGTCAGCGTCACCTCGTCGCCGGGCTCGTGGGCGGCGATTACCCGGGCGAGGTCGTTTTCCTGGACGATCTTTTGACCGTCTACCGTGAGGATCACGTCGCCGCCGGTCCGGTACTGGGCGGCCTCGAAGCGCAGTTTCTCGTTGCCTCCCTCTAGTCCCGCCTTCTCCGCTGGGCCACCCGGCACGACTTCGGAGAGCAGGCCGCCGTAGGCGGTGTCGAGGCCGAGCTTGCGGGCCAGCTGCGGGTAGAGCGCCTGGCTGGAGACGCCCATGTAGGCGTATTCGGCGCTGCCGTCTTCGCGCAACTGGGCGATCGAGCGCTTCACCGCGGAGATCGGGACCGCGAAGCCGACGCCGTCGTTGGCGCCGGAGTTGGTCTCGATCTGCTGGTTGATGCCGACCACACGGGCGCCGGCGTCGAGCAGCGGCCCACCGGAGTTGCCCGGGTTGATCGAGGCGTCGGTCTGGATTGCGCCGAAGATTTCGAACTGGGTGAGCGATTTGACCGAGCGGTCGGTGGCGGAGACCACTCCGACCGAGAGCGACTGCTGCTCGCCGAAGGGGCTGCCGATCGCCGCCACCGGCTGCCCCACGCGCAGCTCTTGATCGTCGCCCAGCTCCAACGGGTGCAGCCTCAACCCATGCGGGGCGACCTTGAGCAGGGCGGCGTCGACGAAGGGGTCGAAGCCGACGATCTCCGCCGGGACGACGTTGCGGTCGGGGAACTCGACGTAGACGTTCTCGGCCGGCTTGCGATCGCCCGTCGATTCGTCGGTGACGACGTGGGCGTTGGTGACGATTTCGCCTTCTTCATTGAGGACGAAGCCCGAGCCCTCGGCGGCGCCGACCCCCTTGAAGACGGAGCGGATCGTGACCACCCCCGGAGAAGCCTCTTCGTAGACGCGGGTGGCGTCGAAGCCGGGACTGGAGGCCTCGACGGCGATCTGGGGCAGGGGAGCGGGTTCCGCGGTCGTTGCTGGATTCGACTTGCTCCGGCTGGTCGGGCCGGAGTCATCAGCTCCACCGGAGCCGCAACCGGCGAGAAGCGCCAGGCAGGCGATCGGCGCGGCAAGCGCGCCCAGCCGCCTCACGTCGCCGCCCTTGCGGGAGCCCGGGAAGGGCGCGGAGAGCTCACCGCGGCGGGTCCCGGCGGCAGGTCGAGCGTGAAGGCGGTGAAGCGACGGCTGGAGCTGATCGTGATCTCCCCCTTCATCCGTTGCGCGATCTCGCTGGCGATCGCCAGGCCGAGGCCGGAGCCGCCGGCCTTGTCGGCGGTGTAGAAGCGCTCGAAGATCCGCTTCTGGACGCGCTGCGGGATCCCGGGCCCTTCGTCGGAGACGGTCAGCTCGGCACGGCCGTTGGCGGAGTAGGTGGTCACGGTGACGTCGGTGCCCTCGGGAGTGTGGGTGAGGGCGTTGTCGAGCAGGATACGGATCACCTGCCGCACCCGATCGGGGTCGGCCAGGGCGATCGCCGGCTGGGTCGGGGTGCGCAGCTGCAGTCGCGAGCCGCGCAGGTCGGCGCGGGGGCCGAACTCTTTCGTCACCTCGCGCGCCAGGGCGGTGAGGTCGACGCTGTTGGCCTGCATCACCACGGCGCCGGCGTCGAGCTGGGAGAGGTCGAGCAGGTCGGTGGTCAGCTTCGTCAGCCGCTCGATCTGCTGGCGCATCGTGCGCACGAACTCGGCCCGCTCCTCGGGGCTCGGGTCCTCGTCTTCGAGCAGCTCGACGAAGCCGCCGAGACTGAAGATCGGCGTCCGCAGCTCGTGCGAGGCGTTGGCGATGAACTGCTTGCGAGCGCTGTCGAGCTCGGCGAGGCGGCGCTGCATCTCGTTGAAGGTGCGGGCAAGCGGTCTGAGGGGGCCGACCGAGGCAACCGGGATCGTCGTTTCGAAGTTTCCGTCGGCGACTTTGCGCGCGGCCTCTTGGAGCCGCCTGATGTTGTTGGTGTAGGTCCGTACATAGCTTCGGCCGATCAGGATCACCAGCAGGCCCACAACCGCGCCCCCGACCAGGATCTGGACCTTGACCGAGCCATCGTGGATGGCAGCCATCCCGATTGCGACCGTGTAGAGGTAGATGATCTCGGCGGCTACGGCCGCGATCGCGATCCAGGTGATCGTGCGACCGCCGACGAAGGGGGCCCTGAGCCGTCGCATCACCGCAGCTACTCCCGGAAGCGGTAGCCGACCCCGCGCACGGTGAAGAGGTACTCGGGCTCCTTCGGGTCCTGCTCCAGCTTCTCGCGCAGGTGGCGGATGTGGACGTCGACGGTGCGCGGGTCGCGGTAGTCGGAGTCGCCCCAGACGTGCTCGAGCAGGGTCTCGCGGGTCAGCACGCGGCCCGGAGAGCGAGCCAGCGCCCCGAGGATCTCGAACTCGACGTAGGTGACCTTGATCTCCTCCTCGCCGAGGGTGACCATGCGGCGGTCGAAGTCGATCTTCAGCCCGCCGGTGTCGATCGTGCCGCCCTCCTCGGTCTTCCCCGCCATCCGCGAACGGCGCAGGGCGGCTTTGACCCGGCTGCGAAACTCGCGCATCGAGAAGGGCTTGGTGATGTAGTCGTCGGCGCCCACCTCGAGCCCGGCGACCTTGTCGGTCTCGCTGCCTTTCGCCGTCAGCATGATGATCGGCACCTGGCTGCGCGAGCGCAGCTGCCGGCAGACTTCGACCCCGCCCATCCGGGGAAGCATCAGGTCGAGGATGACCAGGTCGAAGCGGCCCTCCTCGAAGCGCCTCAGCGCCTCTGAGCCGTCGAGGGCGGAGGTGACGTGGTAGCCGTCCTTGCGCAGCGGGTAGCTGAGCAGCGTCTGAATCGACTGCTCGTCGTCGACGAGGAGGATGCGTGCGGAGCCGTTCGGCATCTACCAAGGGTAGTAATCGACGCAGCTTGGACGCATGTGCGAGTACTAAGAACTAAGGACGCGGGTAGCCGCGCCGATAATGATCGCGAGAGCAATGCAGACGCACGAGCTGAAATCCCTGGTCGAGTCCGGTGCCTACAAGCCGGATCCCGGTGAGGTCGCGATGGCGATGCTGAGTCGTCGCGGCGTCAGGGACCTGCTGACCGGAATTCACGCTACGGCCCCTGAAGGTGGTCGTAGCCCTGAACCTCCAGCAGTCCACCCCCGGGCTGCCTGATCTCGACTCCCGTCCCGACGTCGACTTCCCCGATTGGGGTCAATGTGGCCTCCGCCGCTTCGCCGATCCGCGCTGACGCCTCGGTCAGCCGTTGGGGCGGCAGCGCCGCCAGCAGCTCGTAGTCCTCGCCGCCGGAGACGGCGAGCTCATGGGGATCGCGACCGAGCGCGGCGGCGATCTCGGCGACGCCTTCGGCGAGCGGGAGCGCGGCCGCGTCGATCCGCAGGGAGACGCCGCTGGCCTCGGCGACGCGGAGGGCGTCGCCGGCGAGCCCGTCGCTGAGGTCGATCAGCGCCCCGGCGCCGGCGACGGCGAGGGCGCGTCCCGATCGCAGCCGCGGGCGGGGGTCGAGCTGTCGCGCGCGGAGTCGGTCGGCGGTCGACTCGGCGACGACGCCCGCGAGGCTGGGGTCGTCGAGCAGGAGGCGCCCGGCCGCGGCGCCGCCGATCTCGCCAGTGAGGACGATGAGGTCTCCCGCCTCGGCGCCGCCCCGGGGCACGAGCTCCTCGGGTCGGTGGGCGTGACCGACCACGGTCACCGCCAGGGTCAGGGCCGGGGCGCGGGTGACGTCGCCGCCGGCGAGGGTGCACTCGGTCTCTCGCGCCAGCTCGAGCAGGCCGTCGAGGAGAGCGAGGAGCTCGTCTTCGCCCAGATCGGGCGGGGCGCCGAGGACGACGTAGACCTCACCGGGCTCCGCCCCCATCGCCGCGAGGTCGGAGAGGGCGGTGGCAAGCGCCTTACGGCCGATCAGTCGCGGCGATGCCTCCTCGCGCCGGAAGTGGACCCCGTCGACGATCGCGTCGACCGAAGTCGCGGTCGCCGCGCCGGGGACGGTGACCGCGGCGTCGTCGCCGCTGCCGAGTCTGACCCGGGAACCATTCGGGGGGAGGCGCTCGCGGAGCTTGGCCAGCAGCTCGAACTCGCCCATCACCCGACTATCTCAAACACTAAGGTGCGTCGGACGTGGAGCGCCGCCAACCATTCCTGCACCGAGTCGGCGAGGTCGGCTCGCAATTCGGGAAAAAGCCACCGCGCAGCCGCAAAGTCCGGATCGCCCTCCAGGTCGGGCTCGCCCTGCTCATCTTCGGCTTCCTCGTCCTCACGGTCATCGACCAGTGGTCGGAGATCCAGGACCAGGGGGTGCACTTCCACGTCGGCTGGCTGGTCCCGGGGATCGTGATCCTGCCGATCTACTTCGCGATCAGCGCTCTCGGCTGGGACCTGACCCTGCGCTTCATGGGCCACCAGCTCGGGTTCGGTCGGGCGCAGGTGGCCTGGGGGCAGCCGCTTCTGGCCCGCTACGTGCCGGGCAGCGTCCTTTACGTCCTCGGGCGGGTGCTGCTCTCCGAACGAGCTGGTGTTCCTCGCCGGATCACGATTGCCAGCATCGTCTACGAACAGGCGATCTCGGCCACTTCCGCGATCGTCGTCGCGGCCTACTTCATCATCAAGCACCCGGACCTGCAGGGGGAGCCGTGGCGCTGGGGTGTGCTGCTGCTGATCCCGCTGGCGATCGCCATCCTGCACCCGAAGGTGTTCGGGCCGCTCGCCAACAAGGCGCTGCGGGCGCTGGGTCGCGAACCGTTGCCGGAGGTGATCTCGCTGCGTGGCGTGATCGCCCTGATCGTCTTCTACTCGCTGAACTGGATCGTGGTCGCGGTCGGGATCTACTGCGTTGCCCGCTCGGTCACCAACATTCCCTTCGAAGACCTGCTGCTGGTCGGCTCGGCGCAGGCGATCGGCTATTTCGCGGCACTGGTGACGCTGGTCGCCCCGGCCGGATTGGGCGTCAGGGACGCCGCTTTCGCCTGGGCGGTGAAGGCGGCCCTGCCGAGCAAGAGCTTCGCGCTGGGCTCGCTGATCGCGATCGCCGTCCGCGGCGTGATGACGGTCGGCGAAGTCATCTACGTGGGGGCGGTGACTGCGCTCGGCCGTCGCGAGGGCTGGAGCATCCACACCGGCATCCTGCACGCCTCGCCGGAGGAGGAAGCGGCGGGGATGGAGGCCGGCGAGCGCACGCCCGAGTTGATGTAACGCCAGCGGGGGAGGGACCCGACCCCCCTTTCACTCACCTTGCTCGGGTGGGTCGTGGTCAGCAGTCCTAGATTGCCATGACCGAGAAGTACAAGCCGTTCAAGAGGGGCCGGGTCCCTCCTCACAGAGGTATGCGAGCTCCTAGTTGATATGCCGTCAGGCCCAGGGTTAGAAGCTGCAGGAATCTGTCGCGGGAGACGGCTGCCAGGGGGAGGGGCCAGATCAGGTACCAGGGGAGGAGCCAGGCGGTGGCTAAGAGGAGCGTGAAGCCGATCCAGGCGGAGGCGCGGACCCAGTCGCCGCCGCGCCAGGTCCAGACGAGCAGGTAGGCGACCAGGGCCGCAAAGAGGAACGCGGCGGCGAGGCGGACCCCGTCGGGATTGAGGTCGCTCAGGCGCGCGACCGTGATCGGGATGCTCATGTGGCTGGTCCGGCTCTGGTTCTCGCCGGCCAGCCCGAAGCCGTGCAGCCAGTCCCAGCCGAAGGCGAGGTAGGCGGCGACTCCAATCGCGAGTGCAGCCCCCAGCGCACCAAGCACCAGTCGGCCGACGGGACGATTTCGGTCTATATAGGACCGTTTTCGTCCCGTCGGCATAGAGGTGGCGGTGCCGACGAGGGCGAAAGGGGCGATGAAGGCGGCGGAGAGCTTGGTGGCGATCGCGGCGACGAGGGCGGCGCCACCCACGAGCTCGCGGGCGCTGAGGATCGCGGCGACGGCGAGCATCGCCAACAGCGTCGTCAGGCCGTCGCCGTGGGCGCCGCCGACGACGTGGACGAGGACGAGCGGGTTGAGGCCGACGAAGGCGGCGGCGCGCAGGGGGTCGATCCCGCGCCAGGCGGCGATGCGGGAGGTGAGCAGGGCGACGCCGAGGATCGAGAGGGCCGCGATCGCCTTTAGCACCGCCACCGCGGTTCCCACCGGCAGCCAGGCCAGCGGATAGGTCAGCAGGGTGAAGAGGGGGCCGTAGGCGCTGGTAGCTTCGGTCCAGGTGACGTGGGGGTAGGCAGGGTCTCCCGGTGCCGCCAGCGGCGGGTGGACGTAGGGGTCGAGGCCGTGGCGCACGCCGAGCCGCGCGTAGTCGACATAGCTGTAGACGTCGTGGGAGAGGAGGACGGGCGCCAGCGCGAAGCCGGTGACGAGGACGACGATCGTTCCCCAGACGAGCCGCCGTCCCAGCCGCGGCGCTGCCGCCAGGACGCCGAGGTAGGCGGCGAAGCCGGCCCACATCAGGCCATAGGCGAGCCCGGGGTCGATCGGCGCTACCTGCCTGCGGATTCGCCGCCGCCGACGCCGCTCTGCGGCGGAGACGGCGCCGGCAGCGGTTCCTGTCCGGCCCCCGGCGCGTAGGCATTGGGGTCATAGCCGCCGACCGCGGCGGTTCCCGGCGGCGGTTTGCTGCTTCCTCCGCTGCTCCCCGATCCGCTCAGGCTGGAGTTGTCGTTCGGCCCCGAGCGCGCGTAGCGCCCGTAGTACGGCGCCCAGCTGATCTGCTGGGTCGGTTCGGCGAATTCCTCGCACGGCACTTCGGCGCCGCTGTAGAGCGAGTGCCAGATTTCGGCCGGGAAGGTGCCGCCGAAGACGATGATCCCGTGCACGCTCGACATCGAGATCTCGTTCGATTCCGGGTAGCCGACCCAGACCACCGTCGCCAGGTTCGGCTGGTAGCCGGCGAACCAGGCGTCGGTGTACTCGTCGGTCGTACCGGTCTTGCCGGCCTGGCCGGGGCAGCCGGTGTAGGCGGCGGTGCCGGTCCCTTCGGTGATGTTGTCGTGCAGGAGCCGCGTCACCTGCCAGGCGACCGGCCGTGAGAGCACCCGCTGCGGGTGCGGCCGTTCCGGCCGGTCGACGCGGCCGTCGGGGAAGACGACCCTGGCGATCGCCACCGGGTCGCGGTGGACGCCGCCGGAGGCGAGCGTCGCGTAGGCGTCGGCCATCTCCAGCGGCGAGACGCCGATCCGCAGCCCGCCGATGCCCTCGGCCGGGATCCCGTCCAGCGGCGAGGCGATCCCCATCGCGTGCGCCGTCGCCGCCACCGCCTTCGGCCCGACGTCGAGGTCGAGCTGGGCGAAGACCGTGTTGTCGGAGGCGACCGTCGCCTGCTGCAGGTTGACGGTCCCCAGATAGCCTTCGTCGGCCGTGTGCACGGTCCAGTGCCCCCACTTCGGCAGCCAGAGGTCGAGCGGTTTCGAGGTGTAGTAGGTGCGGTAGGGGTCGATCCCCTGCTTGATCGCCGTCGTCAGCACGAAGGTCTTGAAGGTCGAGCCCGGCTGGCGGTGTCCCTGGGCGGCGAGGTTGAACTGGCTGTCCCCGTAGCGGGAGCTGGAGACCATCGCCCGGATCTGCCCGTTGCGCGGGTCGACCGAGACGAAGGCCGATGAGGGGTCGGTCGAGTAGGGCAGCGTCGAGCGCATCGCTTCCAGCCCCACCCGCTGCAGCTCGGGGTCGATCGTCGTCTGCACCTCGAGGCCGCCGCGCCGCACCGTGTTCACCCCGTACTTTTCGATCAGCTTGTTCTCGACGTAGTCGAAGAAGTAGGGCTGGCGGTGCCTGAACCAGCTGTCGGAGAGCTCGACCCGGAGACCGCTCGCCATCGCCCGCTCCGCCCGCGCCTTGCTGACGTAGCCGAGCTTCTCCATCTGCCGCAGGACCTGGTTGCGGCGCGCTTTCGCGGCGGCCGGGTTGAGCAGCGGGTTGTATTCGGAGGGCGCCTGCGGCAGGCCCGCCAGCAGTGCCGCTTCGGGCAGTTGCAGCTTCCAGACCGGCTTCGAGAAGAAGATCTGCGAGGCGGCGCCGACCCCCACCGCGGTGCTCCCTTCGACCGTCCCATAGGAGGCGATGTTGAGATAGGAGCCGAGGATTTCCCTGCGGGTGTGATGTTCGGAGTACTCGATCGCCAGCTGTGCCTCGACGATCTTGCGTTCGAGGTTGCGCTGCGGGTTCTCGATGCAGAGGTTGCGGACCAGCTGCTGGGTGATCGTCGAGCCGCCCTCGACCGGTTCGCCGGCTTCGAGGTCCTTCAGCGCCGCCCGCAGGATGCCCTCGTAGTCGACGCCGCCGTGCTGGTAGAAGCGCTGGTCCTCGATCGCCACCGTTGCCAGCTGCAGGCTCTTCGGGACCTTGTCGATCGAGACCAGCGAGCGCGCCACCGGCGAGGGGATCAGCCCCAGTTTCGAGCGGTCGGCGGCGTAGACGACGGTGTTGCCGCCCTTGTCGATCCGCTTGCAGGAGCCGAGCGAGGGAGCGTCGGCGGCGACGTCGAGCACCCAGGAGGCGATCGCGATCGCGGCGATCGCGAGCAGGGCGAAGACGCCGCCGAAGAGGAGCAGGAGCTTGGCGCCGATCCCCCCGTGACGGCGCTGACGTCGCCGGTTGCGCTGCGTCATCGCACAGAGGGTACTTCGCCCCGAGGGGCGGTCAGACGGGCTTTTCTTCGACCGTGTCCGCGGTGGAGCGGTTGTGGATGGTGCCTTCGACCAGGAGCTGGTTGGGGATCACGATCGAGCTGCCGTCGCCGGGGTCGAGGTAGGTGTAGGAGAGGGTGATGTCGGTGACGCGTCCTTCGTCCTCTTCGAACCTGATCCGGTCGCCGATCCTGATCGGCTGCGAGACCGCGATCTGAATTCCGGCGACCATGTTGGCGATCGTGTGCTGGGCGGCGAAGCCGACGATCAGGCCGATCACCGCGGTCGAGGCGAGAACGCCGGTCGCCAGCCGCTTGAACTCGGTGAACTGGCTGAGGACGATCATCGCGACCACGATCAGGATCGCGAGGACGACGACCCGGCGCAGGACCCGCAGCCGCGTCCGGGTCGTGCGGGAGACCTGTGAGACTGCGGGCGACATGGAGGGCAACTTAACCGTCGACCACGTCGCCGAGCCGCCTGAGCAGCGCCCGACCAGGTTTCCCTACTCGAACTGGGGGCCGGTGACGGCGCTGGTCGGCGTCCTCGTTGCCCTGGCGGCGGGGATCGCGCTCGGGATCCCGGCGGTGATCGCCGGCCACGAGGACAACGGCGACCTGACGACCTTCGGCAACGTCGGCGTGCAGCTGGCCACCGCGCTCGGCTTCCTGCTGGTGCCGATGGCGATCGCGGGGCGGCGCGGGGCTTCCGGGATGGAGATCCTGCGGCGGCTGGGCGTGCGGCCGTTCCGGCCCTCGGCCCTGAAGTGGATGGCCGCGGCGATCGGCGCCTACCTTCTCTTCGCGACCTTCTACTCGCTGGTGATCGTCGAACCGGAGCAGAAGGACATCGCCGAGGGGTTCGGGGCGGTGCCGGTGCAGGTGCTGCTGATCGTGATCGCGGCGCCGATCAGCGAGGAGGTCTGCTTCCGCGGCATGCTCTACGGCGGCCTGCGCGAGCGGCTGCCGCGGATCCCAGCCGCGCTGCTGGGCGGACTCGTCTTCGGCGGACTGCACGCGCTGACCGGGGTGAGCGCGGTGCCGCCGCTGATCGCCTTCGGCCTCATCCTCTGCCTGCTCTACGAGAAGACCGGCTCGATCGTGCCCGGAATCCTCCTGCACATGCTGAACAACAGCGTCGCCCTGCTCGGCCAGTAGGATTTCCGACCTCGTGAAGCGTCTCTCGTCTCTGCTCGCAATCGCCGCTGCCCTGACGCTGCCCGCCGCGGCTGCGGGCGCACCGAAGAAGCCCGAAAAGCCGACGCCGGCTCCCGACGCGACCCTGAAGATCGAAGTCGGCGGCCTGCACGGCGGCCGCGCCGACGTCTACGACACGGTGCCGGTGCGGGGGACGCTCTCGCCCTACGTGCCTGGGCAGAAGGTCGAAGTCACCTTCTACCTCGACGGCCACCGGCTGCTCAGCCGCAAGGTCGCGGTCAGCAAGGGCAGCGGTGAAACCGGGACCTTCGAATCGAGCGTGATCGTCAAGGAGGACGGCAAGTACGCGGTCAGCGCCAAGCACAGGGCGAACGCGGCGCTGGGCGGCGACAGCACCGTCCGCAAGAGCTGGAAGGTCAGATTCCCGTCCCTGCACCCGGGCGAATGCGGCAAGGTCGTCAAGGGCTTCAAAAAGGCGATGGCGAAGATGGGCTACGCCTCCGGCGGCGGCAAGTGCTTCAACGGTCGCCTCGGCCGCGAGGTGCTCGCCTATCGCAAAGTCAACGACATGAACCGCACTCAGAAGGCCGGCGCCGGGCTGGTGAAGAAAGCCTTCGGCGGCAAGGGCGGCTACCACGTCAAGCACCCGAAGGCGGGCGAACACGTCGAGGTGCCGCTCAGCAAGCAGGTGCTGGTGATGATCAAGGAGGGCAAGCCGTTCGCGATCTACCCGGTCTCCACCGGCAAGCCCTCGACGCCGACGATCACGGGCCACTACACCTTCTACCGACGCGAAGCGGGGCTGAACTCGCACGGCATGTACTACTCGTTCTACTGGCACAACGGCTACGCCGTCCACGGCTACGCGGAAGTGCCGAACTACCCTGCGAGCCACGGCTGCGTCCGCACCTTCATCGCCGACCAGCCGCGGATCTACGAACAGCTGCATTACGGCGAGAGCATCTTCGTCTTCTAGTTGGGGCGGGCGTCGGGCGGATCTGCACGCCCGAGGCCGTCTGTGACCAGCGCATCTCGGCGTCCTCAGTCGGCCAAATAGCGCTGCTATTCGGCCTCCCTGCGTCCTAGAGCTGCTTGGTCACAGCCACCCTCGGTCGCACATCTCCACCCTCCGACCACCCCTGATTTCAATCTTGGGAAAAAGCGGAGGAAGGACTAGGGTCCGCTGCGAATGCGGAAAGGAGGCGCGGGATGAAGGTGTTTGTGGCAGGCGCGACGGGGGCCATTGGACAGCCGCTGGTGCGGCAGCTGGTTGCGGCCGGGCACGAGGTGACGGGGATGACGCGGCGCGAGGAGAAGGTCGCGGAGCTGCGGGAGGCAGGGGCCGAGGCTGTCGTTTGCGACGTCTTCGACGCCGAGGCTTTACGCGAGGCGGTGGTTGGGGCGCGGCCGGAGGTGGTCGTGCACGTGCTGACCGCGCTGCCGCAGAGGTTCAACGCGCGGACCGATTTGCGGCCGACGGACCGGATCAGGGTCGAGGGGACGCGGCACCTTGTCGCGGCCGCTCAGGCGGCGGGGGCGAGGCGGGTGATCGCCGAGAGCGTCTCCTTCTTCTACGCGCACGAGGGCGGCTGGGTCAAGGACGAGGAGGCGCCGCTGGACCTGGACGCTCCCGGCAAAGTCGGTCCGGCGGTCGCCGCGGTTGCTGACCTCGAGCGGCAGGTGCTGAACGCGGATGGGCTCGAGGGCGTCGTGCTGCGGTTCGGCTGGTTCTACGGCCCCGGCACCTACATCAGCCCGGGCGGCTCCCAGGCCGAAGAAGTGCGCAAGCGGCGCTATCCGATCGTCGGCGAGGGGGACGCGACCTTCTCCTTCATCCAGATCGACGATGCGGCTGCCGCGGTCGTGGCGGCTCTCGATCGCGGCGCCCCCGGCATCTACAACGTCACCGACGACGAGCCCTCGCCGCTGCGCGAGTGGCTCCCGACCTTCGCCGAGCTGCTGGGGGCGAAGCCACCACGGCGGCTGCCGGCGTGGCTCGTGCGGCTGGCCGTCGGCAAGGCGATGGCGCGCTCCGCCGTCGAGACGCGCGGCGCCTCCAACGAGAAGGCCAAGCGCGAGCTCGGCTGGCAGCCGTCGCACCCGAGCTGGCGGCAGGGGTTCCCCGAGCTGTTCGCGGCGCAGTGAGCCTGACTTAGGATGGCCGCCGTGACCGACCTGCGTTGCTTTTCCCGCATCCGATATTGAGCACAACGGAGTGTGCTCAATATCGGATGCGCCTCATTGAGGCGAATCGCATCTAGCCAGACAGGCGATCTACCCACAACATCCTTAGGATGCCCGCCGTGATCGACCTCGCCGTCGCCAAGCAGACGCTGCTCGACGAGCTGCGCGAGCACTCGTTGATCCTCGGCGAAGTGACGCTGGCGAGCGGGGCGGTGGCGCAGTACTACGTCGACGCTCGCCGGACGCTGATGCGCCCCGCGGGTTTCCACGCCGCCGGAGAGTTGATCGCGGCCGTCGCGGCCGAGGCGGGGGCCGGCGCTGTCGGCGGCCCGGCGACGGCGGCGATCCCCCCGGCCTGCGCGGCGATCGCGGTGCCTGCCGGCGCCGACCTGGTCGCCTTCTTCGTCCGCAGCGCCCGCAAGGAGCACGGGCTGCAGCGCTGGGTCGAGGGGCCGGTCGAACCCGGCGTGCGCTGCCTGGTGGTCGAGGACACGGTCACCACCGGCGGCTCGACCGCGCAGGCGATCGAGCGGGTGCGCGAGGAGGGGCTGGAGATCGCCGGCGTGGTTGCGGTGGTCGATCGGCTCGCGGGTGGAGCGGAGAAGATCGAAGCGGCCGCCGGCGCTCCGTACCGGGCGCTGATCACGATCGACGAGATCTACCCCGATCGCCCCGACCGGGGCTGAGGGGCTCAGTCCCGCAGTTCGACGACGCCGATGCGGCGGCCGCCGGGGATCGCGACCAGGACGTGGGTCTTCAGGCGCGCGCGCAGGCTCAGCAGCCTGCGGCCGACGGCGGTGAGCGGGACGCGGTAGGTGTGGCCCCGCCCGCCGGTGAGGTGGAAGGCGGTGCGGCCGATCACGCGGGTGACCGGTCGGGTCCGAGGGCCACGGCCGCGGTAGTGCGGGACCGGCACCCGGAAGCGGCTGCGGAGGACGATCTGCCCGGGGCAGTCGGTTCCCGCCGGCCAGAGGCAGGTGACATGGACCTGTACCCGGTTGGCGCCGGCTTTTAGGTTCGAGAGCCGGATCGCGACCGGGATCGTCACCCCTTTGCAGCCGAGCAGGCTGTCTTCACCCGGCTCGACGTCGAGGGCGTAGGTGCAGACCCGCTGGCGCCCCGACTTGACCGTCGGCATGTTGAGGTCGAAGCCGTGGTGGCCGCCCGCTTCCGGGTACTGAAGACGGACGTCGCGGCGGGGCAGGTTCGCGACCGGGCCGAGGTCGTAGGAGGCGACGTCGGGTTCGCCTTCCCTGCCGCCGACGACGAGACGGATCGCCACCGGTTCGGTGGGCACGTTCGGGTCGAAAGCCCAGCCGCGGATCCGCACCTGCCCGGCGGAAGCCTTGACCAGGTCGAGAGCTCCCACAGGGTTGTCTTCGGGCGTGGGCGGAAGGGTCGCTGCGCCGACCGTGGCGCCGTCGACGTAGTCGTTGTCGACGTTGATCGTCACCCCGCCGTAGCTCTCGTCGTGGCCGCCGCGGTACTGGTGGATGCGCTGGTGCTGGGTCCAGGCGTTGCTCGGCGCCGCCGGGTCGGTGGTGCTCTGGGCGCCGTTCCAGTTGGCGATCCAGAGCTGGTCGGGGAGCTCGTAGCCGCTGCCGACCTGGTCGCCGAGGTCGGCGATTCCCGAGGCGCTGCTGCTGTAGACGCCGGACACGTAGCCGAGCTCGTGCAGCTTCTTGGTCCAGGCTTCGAGGAAGGCGAGCGTCGCCGCCGTGGCCGCGGAGGTGCGGCTGTAGGACTCCATGTCGAAGTAGATCGGGCTGCCGGGGCCCATCGCCACCGCGCTCGCTTCTTCGACCGCGTCCACGGCGGCGGCCACTCCCTGCGCGGTCGCCTGGCTCGAGCTGAGCTTGGCGCAGCTGGAGCAGGCACTGGTCGGGGCTTGCAAGCCGACATAGGTCGGAATCAGGTGCCACCCGGCCGCCGTCTGCGCCGCGACCCATTCCGGCGTCAGGTTCGGCTGCGAGCAAGCGCGGTTGATGCCGCCGATGTAGACCCCGACCGCCCGATAGGGCGAGCTCTTCCAGGCACTCATCGAGCGGGCGGAAGGAGTGCTGCAGGCGTCGAAGCCAAGGCCGGTGAAGACGGCGCCCGAGCGAGCGGCGGTGCCGGCTCGTGCCCTCGGCAGCGCAGAGGCCGCCGCGGCCGAGCGAGGTTCGACCAGAATTGCCCGCCTCCGCCCCATCGCATCGGCTGGACAGCTCTGCTGCATCGATGGCGTTCCCAGGTAGACCGCCCGCCGATCGAGTCGCACGCACATATTGGGGTATTGGGAGAGCCGGAAGACCGGCCAGGAGGGGGGGACGCTGACGCTGCGTCCGTCGAAATGCAGCGTCCGCTTCCCAGTCGCGGCCAAGGATGACGCCGGCAACAAGCTCAGGAGCCCGGTCACCGCCACGAGAAGAAGGGCGGTTCGGCTCAGGTTCGATCGGACGGTCCCGGCCACGGGCTGCACTCTGGGTACAAGCAACAGGAGAGGTCAAGAGTTGCGGCCGCCTGGGCGCAGACCTGCAATCTCAGGCGATGCCCCGAGCTGGATTCGAACCAGCGGCCTATCCCTTAGGAGGGGATCGCTCTATCCAGCTGAGCTATCGGGGCCGGAGGCGGAATTGTCGCTTAGTTGGCAAAGGCGTGCGGGAATTGGCTCGATGTGCGCGCCATGGTTGCGGGGTTTGCCCGGCAAGATCGCTTGCATGAACACGCTACAGGCAGCGGACATGTCCAGTACACGTTCTAATGTTCCGCACATGTCCAAAATGATCCAGATCCGGAACGTCCCCGACGATCTGCACCGGGAACTGAAGATGCGGGCGGCCGCGGCCGGGATGAGCATGTCCGACTACATCAAGCAGGAGCTCGGCCGGCGCAGTCGTAAGTCAACGATCAAAGAGATCCGGGCGAGAAGCAAAGGGCGCAGCGCCGGCTCGACCCTGACGACGAAAGACGTTGTGGACACCATCCGCGAGATGCGCGGCGACTGATGCCGGTCGTCGACGCATCGGTCCTCGTCGAACTGCTCAGCGATGGGGAATACGCGGAAGTAGCCAAAGAGCGACTTGACGCCGAGGAATACGCGCTGTGGGCTCCGCATCTGATCGATGCGGAGGTCGGGCACGCGCTGCGGCGGTGGGTCCGCCTGGGGAAGCTCTCCGCAGATGCCGCAGGAAGGGCCCTCTGGGAAATCGATGATCTTCCGGTTGAACGGGTGGAGCACGAACTCCTCATTCACGTCGCCTGGGGTCTGCGCGACAACTTCAGCTTCTACGACGGGCTGTACGTCGCCTTGGCGCTGATGCTCGACGAACCGCTGCTTACCTTGGACGCGCGCCTGGCTCGATCGGGTTTGGATCTGCCGATCGAGGTGCTCAGTTAGGCGTAGAGCGTCTCGGAGGCGAGCTCGTCGGCGCGGCGGCTCCAGAGCTTGACTTCCACGAGGATCTCGTCGCCGTAGCCCTCGAGGGCGTCGAGGGCGATCAGGGTGAAGCGGCCCTGCGAGACCAGCTCCTGGTCGACCGTCTCGGACTCCAGCACGGCGGTGGCGGCGACGGCGCCGCGGACGAGGGGTCGGCCCCAGACGAGGGTGACAGCGCCCGCTCTCCCGTTCTCTCCGCGCCAGCGCCCGATCACGTCGTCGTTGAGGTCGATCCGCCAGTCCTCGTTGTCCTCGGCGAGGATGTCGGTGAAGTCGGCCTTGGCGGCGAAGTCACGCTGCTCCCCCTCCGGCGGCTGCACGTAGGAGACGTGGCCGAAGAGCTCCAGCCGCCCCTCGTCGCTCTCGGTCTTGACGGAGCCGGGCACCCAGACCCGCCCGCCCCAGGCACGCTCCGGGAACCAGTCGACCTCGGCCGGCAGCTCCACTCCCGCCGGCAGGTCTTCGATCCCGTCGACCGCTTTCGCGAACTCCTCTCGCAGCCGCTCGGCGAAGCGCCCGTGGGGAATCCCCTCCTGCGTCGTATCGGCGACGAAGCGCGGGATCGGTCGTTCGGTCGGCCGCATCGCGGGCAGCCTATCTACGGCTCGAGGCAGTCGCGCAGGTCCGACGCTGCCTTCGCGGGTGGGTAGACGTTGATGTCGACGCCGGTGCCGAGCTCGAAGCCCGCCCTGACGGTCAGGCGGGGGGCGATGTCGACGTGCCAGTGGAACCGATCGGCGCCGCGGGGGGCGGTGCGGACCCAGAGATTGAGCTCGGGCGGGCGGTCGAAGAGGGTGGCGAGGGCGCGCAGGGCGGTGCGGATCATCGCCGCGCCGCCCTCGTCCGCCTCAAAGCGAGCGGCTTCGCGGCGCGGGATCACCCGCAGCTCGAAGGGCGAGTGCGAGGCCCAGGGGCAGATCAGCGCTGCCTCGTCGTCGATCGCCACCAGGCGGTCGCGGCGGCGCACCTCCTCGACGAGGACGTCGCTGAGCAGCCCCCCGCCGGCGGTGCGTTCGCCATAGGCGCCGACCCGCTCGCGCTCGCGCGCGACCGCGGCCGGGACGAACGGCAGCGCGTAGAGCTGGGCGTGGGTGTGCTCGAGCGAGGCCCCGGCGCCGCCGCCCTCGTTGACGATCAGCTGCAGGTAGGAGGCGTCGGAGTGGGCGCGCATCCGCTCGCGCCAGGTGGCGACGGCGGCGGCGAACTGCTCCTCGTCCAGCTCCGCCATCGCGGTCAGGTGCTGGGGCGAGTTGATCAGCACCTCGTGCGATCCCGCCGCCGGCCGCGAGGAGAAGAGGTCGGGTTCGCCCGCCCGTCTGGTCGCCAGCAGGGGATCGCCGGCGCTGGCGAAGGCACCGGCGTCGGCGGTGGGAGTCACGTCGGTGTGAGCCGATCTCTCCCCCTTGTCCGGGGACGCCGAGTCGGGACCGTCCAGCGCCGGGTAGAGGTTCGGCACCACGCGCGTCTTCCACCCCGGCGTGTCGGGCCCGCCTCCACCCCGCCGCAGCGCGTAGAGCTCGGGCGGCGTGCGCTCCTCTCGTCCCTCGCAGAAGGGGCAGTTCTCCGGTCCCTTCGGCTCGGTCGAGCGCGGCGAGAAGCTGTCGGGGCGGGCGGCCCGGCCCGGGGCGAGGATCGTCCTCAGCCCGGTCAGCTGGTCGATGCGAATCTCCGGCGCGCTCAGGACCGCGAGGGGGGGAGGTCGTCGGGGTCGGGCTGGTCGACCGGCGGCGGCTCGGGAGGCGCCGGTGGCCGCGGCGGTCGCTCGGTCCCCGCAGCCCGTCCGGCCGCGCCTTTGCCGACGAACGGCTCGAGCACGTCCATCGGCAGCGGGAAGACCACCGTCGTGTTCTGGTTGGTGCCGATTTCCAGCAGCGTCTGCAGGTAGCGCAGCTGCAGCGAGGCCGGGTTGGTGCTGATGATGTCGGCGGCGTCGGTGAGCTTCTGGGCGGCCTGGAACTCGCCCTCGGAATTGATGATCTTCGCCCGCCGCTCGCGCTCGGCCTCGGCCTGGCGCGCCATCGCCCGCTGCATCTGCTCGGGGATCTCGACGTCCTTGATCTCGACCGCGGTCACCTTCACGCCCCAGGGCTCGGTCGACTCGTCGATGATCTTCTGCAGCTCTTCGTTGAGCCGCTCGCGATCGGCCAGCAGCTGGTCGAGCTCGGCCTTGCCGAGGACCGAGCGCAGCGCCGTCTGCGAGATCTGCGAGGTCGCGATCAGGTAGTTCTCGACCTCGACCACGGCGCGGTTGGAGTCGACGACGCGGAAGTAGGCGACGGCGTTGACCCGGCACGGGACGTTGTCGCGGGTGATCACCTCCTGCGGCGGGATGTTGAGGGTGACCGTCCGCAGGTCGACCTTGACCATCCGGTCGACGAGCGGGATCAGAAGGATCAGCCCCGGCCCCTTCTGGGCGATCAGGCGGCCGAGCCGGAAGATGACGCCGCGCTCGTACTCGCGCAGGATCCGGACCGACGTTCCCAGCGCGATCAGCGCGAAGAAGACGAGGACGATGAGAATCCCTGCTACTGCCTCCATCAACCGGCTCCTTC
>JBIOWB010000130.1:0-2138 GCA_044868125.1 Solirubrobacterales bacterium
CGACGAGATCAACCAGCTGAACGCCGAGGGGCTGCAGGGCGACTGGGACGTTGTCGTCGTCCATGACCCGCAGCCGATCGGCCTGCGCCGCGGCGCCCTCGAGAAGGGCAAGAAGTGGATCTGGCGCTGCCATATCGACCTCTCGACGCCGAACCCGGCGCCGATCGAGCGCCTGCTGCCGATGATCGAGGAATACGACGCCTCGGTCTGGCACCTGCCCGACTACGTTCCGGCCGCGATGGACGTTGGGCGCGACGGCGTCAACATCATCCCGCCGGCGATCGACCCGCTCTCGCCGAAGAACATGGCTTTCTCGCCCGAGGACGCGGCCTTCGTCTGCCGCCAGTTCGGGATCGACGTCGACCGGCCGCTGATCACCCAGGTCTCCCGCTTCGACCCATGGAAGGACCCGATCGGCGTCATCGACGCCTACCGCCAGGTGACCAAGCAGGTGCCCGAGGCACAGCTGGCGATGGTCGGCTCGATGGCCACCGACGACCCCGAGGGGCTCGAGTACTTCCAGAAGACCTTCGAATACGCCGACGGTGACGAGGACATCAAAATCCTCAGCAACCTCAACAACGTCGGCGCGATCGAGGTCAACGCCTTCCAGTCGCAGTCGGACGTCTGCCTGCAGAAGTCGATCCGCGAGGGCTTCGGCCTCACCGTCACCGAGGCGCTCTGGAAGGGACGGCCGACGGTGGCCGGCAACGTCGGCGGCATCCCGCTGCAGATCGAGGACGGCGTCAGCGGCTACCTCGTCGACTCGCCCGAGCAGTGCGCCGAGCGCTGCTTCGAGATCCTCCGCGACCCCGGGCTCGGCAAGAACCTCGGCCGCGAGGGCAAGGAGCACGCCCGGCGCCACTTCCTGACGCCGCGCCTGCTGCGCGACTGGCTCAACCTCTTCGGCGACCTCGACTCCCAGCGCTAGCGCGGCGCGAACTCCTCCGAGCCGTCGGTGGGAGGCGGGGGCGGTGAGGGAGGGGGCACAGGCGGTGGAGCGACGTAGGTCGGTTCAGGTGCCGGGGGGGCAGGGACAGCGGGTGACCGCAGCCCGTGGTGATGCGGAGCCCTCCGGTGCCGGCGCGGCCGACTGCTGACGACGGCAACCGCAGGACCCACCTCCCCCTTCCCTCGGGGTCGCTTCGACTCCCTCATCCGAGTGCCGGGCGGCCGCTCTGAGGGGATGGCTTGCGGCAGGCCGACGTCTGGCGCCAGCGGTGGAGGCTCGGGGGGCTTCAGGAGAGCTGGAAGCGCTTGCAGCGCCAGGAGCGTGCCGACGGCGATCGCCGCCACTTTTGCCGCGCTTGCCCATCGGACCCGCATGGACCCCTAAGGGCACAGCGGCGCGATCTCTCCCCCTCAGGCCAGCGAACGCCGCAACGCCTCGATGTCCTGCAACTGGTGATCCACCCAGTCGCCGGGGTTGTGGCTGAAGATGATCTCCCGCAGGCCCTCCGCCCGCCGGCGCTTCTCCTCGGGCTCCATCGTCAGCGCCCGGTAGATCGCGTCGGCCTGCTCCTGGATGTCGAAGGGGTTGACCGAGATCGCGTAGTCGATCAGCTCCTGGTGGGAGCCGGTGTTCTCGGAGAGCATCAGCACGCCGTCGCGGGTGTTCACCGCCGGCGCCTCCTTGGCGACCAGGTTCATCCCGTCGAAGAGCGAGTTGACCATCAGCAGGTCGAAGTGCTTGTAGCGGGCGACCGCGTCGTGGAAGTTCTCGTAGATCTTCAGGTCGATCGGCATCCAGTCGGTGGTCCCGTGGCGATGGTTGACGACCGCGACCAGCGCCTCGATCCGCTCCAGGTACTCGGCGTACTCGGGCACGTCCTGGCGCGAGGGCTGCAGGTGGGCGATGAAGGTGACCTGTTCGCGGAACTCGGGGTGCTGGGCGAGGAAGGTGTCGAAGGCGGTGAAGCCGCGCAGGACGTTCTTCGAGAGGTCGGCGCGGTCGACGCGGATTATCAGGTGCTGCCGCCGGCGCTCGAGCACCTCGCGCTCGGCCTCGGCGACCTCGGGCGAGGCCGCGGCCCGCTGCAGCCGCCCGGCGTCGATCCCGAGGGGATAGGCGCGGGCCAGCGTGCGGTGGTCGCCGCGGCGCACTTCCGCGGCGTTGTAGTCGACCTCGACCCCGTCGA
>JBIOWB010000131.1:0-32621 GCA_044868125.1 Solirubrobacterales bacterium
CCCAACTCAGCCGAGCGGGCCAGGGCCATGGCATCCTTCCTGCGCTACTACAACCGGCGTCGACCGCACAGCTCACTTGGAGACCGGCCGCCGATCAGCCGCGTTCACAACGTCCGTGGGTAGGACAGCTAGCGGCTGGTCTCGAGGTTCGCGAGGACGAGCCGGCGGAACTCCTCCGGCGCTTCCAGCGGGGAGAGGTGACCGCAGTCGGGGATCAGCGCGGTGGTCGCCCGCTGCAGGCTTGCCCCGAGTTCCGCAACCGCGTTCCTGAAGTCGACCATGTCCTCTTCGCCGGTGGCGACGAGCGAGGGGCAGTCGACGTTCGCCAGCAGAACGGGGTCCTCCTCCAGCGGGTCGGGCTCCTGCTCCAGCTCCTGCTCGAAGCGGAGAAGAGGAGCAGCGCGGTAATCCGCTCCGGATGGAGAGCGGCGACGCGGAGCGCGACCGCGCCGCCGAACGAGTTGCCGACCAGCGCCGCCCGCTCGATCCCCAGCGCGTCCATCGTCTCCACCACGTCCTCCCAGTGCGCCACCGGTCCTTGCTCCAGGGCGGCCTCGCCGAAGCCCGGCAGGTCCACCGCCACCCCCCGGTATCCCGCCGCCGCCAGGGGCTCCAGGTGCTCGTCCCACATCCGCCGATCGGCGATGCCGGCGTGCAGCAGGAGCACCGCGTCTCCGTCCCCGTGTTCGCCGTGCGGGAGCTTCATCGAGGTCATGCCTGCCCTGCGCGGTCGAGCTGCTGGGCCGCGAACAGGGGCATCACCGCTCACCACCGTCGCCGGCAGGCTCCTCATCCGACTGACCCACGGATCGCGAACCTCGGACTCCTCGGTGCTCGAGGCGAGCATCCGCGCGAATAGCCGATAAGTGTTGGCCCCGAAGACCATTGGTTGCTCCTCGCCGTACAAGGCAAGGCGGTGGTCCGCAACTCGGGCCCCTGCTTTCCCCAATAGCCGCTCCAGTCGCCGCCAGCCGCGCCATAACCATCGAGGCTGGAAAAGACGTCGAAGGTGTAGGTGGCGCTCATGTCGTCCTCCTCAGTAGATCAGCTGACGAAGAGCGTTGAAGATCTGCTCCAGTTGCTCGTCGTGCTCGCCCATTCTTCGTTCAATCTGCTCGAGCCTCTTCTCGATCGCTGCGTAGGAGCTGGCGACGCTTCGCAGCTCGACGAATGCCCGCATGATCTCGATGTTGACGGCGATAGCCCTCTTGCTCCGAAGGACCGACGAGAGCATCGCCACTCCCTGCTCGGTGAACACGTATGGGGCATAGCGCCGCCCGCCGCGGCCCGTGTTTGAGGTCGCAATCTGCGACCTCAAAGCCGCCGCCTCCTCCTTGTCGAGCTGGAACATGAAGTCCTCCGAGAAGCGATCTAGATTCCGCTTCACCTGCTCGACCAATCTCTTGGTCCCGGCTCCATAGAGATCCGCGAGATCTTCGTCGAGCATCACCTGCCGTCCCCGAACGACAAAGATCCTGTGCTCGATCGAAGGTGCCGCGATCAGCTCCAGTCGCTCAGTCGTCCTCCCCTTTTCAACCACCCGCCGAGGATGGCAGATGCCTCGGAAGCTATTGTCTACATCGGGGAGACAGGATCAACTTGGCTCCGGGAGCAGCTTCGGCGGTCCTCTGTATCACCGGCGTATCACGGTTCTTCCCGCACCGCGTCGGCCTTCAGCGATACCCTGCATGTTGCGATGGCTACCGCAAAGCAGGATGCCCGAAGGGTGCTCGACCGTCTCCCCGAGGGAGCCTCGTTTGAGGACATCCAGTACCACCTCTATGTCCTGCAGCGCATCGAGCGCGGCCGCGAAGACGTCGAGGCAGGAAGAGTCTTGCCCCAGGACGAGGTCGAGCAGCGGTTGGCCCGGTGGCTCGACAAGTAGCGTGGACCAAAACTGCCTGGCGGGACCTCGAGCGCATCGCCGATTACATCGCCGAGGACTCCCCGGGCTATGCGGCGGCGCTGGTGCGACGCATCCGGGACCGCGCCCGATCGCTTGAAGAGATGGCTGAGCGTGGGCGCGTGGTTCCCGAGTTGGAGGAGCAGGCGGTCCGTGAGTTGATCGTCGGAAGCTACCGCCTGATCTACGAGATCAATGATGCAGAGGTCAACATTCTCGGCCTGATCCACGGCGCCCGTGATCTCGCGACGCTCTTGGATAAAGAGAGCCACTCCGGTTCAGGAACCCGCTGAACTTCACGTTCCCGCTTCGCGCAAAGAACGAGGTCCCTCTGGGCTGACGATCAGCCGCTTCTTTGGGATAGCCATCGTCATGTTCTTCGACGATCACGGCTTCCCCCCCTTCCATGCTCGCCATGCCGAAGGAGAAGCCAAGGTGCGGATCGACAACCTGGAGGTCATGGACAGGACCCTCGGTCGCCGCCAACTGCGTTTCGTCCTCTCCTGGGCAGAGCTTCATCAAGAAGAATTGGAAGGGAACTGGCGCCGAGCCCGCGTCGGTGAGACATTTCTAGACATCGAGCCTTTGAGATGAACGGTCTAACCCCTGATATCACCGCAGCTGAGGTCGTCCGCCACGGCGTCCTTCGGCTGACCTTCGCCAACGGGCTGAGCGGAGAGGTCGACGTCCTAGACCGCATGCGCGGCCCTGTCTTCGAAGACGCCCGCACCCCCGAGGGATTTGCCAAGGTCGAAGCCGATTCGGAGACCGGAACCGTCGTCTGGCCCGGAGGCGCCGACCTCGCCCCTGACACGCTTTATGCGCGGGTCCAGTCCGGAGCCTGGCCCGAGTCCCGCACGGCCGCCTGATTACTAGCGCTTTCACGCGAGAGCGACAGTCGACGTGGCGCGGCCAGCCCCTACGATTTCCGCATGGATCTCCCGCCGGCCGAGTACCTCGCCCACTACACCAAGCGCGCAACCGCCTTCGAGCACATCTTGCCGCAGGGCCAGCTACGGATGTCGCCTTACACGCGGGTTAACGACCCATTGGAGAACAAGCCATGGCAGATTCCTCCCACCGCGTTCAACAGCAGCTCAAAGCCGATGTGGGAGTGGTGGACGTTCGGGGAGGGGATCCGGGAGATCTGGCGGTCCGCGAAGCTGCTCGCCCTAACCGAGAATGCGCCAACGGAGGAGGGCTACGGAGGGGCGGCCTCGCGCTATGGAGAGTGTTGGGCCCGGGCCCGCATGTGGGACCGTTACGCGGAGTATCACGAGGGCGTGTGCCTCGTCTTCGATGCCGAGCGACTACGTGCGAACATCGTGGGCTCGCTCGCCGCTCAAGACCTTGCGCACCCCTACTTCAATTCGGTGGAATACACGCCGGAGGGGCCCTTCCCGCGGCTGCAAAAGCTGGCTGTTCCGCCATCGCCAGAAGGACCCAGCGAATTTCGCCACGCCGAGTTTGTCGAACAACATCACCGCGATTTCTTCTTTCTGAAGGCGCTCGACTGGCGGAGCGAGCACGAGTACCGCTTCGTCGTTACCGCCCCTGGGGACGAAGACATCCACGTCGATTACGGCGACGCTCTAGTCGCAGTCATCGCGGGCGAGAAGTTTCCTGGTTCGGAGGTCTTGAGAGCCCGTCGCGCCTGTGAGCGGGTCGGCGCGAGACATCTCGCGCTGAAGTGGGCCAGTGGCGGCCCAGTTCTTCTGCGACTTCGGACGCCGGAGGAGCGAGAAGCTGAATTGGAGAGGACGGGTGCTGAGATCACGTGGGGTCTCGCCACCAAGGAGTAACGGCCCTCGACTCTGATCACGTCGTGGTACCGACCTCCGCTTCGCGCGAACAGCGTCTGTGCTCCAAAAGACCCGCGACCATCTTCTCGCGTAAATGATCGCTGTCGACTGGTCTGGCAAGGCCAAAGGGACGGCGGAGTTTCTCTGGCGCGCCGAGGTCCGCAACGGCAAGCTAACGGAGCTGAGAAACGGGCTCGACCGCGGTGAGCTCAAGAAGCGAAAACGTCGCAGTCCTGGCGCTAGGAGCTATGCCCCTGCTCCTTTTAGTCAGGGTGGAGATAGGGTCGCTAACGCATGCCCGACACAAACGTGCAGATCGGCCTCACTCTCACCTGGATCGGCTATCCCGAGGAAGCGCCCTGGGCCGAGAAGAGACAGCAGCCCTCGACCGAAGGGCTGATCCAGCTTTTCTACTTCCTCAACCTGCTCTACGCGGAATCGCTCAACCTAGAGCCAGACGACCCGCGCTTGCAGCATTCGTTTCCGCTCACCTGGCGCTCTTCATTGGTGCAGTGGCGCAGGCTGATTCGGCGATTGTCCTTGCGCCGGCGCTGGATTGGCCCGCCGCCAGGCGAGTGGCCAGGTTTCGTTCCGGTGCCTGGTGTGCCGACGGGAAGCGAGCTGCGAGTCTCAGGCATGGCGATGGCCTCGCCGCTGGAGCTAGAACTGTTGGTGCCCGCGGCGGCGATCGCCTCGCCGGCAGGCGTATATGCGGTACTGCGCTTCATTGATGCAATCGAGCGCGCTTGGAACGCTCCACAGCGGATCCGACTGGAAGGCTTGGAACTCGACCGCCGTATCTATGAAGAGCGGCTGGAACGCGAGCGAGCTAAGCAACGCTGGGAAGGGTTCGACAGTCACGGCTTCGAGCTGGACGACGGATCGGCCCGCCTCCCCGAGGACTGGGAGTGGCCATGGGGCGGCGAGTGAGAATCCACAAAGCCCACACCTCCTAAGCAATCGCCTTAAGCCATGCCTCGGGGCGTTGAGCGCAAGTAGGTCGGGTCCATGAGCAGACATCAACACTCCATCAGGACTGCGGTAGATCACGGCCTCGGGTCGGGTTCTCTCCCGCTTTGCGCGAATTACAGGCGTGCACCGGGGCGGCCGGGATACCCGCGCGTTGCGAGTTCGTTGATGTCGCCGGGAAGGCTACGGCGTGGGATATCCGCGTGTATACTGACGACATGAAGGTGGTCAAGGTTCGCCGAGTCGGCAACAGCAACGTGGTTTCGATACCGCGCGAGTTCGAGGCGCGCGGCTACGCCGCCGGAACGTCGGTGCTTGTCGAGGAGCTCGAGGGCGGTGAGCTGCGGATCATGCCAACCGAGCAGGTGCGCGATCGGATTCGCGGCATCGGGCAGCGCGTGGTTGACGAGCACGCCGAGGCGCTGCAGATCCTCGCCGAGCACGATCCCGACGACGAGAGCGCCAAGCGGTAGACAGGCCGGCGGTGGAGGAGAACGAGCCGGTCTACATCGAGCTCGCCGATGCGCTGGAGCTCTACGCCGCGATCATCGGTGGAACCACCGGGCAGGCCGCCGACCAGCTTCGTGATCAGGCCGGCCTCGAGAGTGCGCTGGGGCGACCGCGCAATTACGCCCACTACCAGGAGGCCGACCTCGCGTTGCAGGCTACGGCGCTTGCGCACGGAATCGCCGAGAGCCAGACGTTCATCGACGGCAACAAGCGCTTGGCGCTCGTCTCGATGCTCACCTTTCTCGAGGTCAACGGCTACGCGGTCAACGCAACGGATCCCGAACTCGCTAATTGGATCATCAGCCTGAGCGCCGGCACGACCCCCGAGGACCTCGCGGACCTGATCCGCCCTCGGCTGCAAGCCGTCTAGTAGCCGCCCGGAGCCGAGGCAGCGGTTGGGCCGGAAAGCGCCCAGGGGGTGCAGCGAACCCGCCGCCTCATGAGGTGGCAACTGCGACCTCGAGCTGGATAGACCTCCCTTGTCAACTCGGACAAGGAGAGACCCATGGATGCCATCGCAACTCTTGACGCAGCCGGCCGACAGCGCTCGCCCGCGACGCTGCCGGGCTACCACGCGGGCCGCGCCCCACGGAACAAGGGGCGCAAGTACCCCGCCGACCCACCAAGGGTCGAGGAGATCGTCGCCGTGATGCGCCAGGCCGGAGAGCGCCCGGAAGGGATGCGGTTTCGAGGAGGTCTTCGGAATACCGTCGGGCAACTCGACCAGCATGTCTATGAACTTACCTGCAGTTGTGATCGCTCCTGAGCCGGCCCTGATCGCGCCGCGCGGCCAACTGAGCGACAAGAGCCATGTACGGCGGATGCTCGCCGAGCTGCGGCGAGTGTTTCAGGACGCAGGCGCGGTGACCGACTAGAAGCCGCATCCATCGGAGGCGACGGCAGGTCAGCACATCCTGGTCAAGCCCAAGGGGCGCGAGCCGGGCGCGAAGACAGCGATCCCGGATTGGATGCGGGGGCGCCGCGGCCCCCTGTCTCACCTGATTCGCGTCCGAACTGCCATTGCTGACGCGGGGAGCACTCCCGCTTCGCGCGAGAAGTAGTGCCCGAAGGCAAGCAGTCGCCCGTATCCCTCTCCCGCCGAGCGGCGTATCCCTCTCGTATCACGGACCGCCGCGCATCTCCCCGCATAGGCTCGCGCCGCTCTTTCGATTTGGCTTGCTGCGTGGCTATGCGAAGCCATGCGGGGCTAATGGTCTGCATCGGGGAGACAGGATTTGAACCTGCGACCGCTCGGCCCCCAGCCGAGTGCGCTACCAGACTGCGCCACTCCCCGTGGGGGTTTCCATTCTGACGGATCGGTGAGGTAGATGCCTATGGGAACGTCTGTTCGGATCTTTATGTTGCGGAGCATGAGGAGATGCTCGCGTTGCAGGATGGAGAAGCCGGACGAGGAATTCGCCTGGCATCGACGTGCGCGAGGGCAGAGGCAGACCTATTGTCGGTCCTGCGGCGCCGAGTATCACCGGGAGCACTACCGAGCCAACAAACAGCGCTACATCGAGGCTGCGGCGCGACGAAAGAAAGCTCAACTCGAAGAGAGATTCGTCTTCCTCATGGCCTACTTCCGGGATCACCCCTGCGTCGACTGCGGCGAGACCGATCCTGTCGTGCTCGAGTTCGACCACCTGCGGGACAAGAAGTTCACGATCGCAACTGGCATTCGGAATCGCAATTGGAACGACGTGCTCAACGAGATTGCAAAGTGCGACGTCGTTTGTGCAAACTGTCATCGACGCCGCACCGCGAAGCGAGGCGGCTTCATCCGCGCGGCGGTAGCTCAATGGTAGAGCCTTAGCCTTCCAAGCTAATGATGCGAGTTCAATTCTCGTCCGCCGCTCTCTTCTGGACCTAGACGAATAGCTGCACGAGGCGCCGTTGAGGCGGCACCCCGTGCTGCCGATGAGAGGTCGGATGGGCGTGTCGAGATCGAGGCGTGTCAAGTTGCTCGCGCTATGCGAGAGGAAAGCGACATTGGCCGCTGTGGTGGTGCTGGCGCTGGTCGCTGCCGCGTGCCCAGGCGGCTGCGGGGGCTCCGACGGCTCGGGAACGATGGGGGCGAGCTCCGAATCGGCCAGTGGCTACGTCGCCTGGCCGATGTTCGGGCGGGTGCCGGCTCGCACGCACTTACCTGCCGGACCAGAAGCGGGCGCTGGACCCACCGCTGAAGCAGGCCTGGTCGATCAACACCCACGCGCTGATCGAGTTCCCGCCTACTTCTGCGCCGCGAGGATCTCACCGGCCGCGCGTTCGCCCGATTCGACGGCGCCGTTGAGGTAACCCTGGAAGTCGATCGAGGTGTGCTCGCCGGCGAAGTGGCAGTTGCCCTCCGCTTCGCGTTCGGCACCGGCGAACTTCGTGTACTGGCCGGTCTTCCAGTAGGAGTAGGAGCCCTTGGTCCACGGGTAGCCGGCCCAGAAGTCGATCGTCGCCTTGCCGTTCCAGCGTGAGGAGATCCCCGGCAGGACCGGCTCGATCTGGCTGAGGAACTGGGTGGCGCGTTCGGCCGGGGTGCCGGTGCCGAAGCCGGCGCCGATCTTGCCCCCGGTGTAGTCGACGAGGATGCCGGCGGCGCCCGCTTGGGCGCGGGTCACCTCCCAGGTGTTCTGGTAGCCGGTGTCGGCGTAGGTCTCGCCGTTGCAGCCGAGGCTGTTCCAGAGCCGGTCTTTGAACTGGAGGTGCAGCTTCGAGTTGGTGCCCATCCCCAGCTCCTCGATCGCCGTCGCCTTCACCGCCGAGAAACCGGCTTTGGCGTAGTCGAGCGTGCGCAGGATCGAGAACGGCAGGGCGAGGACGACCTGGTCGGCGGTGACGGTGGAGGTGCTGCTGCCCGAGGCGAAGGCGAGCCGGTAGCTGCCGTCGGCGTTGCGGCGGATCGAGGTCAGCGCCGAGCCGGTGGTGATCTGCCCCTGGAGGGCGGCGGCGAGCCGGGCCGGGATCTGGTCGTTGCCGCCCCGCACGTGGTACTTCTCGTTCGAGGGGCCGAAGATGCGCAGCTGCCCCTGGCCGGAGTAGGCGAGCAGGTAGAGCATGTTGAGCGAGCTCTGGACGCTGGTCTCGGCGCCGTACTCGATGTTGTAGGCGACGTCGAGCAGCTGCCCGAGCTTCGATTTCATCCCGCCGGGCACGTAGGCCTTGATCCAGTCGGCGATCGACATCGCGTCGAGTTCGCGGCCGCGTTCGGTCGAGCTGTTGTAGAGCGTCGGGTAGCTGGCGGCGGAGACGTCCTTGTGCAACTGCTGCCAGATCTCCTTGAGGTCGTCGGTCGCTTCTGCGAACGAGTAGGGCCGGCCGTCGAAGTAGTAGAAGGGATCGGTCCCGTTGACCTCGCCGGAGAGCAGGTTGTCGAGTTTGAGCCCCAGCTCCTGCGCCAGCTGGCGGGTCTGGGTGTGGCCCTGGTCGATCAGCTCGCCGCCGTGCTCGGCGATCTGCCCTTCGGCGAAGTCGCCGCGGCGGGTCCAGCAGCGGCCGCCGAGCCGATCGGAGGCCTCGTAAAGCTGCGCCTGGATCCCCGCCTGCTCGAGGCGATAGGTGGCGGTGAGCCCGGCGAGCCCGCCGCCGACCACGACCACCCGCGGCGCGGTTGCCGCCAGGGCGCGCGAGATCGGCCCGCTCAGCATCGCGGCGGCGGCGAGCCCGGCGCCGCCGGCCAGCACCTCGCGCCGGCGCAGCCCTGGATCGGCGAGCACTTCCTCGGCCGAGGCTTCGCGCGCAGCGGCCTGCGCCGCCACCGAAGCGGCTTCTCCCAGCTTCCTTGCCAACGGCGTCCTCCCCATAGCAGGTCAATCTCGCACGGTCATCCCACTTGTACAAGTGACACCTCGTACAACCGTCGGCAGGGAAGCAGTCCCGGCGGGGGCAAGAGCCGATCCGGCCGGAGTCCACCGGCTTGTGCCCATCTCCATCGAGAGATCCGATGTTTCTCGAAGAGCCTATTTGCTTCAAATCGATATATGCAGGGGTTTTTCCCTTCTTAAATGCAACGGTTTCTCATTTATAAAATTTTGGTTGATTAATTGACCGGACGGTTGTACGGTCGTCCCCGCTTTCGCTACGGCCAAACCGCACCGAAAGCAGCCGGGTGCATCACGCACCGAAACCAAAGCCCAGGAAGGCCACACATGACCGAGTCCGCCATTGCCGCACCGCCCACCGAACTCCCGGAAGACCTCGAGCTCAGCGGCGCGCCGATCGTCATCACCTACTACATCACCAGCGAATTCAGCGTCCAGACGACCGTGCTCGGCGAAGCTCGCAACGCGGTCAACGTCTCGCTGATGGCAGGTTCCATCCCGCTGTGGTCCGGATCGCTGACCCAGGCCCTCCCGGAAGCGAAGACGACCTTTCCCGTCGTCGTCGGGAACCTGGAAATCAAAGAAGGCGCCACCCTCAAACTGACGATTCCCACCGGCGGCCCCACGCCGCAGCCGGGGCAGGTCTTCTTCCAGTGCAAGATCGTGGCCCAGGGAACGGAACGTCCGTTCAGCGCGCCCGTAGCGACCTGGAACCTCAACTAGGCTCGCGGCAAAGGTCGGACCGGCCAAGCAGCCCTGGTGGTGGATTCGTCCCCAGGCTCGGCCCCGCGCTTCGAGCAGGTATTCGGCTCGACGCTCTTCGCGATGCCCCCTTCGAGGGGGCACGCGTGGAGCGCCTTCCTACCGGCCCGCGGGGCGGCCCTCCCGGCCGAACCGGTTTCCGTGCCGGAATCGTGGAAGCTCGAAGGCCAATACCTCTTCGCCCCGGAACCCCCCAAGCTCGCCGGCAGAGAAGAAGCGGAAGCGCTGGCGGCATCCGTCTACGAATGGCTCGACAAGGCCTTTGCCAAGCGAAGTAGGTTCGAAGGCCGGGCCTGCGTCTGGCTGCCCGGCGGCGCCGCGCCGCCGGGGCCGCCGCTCGACCCGCGCACGCACGCATTCACCTTCATCACCGACCCCTCCGCCTCGAGCACCTCCGACCTCAACGTCGTCCTCGGCAACCAGCTGACGCTGGCGGTCCCCTCCTCCACCCTGCTCGGCGCGACCGAAACCGCGCTGGAACTGAGGGGCCTGGGGAGCCGGGTGCTGCAGTTCGTCACCTCCGAGGGGGGAGAGGTCGCGGGGCTGACGGTCAAACCGAACGCCGCCACGCTGCCGTTCGCCGGCCCCCACACCGGCGCCCTGATCGTCGAAGGCTCGATCGACCTCGGGCTCCTCCTCGACCAGTTCGAGGCCGGCGTCCGCTACGGGCACGGGGACACGAACGGCGCCCCGAACGTCCAGCGCTTCCCGCTGCTGGCTCCCGAAGGCGAAGTCCCCTACTGCGGCGCGATCGACCCCCTCGACCCTCTCAACACCGGCCCCGCCGCCGACGTCGCCGAAGGACGCCTGCGGACCCTGCTCGCCCCGCGACTCCCCCAGGAAGCCGGCCGGGCGCTGCCCAGCTACCTGCGAACGGCCCAGGGCAAGCACGTCGGCCTGCTGCCGGTGGGGGCGGAAAGCGGCTGGCCGGAAGCCCCGGCGGGGGCCCTCGTGTTCCAGCCGGTCGGGCTCGGGGACGATGCCGAGGACGTCTGCCTGACCCTCGGGGGCGACTGGGTGCCCGTGGTCGAAGCGGCGGCGGAGACCGAAGAGGTGCTGTGCGGGCTGTTCGGGCTCGAGCGCCTCTCGGTGCGGCCGCTTCGCCAGGGCCCTCCCTTCGACTCCCTGCGCTTCATGCCGAACCGGCCCGCCTTCGCGGTCGGCTTCCCCCCGGCGGAAACCTCGCTCACCGACCCGACCGAGCCGGGCCCCCTGCTGAGCGACGAACTGCAGACCGCCTGGGTGGCGACGGTGAGCGGCGACGAGGAGGTGACGGGTTACCTCTCCCAGCCCAGCGGCAGTCCCCTCTTCGCCCCCGGCGTCTCGAACTCGTCCACCGACACCGCGCTCC
This sequence comes from Solirubrobacterales bacterium, assembly GCA_044868125.1. GTDB lineage: Bacteria > Actinomycetota > Thermoleophilia > Solirubrobacterales > 70-9 > VAYN01. Next base: position 11,110 of record JBIOWB010000131.1, read on the forward strand.
TCGGCTGGCACGGCCCGACCACGCCGCTGGAAAAGGTCCCGCTCCCCCTGGCTCCCTACGCGGGGCTGCCGAAACCCCCGGGAGGGTTGGCGGAAGCCGACCTCGGCCCGTTCGAGAGCCAGGTGCTGGCGGCGGAACGACGGCGGCAGACGTTGCCGAAAGCGGTCGGGCACCTGCGCGCGGAGAAGGCGAACCTCACCGGGGAAGAGGAAGTGACGGCGACGACTCCGCAGGGGTTCCTGGCGAAGATGAGCGGCGCCGTCTACTCGCTGGTCACGCTCGCCCACTCCGGCGAAGGCATCCGCGACTTCGCCTTCGCCGACCCCGACCCCGAGCTGCAGGCGCTGCTCCAGACCAACCAGCTGATGGGGGTGGTCGCCGACCCCAAGCACCTGAGCGGCTTCGCCGACGGCGTCGAGATCGCGGGCTGGAGGATGACCGCGGCGATCGGCAACTCCTCGACCGCCTCCGACGCCCACAACGTGATGCTGCTGAAGTTCTGCCACGGCGCCCTGGTCGAACGCGTCGCCGACCCCTCGACCTGGACCGCGCCCGAGCTCTTCTCGACCCTCGGCGAACCGAGCGAGTGGGCCGTCAGCGCCCTCTCCACCTGGCTGCAGAAGTACTTCGAGCAGGGAATCGAGGAGCACGAAGACGGCAACTCGCTCTACGACGAATTCGCCCGCGTCGCCCGCGACCCCGAATGGCAGGGGATCCTCGTCCTCCGCGCCGACCTGTCCGTCGACGGGCTGCCCGATCAGATCCGCGGCCTCGCGGCCGGGATCGACCTGAAAAGCCTCAACGCGCACCACTTCGGCGTCACCGTGACGCCGATCGAAGTCAACGCCGGCAAGCTGGAGGTCGAAGGCCCCTCCAGCCTCTTCGGCCTGGTCGACTACCAGCTGCCGCAGTTCCGCCAGAACGTCGCTTCCGGCGGCAACCCGGACACGCCGCTCCCCCTGCCCACCGACGGCCCCTTCGGCTTCAGCGTCCTCGAGCTGCAGGCGCTCTTCCGCAACGCGGCCCTGGCCGACTTCCGCAGCCGCGTGCAATTGACCGTCAACGAACTGTTCGGCTCGGCGGTGCTCTCCACCCACTCCGGCGGCAAGCGGGTCGGCGCCAAGGCCGTCGTCCTCGACGGCAGCTACCAGCGCCAGGGCGACTCCTCCACCTACGTCTTCGAGCAGAACGACCCCAGCGTCTTCGCCCTCGACAGCAACGCCCTGCGCGCGGTCGCCTTCGACCGCATCCAGTTCAACACGGTCTCCGCCCCGGCCGAAGCCGCCCGCACCCTGCGCAGCCGCTTCCTGATCTGGGGGGCGCTCGACTTCGCGGCGGTGGAGGGAGCGGGGGCCGAGGCCTTCGACGTGTACTCGTTCGGCTCGGCGGCAGGCACGCCGGTCGAACAGCTCGGCGTCGGCCTCGCCTTCTCCAACCTGCAGGTCGAGCTCACCTCCCAGGTGGCGACGCCGAACGCCGTCACCTTCGCCTTCGAACCGGGCGCCCTCGCCTTCGACGCGGCGGCGAGCGCCCCGTATGCGCGCGATGGGAGCCTGTTCAAGACCTTCTCGCTCCAGCTCGACAGCTTCCTGGCGCCGGCCGAAGGCAAGCGGCCGGCCGACCTCAACTACCTGCCGGTCTCGCTTTCGGCCCCGACGGCGGCGCTGGCCGGGCCCTGGTTCGGCGTGGTCACGAAGGTGACGATGGGGACCGCGGGAGCGCTCGCCGCCGCCGCCGGCTTCGACAGCCGCATGCTGATCGGCTGGTCGCCGAAGACGAAAGCCTCGGAACCCAGGCCCGCCGCCTTCGCCGGCCTGCAGCTCCCCGGCGCGGCTCCGGGCGCCAAGCTGATGAGCATCCAGGGGGTGCTGCGGGTCACCGTCGGCTCGCTCGGCCTGCAGCGCGAACCCGTACAGGGGAGCCCGAGCGCCTCGGCCTTCGTCCTGCGCCTGAGCGACGTCGGCCTCACCTTCCTCGGCGTCGCCAAGCTGCCGCCGGGGGCGGTCATCAACTTCTTCCTCTTCGGCGACCCCAAGGGCACCGGCAGCCTCGGCTGGTACGCCGCCTACACGAAGGAAAAGGAAAGCGGACTCCTGGAGCTGGCGCGATGACCCGGATCATGTTCTGGAACGTCGAGAAGTTCAGCCTCAACAAGGTCGCCGACCCGAGCATGAAACGGCAAAAAGGCGGCACCGACATCAACGGGGCAGGCGCCTCTGGCGACCGGCTGTTCCTGATGATGCGGCTGATCCAGCAGGCGAACCCGCACATTCTCGCGATCGTCGAGGTGGTCACCGGGGCCGGTCCTTCCGGCACGCTGGTGACCGCGAAAGGAATCCAAGGGGCACAGAACCTGCTCGTCAACATGCAGCACCTGAATCCCAACTGGCGCCTGGTGCCACCCCTGCGGACCAGCAACCGCGAGGGCGTCGCGGTCTTCTATCGCAGCGACAAACTGATCTTCTCCGGGCCGTTCCACTGGCCGGGGGGAGCCGCCGGGCAGGCGACGGGAGGGCCGATGGCCCCGTTCGGCGCATATCCACCTCCGCTGAACGCCCTGGTGGGAAACCGGGTCGTGCCCGCGCTATCGCACTACAACCCCACGCAGCGCGAGGAATTCTCCGCGGCGCAGACGGAGCAATGGAACGCCTTCGCGATCGGCCCCGGCCCGGCCTTCCAGCCCCGCCAGCCGTACCTCACCACTTTCGCCGAGGTGGCTGGGGGCAATTTCATCCGCGACATCGTCCTCTGCTCGGTCCACGCCCCCGCCGACCACACCGCGGCCGCGTTCATGAAACAGCTCGGGGAAACCAACGAACTGGTCGACCCGCTGCGTTCGAACGAAGTCCGCATCCTCGCCGGCGACTTCAACGTCAACCTCCTGAGCAAAACGGGGCAGCTCAAAGCCGCGTACGACGAACTCCGGCAACCGCCGGGCAGCTTCAGGCTCGGCCTCTCCCCCATCGCCGTTGCCGGACCGGCCTTCCCCTCGGCCGGCAAAGGCTTCTACGCGACCCACATACGCAGTCGCCGCCAGGCTCAGTTCTGGTCGCCGGCCGACTCCTATCCCGGCTACGGCTACATCGGCAGCGACAAAGTCCAAAACTTCTACGCCATCGACAACATCCTCACCCGGGGCGGTGCCCCGGCGAACTTCACGATCCTCAACCCGGTGGTCGGCTCGCCGTTCTACGGCCGTCCACGCCCGCCGGGCTACGAAGCCCCGCTAGGCACCTACGTGGTCAACCGCCGCGGCGGGTTGCCGGGCCCCACGCAGCTGCAAGACGAGGTGCCGCCTCCGGATCCCCTGCCGGAACCGCCGCTGAACGCGCCCATCGCCGAAAAGAACATCTTCCGCAGCTGGCTCAACTTCGGACGCATCCGCAGCACCAGCGACCACTTCCCGATCGCGATGGACGTCTAGACGATGAGGCCGATCGAACAGCTCGCCGAAGCCTTCCGCAAGGGGACGGGGCAGGTCGAGCTGAACTCCGCCTTCCTCAGCCAAGCCGGAGCGTCGCCACCGCCGGGCTTCGACCAGCAGCTCGCCGCCGCCTTCGGACTCGAACCGCCCCAAGGGGGGCTCGAAGTGATCTACGAACCGAGCGCGGTCTCCCCGGTGAGCGAAGACTCCTTCGAAATCACCGGAGCCCATATCTCCTTTCTCGGCTTCGCCGCCTCCAACTCGTCGGTGACCCTTCGCTTCGAGCAGTCGAGGGGGCCGCTCGCCGCCGTGATCGAGGTGGTGCTGTCCGGGAACTGGAGCTGGGCGTCGACCTTCGTCGCGATGAACGCCTGGCCCTTCAGCCTCTTCGCCTACGGGCATCCCACCTTCGCCTTCGCGACCGAGCGGCGGGAACGCTACCCCTGGAGCGGTGGGCAGGAAGTGAATCTGCAACCGGGCCAGAACTTCATCGCGGCGGTGAACCCGGTGGCGTTCGGACCGACGATCGAACTGCTCGAAAACGTGGAAGCGCCACTGAGCATGACGTTGAACGGTCCGGTCTCGGCGATTCCCCGCGCGCAGCGCGCGGACGGGAAGGGAAGCGGCGTGCTCCCGTCCCCCGAAATGAACCTGAGCGCCGACCTCCTCACCGGCAAAGTCAAGCTCCTCGAAGGGTATTTGGAAGTCGGCCGGCCACGGATCGGGCTGCGGGTCGAGACGGTCACCGAGACGTTCGACGAGAACGGCCTACCACTCCTCTCAGCTGACGGCGAACCGACTTCCGAAGACCTCCAGACGCCGCGGGTCTACGTCGGCTTCGACCTTGCGGTGGGACCACCTGGGCGCGAGATGGAATTCGAAATGCTGGCGCCGCTGCTCGGCGCGGGCCTGTTCTCGGTCTCGATCGCGGTCGCGAAGACGAGCAAGGTACAGCTCACCCCCGCCGAAGCGATCAAGGCGGTGGCGGGGCCGACCGGCGCCTCGTTCATGGCGGGGATGCCGGCCCCGCTGCAGCAGTTCCTCGAAAAGATCGGTCTCAACGGTCTCAGCCTTAGCGGCTCCCTCACGCCACCGCGGCTGAGCTCGGTCGGTGCGGAACTCGGCACGCAACCGGGCCAGAAGATCGTGCTGCTGCCGGGCAGCGGGGAAACGGACACCTTCGCGATCGACTCCTTCTCGGTCGTCTGGTCGATGCTCGAACCGCTCGACTCGACAAAGCGGATCAACCAGGTGACCGTCGCGGCGAACATGGTCATCTGGCCCCAGGTCTTCAGGAAGGCAAACGGGGAAGAAGGCGGCAGCTTCGAGATCGCGATCGACGAGACGATGCGGGTCGAGGGGAGCTTCAACGGCAAAGTCACATTCTCGGACCTGCTCGAAGGGGTCAGCGGCGGCGCGCTGCAGCTGCCGCAGGGCGTCTCCGCCGCCTTCTCCGACGTCGACGTCGTGCTCGACCCGAGCGCCCGGACCTACCTCTTCGGCTGCACGCTCGACGCGACGCTCGACTTCGTCAAGCTCGACGACAAGCCGCTGCTGAGCCTCGACGGCGTGCGCTTCGAACTCGGCGCGACCCGCCCGGCCCAGAGCGGCGCGACCGTCTACACCGGCAAGATCGCCGGCGTCGTCGCGGTCGGCCCGGTCGCGCTGGCGGTCGACGTGCGCTACGAAGGCGCCGCGGCGGTGCCGGTGTGGAAGCTGAGCAGCAGGCTGGCGCAGCCGCTGCTGCTGGGCCAGCTGGTCGACCAGTTCCTCGACGAATACTCGCTGCCGCCGCTGATCCCGGAATCGCTGAAAGTCGAGACCTTCTCGCTGCAGGCCACCATGCCGACCGAGAAGAGTCCGCAGGCGAAACCGAGCTACGCCGTCTCGGGTTCGCTGGACTGGGAGATCGACGAACTCGACGCCCAGGTCGGAGCCCAGCTCGAACTCAGGTACGACGGCACCAGCTTCTCCGGCGCGGCGATCGGCGACCTCACGCTCAGCTCGGTCGAGGTGGAGGTCGGCTATGCCTTCGACAAGAAAAAGCCCGACGTCCTCTGGATCGCCTGGGAGGGACTGCGCGGCGAATACACCTCCGGCCCACCGAAGCAGGTGAAGCTGACCGCGAAGGGGTGGACCCTCGGACGGCTGGTCGAAGGGCTGATGCGCGACATCGTCTCCGGCTTCACCCTCGATCCGCCCTGGGACTTCCTCAACAAGATCTCGCTCGACGGCCTCACGATCGTGATCGACCTCTCCGGCCCCAAGCCCACCTTCTCGGCCGAATACGCGATCGACAAGATCGACCTCGGCTTCATCGTCGTCGAAGGGGTCAAGTTCGCCCGCGGCAGCGACGGCAAAGTGCTGCTGGCGCTCTCCGGCCGCACCACGATCCCCAGCCTCGAAAAATCGGAACTGTTCCCGAGCGACGGCAAGCCGGCCCGCGACGTCACCGACATGCCGCCGGTCCCGGGCGGCGGCACCGAGAAGTTCGAACTCTGGCTGCTGGCGCTGGGCCAGCGGGTCTCGCTGCGCGGAGCCGAGTCCTTCGAGAGCATCGCCGAAGCGGTGGAAAAGATGGAGAAACTGCCGAGCTCGGGCGGCAGCGGCAACCCGGTCGACCCGACCCAGCAGGAAGCGGGGCAGCCCTACTACGACCCCACCGCGGGCTGGCTCGCCGCCCTCCACTTCGGCGTCCTCAAGGCCGGCAAGGACTACACCTTCGAATGCGCCCTGGTCTTCGCCGACCCCGACCTCTACGGGCTGCACCTCAAACTCGCCGGCGAAAAGGCGAAGGCGCTAAAGGGGCTCGAGCTCGACGTCCTCTACAAGAAGGTCAGCGACGACGTCGGCGTCTACCAGGCCGAATTCACCTTCCCGGAATCGGTGCGCCAGCTCGACTTCGGCGCCTTCTCGGTGACGTTGCCGAAAATCGGCGTCCAGATCTACACCAACGGGGACTTCCTCTTCGACTTCGGCTTCCCCTACAAGGCCGACTTCTCGCGCTCGTTCGGGATGTCGGCGCAGATCGGCCCGGTCCCGGTGGTCGGCGCGCTCGGGTTCTACTTCGGCCGGCTCAGCATCGGCTCCCAGGCGGGCCTGCCGGAACCGCACCGCGGCACCTTCAGCCCCGCGATCGTCTTCGGCCTCGGGGTCACCTTCGGCGTCGGCCGCTACTTCCAGAAGGGGCCGCTCAGCGCCGGTCTCAGCCTGACGGTGTTCGGGATCGTCGAAGGGACGATCGCCGCCTGGCACTCGCCGGACACGAAGGAACTGACCGAAGGGGGCGGCGGAGAATCGCCCGTCCAGGCGGACTACTACTTCCACCTGCGGGGCACGTTCGGGATCACCGGCAAGCTCTACGGCAGCGTCGACTTCGTCCTCGTCAAGGCCGAAGTCAACGTCACCGTCCAGCTCAGCGCCCAGATCACCTACGAGAGCTTCAAGGACATCGAACTGCAGGCCTCGGCCTCGGTCAGCGTCAGCGTCTCGCTGAAGATCGACCTCGGCCTCTTCTCGATCCGGATCGGCTTCTCGTTCGCCACCACGATCTCGGCCGACCTGACGATCTCCACCGGGGCCGGGACGCCGCCGTGGCAGCTGCAGCCGCTCATGGTCCGCGAGATGCCGGCGCTTCCCGCCGCCGTCGTCACGGCCGGGCCGAAGTTCAAGCGGGTCGTCAACGCGACCCACCCGGCGACGATCGCGCTGCGGCCGGTGCCGCAGTTCACGGTGGTCCCCGGCGGCACCCCGAACCCGGCCGACCTCACCGGCGCCTTCGTCTTCCTGCTGGCGATCGACGCCCCCGCCGCCGACGAACCCGACACCGACGCCACCTCCTTCGACCACCTCTGCGAGGTCCTCCTGCCCTGGGTGGTCGACGCCTTCGTCAACCCGAGCGGCGAAGAAGTCGACCTGGCCGCCGTGGGCGCGAGCAGCGTCTCGCGCCTGCAGCTCGAAGAAATCGTCGCCGGACTGACCGGCGGCGGCGACTCGGCGATCAGCGAGGAAGAGGTCGAGAAATACCTCCTCTCCCAGGCCTGCTCGGTCGAAATCGCCGAAGCCGACAAGGAAGAAGGCGGGGCGATCTTCCCGCCCTTCGGCGGTCTCTCGCTGACGATCCCCGACCCGAAGGCGAGCGGTGGGACCAAGGAAGTCAAGTTCGACGCCTACACCACGATCACCGAGGAATACCGCAAGCGGCTCGCCGAACTGCTGCGTGAACTCGCCGCCCGCGTCGAAGAGGAGTCAGGGGGCCGCCGGCAGGAGCACGAGGGGGCCCTCGGGACCGAACCCGAGCCACTCGGCCGCTTCCTCTTCGAGGACTGGTTCGGGATCGTCGCCCAGCAGCTCGCGCAAGCGGGCGCCGACGCGATGACGGACTACGCCTACCCGCTGCAGGGCGGGGACTCGATCGGCTCGATCGTCGCCTGGGCCCAGGGACGGGGCAACACCCACCTCGGCCCGATGGACGTCGCCACCCCGAACGCCGCCGCCCCGCTCGCCGGCAACGTCCCGCTGGAGGCGCAGGGGCTGACCTACGTCGTCCAGGCCGGCGACAGCCTGGGCTCGATCGCGGCCCGCTACTCGGATTCCTCCTCGCAGCCGCGTTGGCAGACCTCGCCGGAACAGCTGATCCTCGAAAACCAGGCGCGGCGCGGGCTGATCGCCGCCGGGGCGAAGATCGAACTCGGCGGCGCCGGGTACACGACCCGCTCCGGCGACTCGTTCGCGATCGTCGCCGAGGAACTGGGAACGACGGTGCCGGCGCTGGCGCAGCAGACCTCGCTCCGCTCCCGGACCGACCTGCTGGCGCCGGCGCAGGCGATCGCCCTGCCGACGATCTCCTACCGCACCGCGAGCGACGCCCCCGACACCCTGGCGGCGATCGCCGCCAGGTTCGACCTCGGCCTCGAGCAGCTGGTCGAAGCCAACCTCGGCGCCGCCGGCCTGTTCGGGGGCGAAACGATCCGCATCGCCAACCTCGACCGCCTCCTGGTCGAAGACGTCTGGGCAGCGCTGCGGCGCGACCGTCAACCCGCGCAGGTGGCCGGCATCGTCTCGCGCTTCGCGCTGCACGGGGTGCGACTGCCGGCGAAGGAACCCGCGGGCCTGAACCTCCCCGGCGACTTCCTCTACCCGAGCGGCGAAGACGACTACGGCCTCTACCAGCTGACCGGCCAGCAGTTCCCGACCCCGAAGTTCACCGAAGGCGAAGCCCCCTCCTACCCGATCACCCTCGCCAGGGACGCCGACCTCGCCTGGCTGCGCTTCCCCGGCGCCCCGGGGACGGCGACGATGCCACTCGACCTCGACGCCCAGGCGCAGCGCCTGCAGTGGGTGCTGGACTGGGCGCGGAAGAACGGGTTCGACCCGCGGGCGACGGTGGCGGCGCAGGCGGAGGTGGCGGTCTCGCCCCAGCGCTACGCGACGCGCTCGGCAACCCCCTGGTCGACCTCGGACACCGCCCGGCTGGAAACGATCGCCTCACCGCCCGGGGCCGCGGCGTCGAGCGGTCCGGCGCCCCAGGTCCAGCCGATCCTCTGGGAGCTGCCGGAAACGGTGCAGCGGGACGCCGGCGACCGCATCGCCCAGCTCTCCGCCCACGGTTTCCAACCCCACGAAATCGCTCCCTACCTGCCGGCGGTCAGGCCCGCCCTCGGGACCACCGACCCGGCAACCGGCCAGGCGCGGTTCAGCCCGGTCGCCGATTTCGCGACCGCGACCCGGATCCAGTTCCAGGTCAAGCGGCTGGCCCAGGAAGACGACCTCGCCCCCCAGCGGCCGGACGCGAACCACGTCGTCCCGCCCGGCAACGGCAACAGCGGCTCCCCGAGCCCGCCCCTGGCCCCCTACTGCTACGAGGTGGTGGCGCCGAACCCGGCCGACGCGGTCCTGCTCGAGCGCCTGCTGCTGGCCCTCGGCGACCACGAACCGCCGACCGTCTCCGACTGCTTCCTGCTGTTTGAAAACGCGCCCGGGACGCCGGGGCTGACCAGCCGCGGCAACGGGGAGTTCGTGGCGTTCATGACCCAGACCAACCTCGCGACCGAAACGGCCCCGGAAACCGCGCGGGAGATCGCGCTGGACGTGGAGGAGGGGCTTCGCCGCGGCTTCCTCAACAGCGACGAAGAAATCGTCGAGCTGCTGTGGGAGCTCGCCACGGTGCGCGGCGGCGGCACCTACCTCTACTACCAGCTGCCGGACGAAGGCGCCGGCCTTCCCGCCACCGTCTTCAACGCCGACGGCATCGCGACCCTGACGCTGGTGATCGCCTACGGGCGCGACAGCTCGCTGGGCGATGCGGCCCGCGTCACCGGCGCGGTCAACTCCTTCTTCACCACCGCCCCGGTCGACCTCGGCCGCGCGGCGATGACGCTCGAATCCCGCCCCGCCCCGGCGGCGGCGGAACCGCCCGCCGGAGTCGACACGCTGGGCGAGATCGCCGATCTGTATGGGGTCGAGCCGGGAGGGCTCGGGACGCTGAACGAAAACCACGACCTGGCGGCCGTCGGCGTGCCGATCCTCGGCGCCACCTACCAGCTGAGCGCGGCGGACGTCGCCGCCGGCGCCTACGCCGCGGTCGCCTCCCGCTTCTCGGCCGGCGCCGAGAAATCGCTCAGCGCCGCCGAAGTCGAAAAATTCAACCCCGGCATCCCACCCCTCGCCGGCCGCACCCTGCGGGTCCCGCCCGTCACCTGCGTCGTCGGAGCCCCGAACGCACCGGGAAAGACGCTGAAGCAGCTGTCGGACTACTTCGGCCTGCCGGTCGAAGCGCTCGCCGCCGCCCTCGGCGACGTCGCGGCATTCCCGGCCGGCACCCCGCTTCGCGTCGATTCCCAGCAGCACGAAGCCCAGAGTCACCTCGGCACCGGCAACGCGGGCATCGCCGTCGAACGGCCGCGCCCCGAGGAACCGCAGCGGCTCGGCTCCAAACCCAGCCAGGAAGAAAAGGACGCCTACGCGAGCTCCTACATGGGAACGCTCTTCACCCTGCTCGGCGTCGGCGTCGAAGGCTCCTCGTTCTTCTCCGCCAGCCGCCCCTCGCTGCCGTCGGCGCCGCGCAAGCCGCTGAGCCCCGAAGAAGCAAGTGCCTACCGCCACCCGGAGGAGCGCGTCGCGGCGCTGCGGGCCGACGCCGAAGCGAGCGAACCGCTCCTCTACGAGCAGACGATCGGCATCGGCACCGTGGCCCGGCTGAACCCGTGCGACGAATCGGATCCGTCCGGCTCCGAAAACCCCTACAAGGGGATCGGCTCGGTCCTGGAGCTGGGCCTGGACTGGCTCGACCTCTTCGGCAACCGGGCGGCGCTCGCCCCGTCGGTCGGACCCGCAGAGCGGATCGCGCCGGTCCCGGTCGACTACTCCGACCGGCTGGTCGGGCTCTCGCAGTGGCCGAACGTCAACTCCGCCTACACGTACAGCGGCACCGGCGGCGCCCCGGAGCTGGTGCTCAACCTGACCCTGGAAGGCAAGGCCTACGACGACCCCGAGAAGGGCCCGCGGCAGGCGAGGGTCGACGCGCGGACCTTCGCCGCCGCCCACTGGCAGCTGGCCCAGGACTACGACGCGGCGAACGTTCCCGGCCTGAGCGGCCGCGCCGTCTCGATGACGATCGTCAACAGCCTCCTCGCCGCCCCCGAGGTTCCGCTCGGCGATCAGCAGGCCGCCCAGGTACGGGGCTTCGTCACGGCCTGCCTCGAATACCTGGACACCCGGGCCCAGGGCGGGAGCAGCGATGCGCCCGCGGCGACGGTGAAGGTCCCGCTCCCGGGCTCGCTGCGCCCCGACTCGGTGATCCCGCTGGAAGTGGCGCTGCGGCTGGACCGCCAACCCCTGCTGACCGCCCCCGCCCTGCGGGCGCGCACCGGCGGCGCCGGCGACAGCACCCCGGTGATGCCGGAAGGGAGCAGCAAAGGCGCAGCCTCGCTGAAGCCCTTCGCGGAAACGTTCGAGGGCGTGTTCACCGAAAAGGACTGGGGGCTGCGGGTGGGGACGAGCGCGGCGTTGCCGGGCGACTCGGCGGCGACGCGCGACACCACCGTCTGGGCGGTACGGACCGCGCGGGAGAAAGGCGGCCCCGGCGTCGGCTTCTCGATCGAGGGCGACCCGAGCTTCTACGCGCCGCTGCCGGCGGCGCGGGAACTGGCCAACGCAGAAGCCGAAATCGGCCGCTACACGACCGGCAAGGCGTTCCCCGACGGCATGGAAACGAGGGCCTTCCACGGTGCCGACCTCAACGCCTGGGCGCAGACGGCGCTGGCGGCGATCGACGGCTTCCTCACCCCGACCTACACCGCCCCGGCCTTCCTCGTCGACCAGCTCAGCGGCGGCAAAGACCCGGCCAAGGAAGGCTGGCTGGCGAAGATCCTCGAACACAAGGAGGCGATCGCGGCGGCGATCGCCAAGACGACCCGCCCGATCCTCGCCGGCAGCGCCACGGACAGCGAATCGGTGGAAGCGGCGGCGAAAAAGATCGAACAGGCGCTGCTGGATCGCCTCTCCAACGCCTTCACGCTGACGGCCGCCACGGTGCTGGACGTCAGCGGTGCCCACTACGGGGACCCGCTGCCCCCGCTCGGCCGGCCGCCGCGCCTCCTGGGACAGCCGCTCGGCGTGCCGCAGAGCGACCCCGAAGGCGAAGGCGCGGAGAGGAACTTCTCGCTCTCCTCCGGCAAGGTCCCGCTGACGAGCCAGGCGGAAGGTTCCAGCCGCCTCGCCTTCCTCTTCGAATCGCGCGACGCCGGGGCCGCCGCTCACGTGCCGCTCGACGTCTTCTACGCGGCAACCCATCTCGAGCACGACATCACCGAAGTGCCGGGGATCAAGGGCTACCAGCAGAGCGCCTGGATCGCTTTCGTGACCGGGCCGCTGCAGCCGCAGACCGGGCCCGAGCCGTTGCAGATCGACTTCCCGGTCGTCCTGCGGGCGCTGCCGAAGCCGCCGACGGCGGTCGCGCAGACGGCGACGAAGGCGGACCCGGAACCGACCTCGCCGACCGAGCTGGCGCGGTGGGGGTACGGGTTCTCCTACCTGTACCAGAGCGCCGCCCAGGACACGGTGACGGCGACCGTCGAGTGGAACCGGCCGCAGCTCGAAGGCTTCGGACACGACGCCGCCGAGGCGGAGCTGTTTCGCGCGCTTGCCCAGTTCGTCACCGCCTGGCCGGCGGTCGAGGCGGACCTGGAGGCGTTCCTGCGGCCGCTCGACGCGAAGGCGACGAGCCTCCCACCCGGCGCCGCCCCGGCCCTGCAAGCCCTGGAGAGCATTGCCAGCACCCTGGCGACCGCCTACAAGCGATGGGCCGAAGAAGCCGCCGCGGAACCGCTCGGCGGCCCGGAACACCTGCTCTACGAATTCGACCTCGAACTGGAAGAAGCAAAAGACGGCAGCGCCCGGATCGACGTCGTCAAGGGCAAGGAGCACCCGCCGCCGCCCTCGGCGACGGCACCGCGGGTCAAGCTCGCCTCCTACGAAGAGGTCCCGGTCGAAACGCCGCCGGAAGGCGTCTGGGCCTCCTGGGCCTATCGCGACGCGAAAGGCAAACCCCTCTCCTACGGGAAGGCGCTGGGGATCTCGGAACGGACGGTCGAGTTCGAAGACCTGAACGCGCTCGCCTTCCAGAACGCCTGCGCGGCGCTGCAGGTGGTGCGAAACCAGGAGCTCGTGCGCGGAGAAAAGACGAACGAAGAGTTCGTCTTCACGACGCCGAAGGTCTCCTTCGCCCAGCCCGTGGTCCCCCTGCTCGACTACGAATATTTCCCCCTCGCCCCGCCGGGAACGGAGGCGCCGCTGCGCTCCCACCTCGACAAGTTCTTCTCCGAACTGCTCTCGGAGATCGGCGACCTGGAAGTCAAGCTCAAGGTCCAGTCGGCCTACGCCTACCGCCTCGCCCCCGACCTGGACGAATCGCCGGAGACGGTCCTGCCGATCGGCCTCCTGCCGCCCACTCCCACGACCACCGCCACCCCCGCCTTCCTCGGCCCCCTCGCCGACGCCGTCAGCACCTGGGTCGCCGGGATGGCCGACGACGACCACCGCTCCCGCCTCACCTTCGACCTCGAGCTCTTCTCCGGCAGCGCCGCCGCCCAGCAGATGCCCCTATTGGTAATCCGCGACCTCTACCTCCCCCGCTCGCAGCTCAAATAGCGCCGAAGCGAGGGTCCCTCGAACGACGGGGCAGCCAGGACTCGAACCTGGAATCGCCGGTTTTGGAGACCGGTGCCTTAGCCAGTTGGGCCACTGCCCCAGAGGCTCTGATCGTATCGGTGGAGTGCGGGCGGAGGGGCTTGAACCCCCCCTGGAAGTTTCAGTCGATCCGCTCGGCGAGCATCACGATGATCCCCTCCGGGCCACGGACGTAGCAGAGCCGGTATGCGTCCTCGTAGCGCACCACCTCGCCGAGGAGCTCCAACCCCCGGTCCCGCACCTTGGCGACGGCGGCGTCGATGTCGTCGACCGAGAACGCGATGCGGCGGATGCCGAGCGTGTTCGGCGCTGCGTTCGTATCGCCCTCGCGCGCCACCGGGCTCTTGAACCGCATCAGCTCCAACCGCCCGTGACCGTCGGGGGTCTGCATCATCGCAAGCTCGCAGCGGACGTCCTCGAGTCCCACGACACGGTCCACCCACTCACCCCCCACCTCTGCCTCGCCCACCTGCTCCAGCCCGAGCTCGAAGAAGAACGCCTTGACCGACGCGAGGTCGTCAACGACGATGCCCACGTTCTCCAGCGATTGGATCGAGCCGCTCATCTCCATGCGAGTGCGGGCGGAGGGACTTGAACCCCCACGGGCCGAAGCCCACCAGGACCTAAACCTGGCGCGTCTGCCAATTCCGCCACGCCCGCGTGGCCTGGGCCGAGTGGCCCTTAACGCGCGGCCAACGCCGCTGCGTCGCTGACAGATTCTATGATCGGGCGGTGGCGGTAGGAGAGGTGAGGCCCGGTTACGAACTGTGGCGCCCGAATCGGGAAAAAGCCAGTTCGGTGACGACCAAGTTCGTGGTCGTGCTGCTGCTCGCCGCGACCGCGGCGATCGCGGCGCTGGTGACGATCGGCGGCTGGTCGCTGCTGAAGGGCGGCAGCGGCATGGGAATCGTCTGCATGATCTACGCGATTCTGTACGCCTTCTTCGCGATCATCGTGGCGCGTTGGAACCGCGGCGTCCTGCCGGTGGCGGCGGCGCTCTCGATGATCCTGGCGATCTTCTGCGCGGTCGGTGCCGAAAGCTGGTTCAACCGCGACCGCCAGGGCTTCGACGACGCGCTCCTGGGCTCCTCGCTGATCGGGCTGCTGGTGATCGTCCTCGGCCTGCTGCAGATCGTCCTCGTCGCCGCCGCCCTCTACGCCTTCAACCAGGAGTGGCACGTCGAGGAGGAGCGTCCGATCGGCTCCGGCGAGGACTACGGCGCCGGCGCCCCGGGCCAGCCGCAGCCCGCTTGATCCCGCTCTATCGTTCCGGAGGCGCCGGAGTGGCGGAACTGGCATACGCGATCGACTCAAAATCGATTGCCCTTGCGGGCTTGTGGGTTCGAATCCCACCTCCGGCATCGAGTGAACGCGGCTAGCGGGGAACTGCTGTGGGAACCGTCGGCCGAGCTGGTCGAGCGCTCGCGGCTGCGCGAGTTCATGCGCTGGCTGGAGCGGGATCGCGACCTCACGTTCGCTGGCTACCAGGAGCTATGGCAGTGGTCGGTCGACGACCTCGACGGGTTCTGGTCGGCGATCTGGGAGTTCTTCGACGTGCAGGCCGACGGCGATCCGCGGCCTGTGCTCGCCTCGCGCGAGATGCCGGGGGCGCGGTGGTTCCCGAACGCCCGGCTCAACTACGCCGAGCACGTCTTCCGCGGCAAGGACGACGACGAGGTGGCGATCCTCCACGCCTCCGAGCTGCGCGAGCTCGACGAGCTGCGTTGGGGCGAGCTGCGGCGGCAGGTCGCGGGAGTGGCGGCGGGGCTGCGGGCGCTCGGGGTCGAGGGCGGCGATCGCGTCGTCGCCTACATGCCGAACATCCCGGAGGCGACCGTCGCCTTCCTCGCCGCCGCCTCGATCGGCGCGGTCTGGTCGAGCTGCTCGCCCGACTTCGGTCCCGCCAGCGTCGTCGACCGCTTCGCCCAGATCGAGCCCAAGGTCCTCTTCGCCGTCGACGGCTACCGCTACGGCGGCAAGGACTTCGACCGGCGCGAGGTGGTGGCACAGCTGCAGGAGGCGATGCCGAGCCTCGAGCGGACGGTCGTGCTGCCTTACCTCGACGCGGACCCTGACCTCTCGCCGCTGCAGGACGCGATGACCTGGGGTGAGCTGCTGGCCACTGACCGGAGCGCCGAGCTGAGCTTCGAGCGCGTCCCCTTCGACCACCCGCTCTGGGTCCTCTACTCCTCCGGCACCACCGGGCTGCCGAAGGCGATCGTCCAGGGCCAGGGCGGGATCCTCCTCGAGCACCTGAAGAAGCTCGGCCTCCACGTCGACGCCCACCCCGGCGACCGCCTCTTCTGGTTCACGACGACGGGCTGGATGATGTGGAACTTCATCGTCTCCGGGCTCTTGACCGAGGCGGCGATCGTCCTCTACGACGGCAACCCGGGGCATCCCGACATGGACACGCTCTGGGACCTGGCCGAGCGCGCCGGGATCACGATGTTCGGGACCAGCGCCGCCTACATCGGCGCCTGCATGAAGGCCGGGGTCGAGCCGGGCCGCGGCCGCGACCTCGGCGCCCTCGAGGCGGTCGGCTCGACCGGCTCCCCCCTCTCCCCCGAGGGCTTCGACTGGATCTACGAGCACCTCGGCAGCGACACCTGGCTGTTCTCGACCAGCGGCGGCACCGACCTCTGCACCGCCTTCGTCGGCGGCGCGGCGACGCTGCCCGTCTACCGCGGCGAGATCCAGGCGCGGGCGCTGGGGGCGGCGGTCGAGGCGTGGGACGAAGACGGGCGACCGGTGGTCGAGGAGGTCGGCGAGCTGGTCGTGACCGAGCCGATGCCCTCGATGCCCCTCTACCTCTGGGGCGACGAGGACGGCAGCCGCTACCGCGAGAGCTACTTCGAGATGTTCCCCGGCGTCTGGCGCCACGGCGACTGGCTGGAACTGACCCGGCGCGGGACGGCGGTCATCTACGGACGCTCCGACTCGACGATCAACCGCGGCGGCATCCGCATGGGAACGAGCGAGATCTACCGCGCGGTGCTCGGTGTCGACGAGATCGTCGACGCGCTGGTGGTCGACGTGCCGCGACCGGGGACCGACGGTTGGATGCCGCTGTTCGTCGTCCTGCGCGAGGGGGCGGAGCTCGACGAGGAGCTGCCGCGGGAGATCGCGCGGCGGGTGCGCGAGCGCTGCTCGCCCCGTCATGTGCCCGACGAGGTCTTCCAGATCGACGAGGTGCCGCGCACGCTCAGCGGCAAGGTGCTCGAGGTGCCGGTGAAGCGGATCCTGATGGGGACGCCGGTGGAGAAGGCGGCCAGCCGCGACTCGCTGGCGAACCCGCGCTCGCTCGACTACTTCGTCGAGATGGCGAGCCGACTCGCGGTCTGAGCCAGGACCCCCAGCACGTGCTCGGGTTCATAGCGAACCTGCTCGTGGGTGAACCTCAGCGGGATCAAGCCGGCGGCGGTGTGGGTCTGGTCGCGAAGCCGGTCCCGAGCCTGCTCGGCCGGCGTGCGGTGGTAGCGCAGCCCGTCGGTCTCGACCACCAGCCCCAGGTCCGGCCAGTAGAAGTCGACTTCGAACCCGTTGACCCACTGGCCGGTGAGCGGCACCGGAAGCCCAGCTTTGCGCGCGAGCGGCAGGAAGCGTCGTTCCAGTTCCTCTTTGGTGAGGCGAAAGGTGCGGCGGTCGAGGATGAGGCGGAGCTTGGCGGCACCCGGCTCGCCGACGCGTTCGTCAAGTGCCCGGCGCAGTCCCGGTGGATGCGCGACGTTGAATTTGTCCGCCTCGTTGATCATTCGCTCGATGCCGGGACGGTCGAGGCGCAGCGCCATGTCGATGAGAGTCTGGATAGGCGTGGTGCACGGGATGCCGTACTCGCGAGTCAGGTCGCGCTCCTTCAGCGAAGGTCTTTGGTGAATCTCGAGGCCCGGGCGACGCCGGCGAGAAAGGCTGGGCAGGGAGAGCTCGACCAGACCGCGCCTCTCAGGCCCCAGACGCCAAAGAGCCGCCGCGCTGGAGTGGCTGATCACACTGCCCGGACAAGCAAGGACCGCAGCCATCCAGCGCCCGTGGTCCGTGACATTGGAGCGGCCCACCGCGTAGATACCGCGATGCAGCGGGTGCAGTCGTCCCGTCCTGATCCGATGATCGATCGCTTCACGCGTATAACCGACCTCGAGCAGCTGATCGCGAGATACGACTGCATGCTGATTTTCAGCAAGCGCCCAAGCCTCCCGCGCCATCCGCACCCGTTCTCGCCGTCGATCGTCGAGCGATTGGAGAATTGACCTTGCCATAGCAAGGTTAAGTCGCCAATCGCGGCAGACTCTCCCTCCTACCCAGCCAGTTTTTGCGGAGCTTGCGGGACTTAGACCATGCCCAGGCCGCCGCTGACGCCCAGGGTCTCCCCCGTCACGTAACTGGCGTCGTCGGAGGCCAGGAACGCCGCAGCGGCCGCGACCTCGTCGGGCTGGCCCAGGCGGCCCATCTGGGTGGCGCTTTTCATCGTCTCGATGACCTTCTCGCCGATCTCGCCGAACTCCTTGGCGCCCATCAGGAGGGGAGTCTCGATCGGGCCGGGGGCGATCGCGTTGGCGGTGACGCCGTAGCGGGCGGCCTCGCGGGCGATCGCCTTGGTGAAGCCGATGACGCCCGCCTTGGCGGCGGAATAGGCAGCCGAGCCCTTGGAGCCGACGCGGCCGGCCTCGGAAGCGATGTTGACGATGCGGCCGTAGCCGCGCTCCTGCATCCCCGGCAGCGCCGCGTGGGTGCAGTTCATCACCCCGCCGAGGTTGATGTCGAGCACCTGTCCCCACTGCTCCGGAGTGATGTAGACGAAGAAGCCGAAGTTGTCCATGCCGGCGTTGTTGACGAGGATGTGAAGGTCGCCGACTGCCTGGACGGCGGCGCGGGCGGACTCGAGGTCGGTGACGTCGAGCTCGACCGCGTGGCCGGCGACCTCCCCCGCCACCTTCTCTGCGCCCTCGACGTTGACGTCGCCGACCCATACCTCGGCCCCCTCGGCCGACAGCCGGGCGGCAGTTGCGGCACCGATGCCGCTCGCCCCACCGGTGACCAGCGCCTTGCGTCCCTCCAGCCTCATGCGGCTCGCAGCATAGACTGCGCGCCCTACCCATTGAGGCGCCCAAAATTTGAGGCGCCCAATATTTGACTTCCTCAAATTTTGAGTTCTTCAAGCGAACCGATTCCGATCATCGGCGGCACCGGGGCTCTTGGCGCTGGGCTGGCGCGGCGCTGGGCGCAGGCAGGCGTGCCTGTGGTGATCGGCTCTCGCGACGCCGGTCGCGCCGAGGAGGCGGCGGCGAAGGTGCGGGAGGCGGTGCCCGGCGCCGAAGCCACCGGCCTGCAGAACGAGGAGGCGGCGACCAAGGGTGAGATCGTCTTCCTCACCGTCCCCTTCCGCGCCCAGTCGGAGAACCTCAACAACCTGCGCGAGGCGCTGCGGCCCGGCCAGCTCCTGGTCGACTGCACCGTCCCCCTCGCCGCCGCGGTCAGCGGCAAAGCGACCCGCTCGCTCGGCGTCTGGCAGGGCTCGGCCGCCCAGCAGGCGCAGGAGATGGTGCCCGAGGGAGTGACCGTGATCGCCGCCATGCACACGCTCGCCGCCCCGAGCCTCGCCGACCTCGACGCCGAGCTCGGCGAGGACGTCCCCGTCTGCGGCGACAAGAAGGCCGACAAGGCGCGCGTCGCCCGGCTGATCGAGCTGATCCCCGGCCTGCGCGCGGTCAACGCCGGCGCCCTCGAGATGGCGCGGATCGTCGAGCAGCTGACCCCGATGCTGATCTCGGTCAACAGCCGCTACAAGACGCACGCCGGGATCCGGCTGACCGGCCTGCCGGACGGCGACCACTGGGCATGAGCGCGCCGGAACAGCGCGCTCGGAGGCTTGTCTAGGTGCGCGTCGCGCTCCTGGCCGGCGGCACCGGCGGCGCCAAACTCGCGGCGGGGATGCAGGAGGAGGTCGGCCCCGACCTCGCGGTGATCGCCAACACCGGCGACGACGTCGAGGCGCTCGGGGTCCACGTCTCCCCCGACCCCGACCTCGTCACCTACTGGCTCAGCGGCGAAATCGACGAGGCCCGCGGCTGGGGCATCAAGGACGACGAGTTCACCGTCTTCGACCGTCTCGAGCAGCTCGGCGCGCCGAGCTGGTTCGGCCTCTCCGACCGCGACCTCGCCGCCTGCCTCTACCGCCGCCAGTTCCTCGACGACGGCGGCCGCCCGACCGACGCGCAGGCGCAGATCGCCCGCGGCCTCGGCGTCGAGGCGCGGGTGCTGCCGATGTGCGACACGCCGGTCCGCACCCAGGTCGTAGCCCCCAGCGGCACGCGCAGCCTGCAGGAGTACCTGATCCTCGACCGGGGACAGCCGCAGGTGCTGGGCGTGCAGCTGGAGGGGATCGAGGCGGCCGAGCCGACGCCGGAGGTGCTGGAAGCGCTGCGCGACGCCGAGGTCATCGTCGTCGGCCCCTCGAACCCGGTGATCAGCATCGGCCCGATCCTCGCCGTCCCCGGCCTGCGCGAGGCGATCGCCGCCTCCCCCGCCCCGGTCGTCGCCGTCAGCCCCTACGTCGCCGGCGCCGTCGTCAAGGGCCCGACCGACCGCTTCATGGAAGGCATCGGTCGCCCGACCACCGCCGCGGGCGTCGCCTCCCTCTACGCCGGCCTGATCGACGCGATGGTGGTCGACGAGGGCGACCCCGACCCGCCCCCGGCCGAGATCCCGACCCTCGCCGCGCCGACGCTGATGGAGGACGCCGCCGGCCGCGTGCGCTTGGCCCGGACCGTGCTCGACTGCGCGGATACCCTCCGTTCCCCTTGAACACGACCGCGGTACTACCGGTGAAGCGCTTCGCCGCGGCTAAGCAGCGGCTGTCTGCCGGGATCACGGGCGGGCAGCGCCGCGACCTGGCCGAGGCGATGGTCGCCGACGTCCTCGAGGCGATCGGTCAGGCGCGGACGGTGGAGCGGACGATCGTCGTCAGCGGCGACCCGATCGCCCAGGAGCTGGCCTCCGAAGCCGGGGCCGAGGTGGTCCCGGACCCCGAGGACGCGGGGCACGTCGAGGCGGCGCAGGCGGGGATCGCCCGGGCCGAGGCCGACGGCGCCGAGCGCGTCGTCCTCCTCGCCGGCGACTGCCCGCTGCTCGACCCGCGCGAGCTCGACCGTCTGCTGACCGGCGTGCCGGGCGACTACGTCGGCATCGTCCCCGACCGCCACGGCACCGGCACCAACGCGCTGCTTCTCAGCCCGCCCGGCGCGATCGTCCCCGCCTTCGGCGAGGGCAGCCGCGACCGCCACGTCGAGGCGGCGCGCCAGGCGGGAATCCCGTTCGGGATCGAAAAGCTGCCCTCGATCGAGCTCGACCTCGACACCCCCGCCGACGTGATCGCCCTGACGCGAGCGCTGGAGCGCCAGCGCGGCCGGGCGAAGCGGACGGCGAAGGCGCTGGGGATATGAGCCATGAGCTTCGGGTTCTGCCCGTCGAGGGCATGCCCGAGGTGGCCGAGGGAGACAAGATCGGCGAGCTGATCGCCGAGCGGGTGGAGTTGGAGAGCGGCGACGTCGTGGTGATCTCCCAGAAGATCGTTTCGAAGGCCGAGGGAAGGATTCGGAAGCTTTCGGATGTCGCGCCATCGGAGCGGGCGCGCGAGTTGGCAAAGAAGCTGGGCAAGGAGGCGGGGCTCATGGAGCTGGTGCTCTCCGAGAGCCGCGAGGTGCTGCGGGAGGAGCGGATCCTGATCACGGAAACGCACCACGGCTTCGTCTGCGCGAATGCGGGGATAGATGCCTCGAACCTGCCGGAAGACGGAACGGTCTGCCTTCTCCCGAAAGACCCCGACGCCTCAGCCCGCCAGATCCGCTCCGAACTCACGACCACGGTTCTGGGGTCGGGGGTGAGTGTCGCCGGACCCTCCCCG
>JBIOWB010000132.1:0-19135 GCA_044868125.1 Solirubrobacterales bacterium
CCGCCGGACAACAGCGGGGAGGGTCCGTCGGGACGGGTCCCCGCCCCTTCTGACCCGTGAGGCTGGCTAAGTTCCTCGCTCATGGGGGAGTTGCTTCGCGGCGGAGGGCTGAGGAGATCATCGCCAAGGGGCTGGTGACGGTCGGAGGCGAGGTCGTCACCGATCCGGCTCGGGATGTGGGGGAGGGGGACGACGTGCGGGTCGATGGTGCGCTTGTTGCCGCGGAGGCGCGTGAGGTGTGGGCGGTGAACAAGCCGGTGGGGGTGGTCTCTACCGCGCGTGAGCCGGGAAGCCGGACGCCGGTCGTCGATCTTGTTGAGACGGAGGCGCGGCTCTACCCCGTAGGTCGCTTGGACGCTGACTCGTCGGGCCTGCTGCTGCTGACCAACGACGGCGAGCTGGCGAACCGGCTGACGCACCCGCGGTATGAAGTGCCGAAGACGTATGTGGCGCGGCTGAAGGCGCCGATCGCCGGGGGGGACCTGGAGCGCCTGAGGAGCGGGGTGGAGCTGGAGGACGGGCCGACCGCGCCGGCTCAGGTGAAGCGTCTCGGTGACCGCGAGCTCGAAATCGTCCTCCGCGAAGGCCGCAACCGCCAGCTGCGGCGGATGCTGGAGGCGGTCGGCAACGAGGTGGTGGCGCTGCGGCGGGTCCGCTTCGGGCCGTTGGAGCTTGGCGACCTGAAGGAGGGGACGGCGCGTCGCCTTTCGGACTCCGAGATCGCCCGGTTGCGCGAGGCGGCTGATTGACAGTTCCGGCCGCTGGGGGCAGCCAAATCCCCCTCCCCACTAGCTAGTAGGAGGGGGATTTGGCTGCCAGTTGCGGCTAGGAACTACTCGAAGGAGTAGGCGCGTTCGAGTAGGCCGCGAGACGTACGGCGATGGTTTCCGCCACGGCCTCCCCTTCGTGTTCCGCTTCCTCATGGGTAACGCGCAGGACGGAGTAGCCCGCCCGCATCAGTTCCCGGTCGCGCCAGCGGTCGCGCTCGAAGGCCATGGCGGTGCCGTGGAAGTCGCGGCTATCGGCCTCTAGGGCGAAGCGCTGGTCGGGCCAGACGAAGTCGACCTCGATGCGGCCGTTGGCGATCTCGACCGGCGCGTTGATGCGGGGCGGGGGCAGGTCGCGTTGGACGACCAGCGGCAGCACCTTCGCCTCCAGGGGGCTTTTCAGCTTGCCTTGCGTCTTCGTCAGCGGCGCCGCGGCCCGCCACTTCTCGACGAGCGCGAGCAGGCCCTTCATCCCGCGCCGCCGTGGATCGATCGACGCCTCGATCGCCGCGATGTCGAGAATCCGCCGCTGCGCCGCCCGGTCGAAGGCGCTGCGGAGCGTCCAATCGCCCACGGTGCCCGCCAGGTCCACTAGCGTCCGCGCCGGGCTCGTACAGGGGATGCCGGCGACGGTCCCGGTCTCCTCCAGCCGCGGCGGCCGCACGCGGTGGAAGCGAATGCCGTCGATCTTGCGGCCCCGGGAGCCAGGAGCGATGACGTCGATCACGACCGGTCCCTTGTCGATGAGCTTCAGCAAGGCTCCAGCGCTGCGGTGCGAGACCACCGTCCCTTTCCCGCAGGCAAGGACGGCGGCCATCATTCGTCCCCGCTCAGTCAGTCGTCTGTGCCCCACGGCGAAGACGCCGCGGAATACGGGATGCAGCCGCCCCATCGCTGCGGCGCGCGAGATCCCGGCTTCGCTCATGCTGAGGTGACGCAGTTGCTTTCGCGAAACCACTCCATGCTGGCGTGCCGCCAGTGCGGCCACCGCGTGCCCCAGGTCGGTGTTCCTTTCGCTCGCTATGTGAGCAAAAGGCGCACCGCTCGGAGATTCGCCCCCCTCTCTGAGAACATTCAGGGGAGTGAGCGGGAACGGAAGCAACGGAAACCTGGAAGCCGGCGCCTACCAGCCGCCTCAGCAGCGGCTCTTCGCGGTTCGTGGCGCCACACAGGCGGAGGCGAACGAGGCGGGGGCGATCCTTGCTGCGACCGAGGAGCTGATGCGGGCGCTGATCGAGCGCAACGGGCTGGAGCCGGCCGACATGGTCAGTTGCCTGTTCACGACCACCGATGACCTCGATTCGGAGTTCCCGGCGGTGGCGGCGCGCAAGCTCGGGCTCGACTCGGTGCCGCTGCTCTGCTGCCGTGAGATCCCCGTCCCGGGCTCGATGCCGCGGGTGATCAGGGTGATGCTGCACTTCTACGCCGCGGCCGATCACGAGCCGGTGCACGTGTACGCCGGCGAGGCGCGGAAGCTGCGGGCCGACCTCCACGCGGCTCAGTAAGCCCGGCGTCCGTCAGAATCGGTTGCCGATGACGATCACCTTCGCGGAGAAGCTCGCCCGCATGCCGGGCTACCAGGCCGGGGTCCCGACCGGGCAGGCCCCCGAGGCGATCGCTTCGGGCAACATCGCCCAGCTCGCCTCCAACGAGTCCCCGTTCCCGCCGCACCCGCAGGTGGTCGAGGCGATCCAGCGGGCGGCGGGGTCGATGAACCGCTACCCGGACCCCGACGCGACCCTGCTGCGCCGCCGCCTCGCCGAGCGCTACGAGACCGAGCCGGGGCGGATCGTCGTCGGCAACGGTTCCTGCGAGATCCTCCTCGCCGCCGCCGAGGCGCTCTGCGAGCCGGGGGCGGAGATCGTCTACGCCTGGCCCTCCTTCTCGATGTACCCGTACCTTCCGGCGCTGACCGGGGCGCGGGAGATCCGCGTGCCGCTTGCCGAGGGCGACGTCCACGACCTCGACGCGATTGCGGCCGAGGTGACCGCGGCGACCCAGATGGCGATCGTCTGCAACCCGAACAACCCGACCGCGACCCACATCCCGGTGGCCGAGGTCGCCGCCTTCTGCGAGCGGATCCCCAGCCACGTGACGATCGTCCTCGACGAGGCCTACGTCGAGTTCCAGACCCACGACGACCCGGACGCCTCGCTCGACCTGCTCGAGGACTTCCCCAACGCGGTCGTCCTGCGCACGTTCAGCAAGTGCTACGGCCTCGCCGGGCTGCGGGTCGGCTACGCGATCGGCTCCGCCAACTTCCGCGCCGCGGTCGACGCGGTCCGTCAGCCCTTCAGCGTCAACGCCCTCGCCCAGGCGGCCGGGGCGGAGGCCCTCCTGCACCAGGACGACGTCGTGCGCCGGGTCGAGAGCACGGTCGCCGCTCGTCTCGCCGTCGAGGAGGGGCTGCGGAGCCGCGGCTTGCGGACCACCGACTCCCACGCCAACTTCTCCTGGGTCGACCTCGGCGACGCCGACGAAGCCGAGGTCCTCGCCGGCCTCGCCGAGCGCGAGATCGCCGTCCGTCCCGGCAGGGCCCTCGGCGGTCCCGGCCACGTCCGCGTCAGCTACGGCACCGCCGAGGAGAACGAGCGCTTCCTGCGCGGCCTATCGGAATTACTTGACTAAAGCTGCGCCCGTGATACAACCTCCTGCATCGTGAGGTTGGACAAACCGACATCCGCGGCCGGTACCAGCGCGCTCGAGGCTGCCGTCGCGCCAACCCACCTCACCTATTGGCGATTTAGATAGGCGTCCGGCCTGGCGGCGGCGCGCCGCCAGAAGACTCAGATCTTCCGGCCGGGCGCCCGTTCGAGCTCTCGTTGCGCTCGCGCGCCGACCCGACCCGACCGCGAGCGACCAGAAAGTACGATTTCAGGGGTTTGGAGAAAGGCGAAGGCAAAATGTTCATCGGGATGGAGGGGGCAAAGCGAGACGGCGTCCGCGATCAGCGCATCGCGAAAGTCGTCGAGCTGGTGCCGCCGGAAAAGCTCCTGGCGGAGCTGCCGCTCGGGGAGGAGCGGGCGAAAGCGGTCATCCGGGGCCGTGAGGAAGTGCGCGATGTGCTGCAGGGGCGGGACCCGCGGCTGATGGTCGTCGTGGGGCCGTGCAGCGTCCACGACCCGAAAGCGGCGATGGAGTACGCGACGAAGCTGAGCGCGACGGCCCGGACGCTGCGCGACGAGTTGCTGGTGGTGATGCGCGTCTACTTCGAGAAGCCGCGGACGACGACCGGCTGGAAGGGGCTGATCAACGACCCGCACCTCGACGAAAGCGCCGACGTCAACGCCGGCCTGCGGACCGCCCGCAAGCTGCTGCTGGAGGTGCTGGACACGGGTCTGCCGATCGGCTGCGAGTTCCTCGACCCGATCACGCCCCAGTACATCGCCGACTGCGTCGCCTGGGGGGCGATCGGGGCGCGCACCTCGGAGAGCCAGACGCACCGCCAGCTCGCCTCGGGCCTCTCGATGCCGATCGGCTTCAAGAACCGGACGGACGGCAACATCCAGATAGCGGTCGACGCGGTGCGGGCGGCGGCGGCCCCGCACGCCTTCGCCGGGATCGACGACGCCGGCATGCCGGCGATCCTGCACACCACCGGCAATCCCGATTGCCACGTCATCCTGCGCGGCGGTCACGGGCAGCCGAACTACTACCCGCCCGAGGTCGAGGACGCGCTGGTGACCCTCGGCGTCGCCGGCCAGCCGGAGCGGCTGGTGATCGACGCCTCCCACGACAACAGCGGCAAGGACCCGGAAAGGCAGTTCTTCGCCGCGGGCGACATCGCCGACCAGGTGGCGGACGGCAACAAGGCGGTCGTCGGCGCGATGCTGGAGTCGTTCCTGGTCGAGGGACGCCAGAACCTCGTCCCCGGCGAGGAGCTCGTCTACGGGCAGTCGATCACCGATGCCTGCATCGACTGGGAGGACACGGTGACGGCGCTGGAGCGGTTCGCATCCGCTGTGGAGGCGCGGCGCGGTTGAGGGCGCGCTCCCGTCCATGAAGATCGCCGTTCTCGGCGTGGGCCTGATCGGGGGCTCGATCGGTCTCGCCGCGCGGCGGCGGTTGGACGCGGAGGTGCTCGGCTGCGGCCGCAGCCCCGAGCGGCTGGCGCGGGCGGTCGAGCTGGGGGCGATCGACCGTGGTGCCGACTCGGTGGCGGAGGCCTGCGAGGGCGCCGACGTCGTCTTCTGCGCCGGCCCGGTGGCGGTGCTGCCGGAGCAGGCGCGCGAGGCGCTCGCCGCCGCCGGCCCGGAAACCGTCGTCACCGACGTCGGCTCGACCAAGGGCGATTTGGTCGCGGTGGCGGGCGGGGACGAGCGCTTCATCGGCGGCCACCCGCTGGCGGGGGCGGAGACGGCCGGCGTCGAGAACGCGCGCGAGGACCTCTTCGAGGGGGCGCGCTGGTTCCTGACCCCCACAGAGGGCTCCAGCGGCCTGCTCTACGACCGCCTGCAGCGGCTGCTCTCGGCGTTGGGGGCGCGGCCGCAGGCGATCGACCCGCGCCGCCATGACCGTCTGATGGCGACGGTCAGCCACCTGCCGCACGTGCTGGCGAACGTGCTGGCAAGCGAGGCGGCGGACTCGCTGACGCAGGAAAGCGAGCGGCTGCCGGACGTCGGTCCGAGCTTCCGCGACGCGACCCGCGTGGCGGGCTCGAACCCGGCGATCTGGGCCGACATCTTCGCCGCCAACCGCGAGGCGGTCGCGGACTCGGTGGACTCGGTCGGCGAGCGGCTGCGCGAGGCGGCGCGGCTGATCCGCGGGGGGGACCGCGAGGCGCTCGCCGCCTGGCACGGTGCCGCCGGCGAGGCGCGCCGGCGTCTGCTCGAAGCCGAGTCGGAGGCCGGGCCGCTGCGCGAGCTGCGGATAGTCGTCGCCAACAGGCCCGGGACGATCGCCGAGCTGGCGCTGGCGCTGGGCGAGGCGGGCGTGAACATCGAGGACATGGCGCTGCACCCGGCGCCGGACATGACCTCCGGCGCCGTCTCCCTCTGGGTCGCCGGCGACGAGCAGGCGGCGAAGGCCGAGGAGCTGGTGCGAGGCCTCGGCCACACCGTGACGGTCCTCGGCGGCGGCAACGCCGAATAGGCTCGCGCCGATGAGTCGCTTCGAGCCCTCGGGACCGCTGCGCGGCTCCCTCCGCCCCCCGTCGGACAAGTCGATCAGCCACCGGGCGGCGCTGATCGCGGCGATGGGGGAGGGGGAGACCGAAGTCGCCGACTACCTCGATTCAGCCGATACCCGCTCGACCTTGGCGGCGATCGAGGCGGTCGGTGCGAAACTCGAGCTTTTCGACCCTGGCATGGGCGGCTTGGTCGTGAAGGTTGGCGGGGTCGGCCTACGCGGCGCAGGTCCCGCCACGATCGACGTCGGCAATGCGGGGACGCTCCTCCGGCTGCTGCCTGGATGGTTGGCGGGGCAGGTGGGGGAGCGGTGGACGCTTGACGGCGACGAGTCGATCCGCCGCCGGCCGGTCGATCGGATTGCGGTGCCATTGCGGCAGATGGGGGCCAACCTCACTGCACGCGAAGATCGACTGCCGCCGCTGGGGATCGAGGGTGCCCCGCTCCACGGCATCGCCTATGAGATGCCGATTGCCAGCGCCCAGGTCAAGTCCTGCCTCTTGTTGGCAGGGCTCTTGGCGGAAGGCGAGACGCGAGTCATTGAGCCCCTACCCAGCCGCGATCACACGGAGCGGATGCTGGCCGCCGCGGGCGCCTCGATCGAGCGCGACGGTGACGCGGTCGTGGTGCGCCCCGCCGAGCGAGTCGAACCAGGCCCGACCGCCGTGCCCGCGGACGTCTCCTCGGCCGCCTTCTTCATCGTTGCCGCTCTCTTGATAGACGGCAGCGAGGTTGCTCTCTTCGACGTCAGCGTCAACCCGACCCGCACCGGTCTGCTGACCATCCTCGAGCGGATGGGGGCGACGGTGGAGGGGCCTGACGAAGCGGAAGTCAGCGGAGAGCCGACGGCCAACCTCCGCATCCGCTCCGCACCCCTCCAAGCCACCGAGGTCGGCGGTGCCGAGATACCGCTCGCCATCGACGAGCTGCCGCTGGTCGCCCTCGCCGCCTGCTTTGCCGAGGGGACCACGACCATCCGCGATGCCGAGGAGCTGCGGCGCAAGGAGTCCGACCGGATCGAGACCGTCACTGCGGCGCTTCACGCGCTCGGTGGCAAGGTCGAGCCGACGCCGGACGGGATGGTGATCGAGGGCACCGGCGGCCTGCGCGGCGGCACGATCGACTCGCACGGCGATCACCGGATCGCGATGCTCGGCGCCGTCGCCGGCCTCGCCTCGAAGGAGGGGGTGGAGGTGCGCGGCATGGAGGCCGCCGCCGTCAGCTACCCCGGCTTCGAGCACGACCTCGGCTCGCTGCTCGGGGGATGAGGTGCGGGGCGTCGACCTCGAGGTCGAGCGGCTGGGGGAGGGGCCGCCGATCCTCTTCGTCCCGGGCAGCGTCGTCGCGGCGGAGCTGACCTGGCGCCGCCAGCGCGAGCTCAGCCGCGCCTGGACGACGATCTTCCCCAACCGGCCGGGCTTCGGTGGCAGTCCGCCGCTGCCGCGCAACGACTTCGAGGCCGAAGCGCCGCTGTTCGCGGAGCTGCTCGGCGACGGCGCCCACCTCGTCGGGCATTCCTACGGCGCCGTGATCGCCCTCTACGCGGCGGCGCTTCGGCCCGAGGCGGTGCTCTCGCTCACCGTCTCCGAGCCGGGCACCCTGCAGCTGGCGGGGACGCCCGAGGCGGCCGAGATGATCGCCAACGGCGAGCGCCTCTACGGCGCTGCCGACTCGATCACGCCGCTCGAGTTCGTCCGCATGTTCCGCTTCGGCGCCAACTCCGCCCGCGAGACGCCCGCCGAGCTGCCGGAGCCGCTGCGCCGCGGGGCCGAGCTGGCGATGCGCGAGCGCCCGCCCTGGGAGGGGGAGGTGCCGCTCGACCGCCTCGCCGCGGCCCGCTTCCCGGTCCTCGTCGTCTCCGGCCGCCACTCTCCCGTGTTCGAGGCCGTCTGCGACCGGCTGGCCGAGGCGCTGGGAGCCGAGCGGGCGACGATCGGAGGGAAGGGCCACAGCGTCCCCGAGACGGGCGACCCTTACAACCGGCTCCTGGAGCGGTTCCTCTCCGCGCACGCGCCTGGCGGCGGCGGACACTGCGCGGGGCGTCGTCCTCAGTCGGCCAAATAGCGCTGCTGTTCGGCCTCCCTGCGTCCTACCCCCGCTTGGTCCGGCGCTCGCCAGATCGCATACGCGGATCTCATACGCTGCCCTGATGGTGATCGCGATCGACGGGCCCGCCGGGGCCGGCAAGTCCTCGGTCGCGCGCGGCGTCGCGGGCGAGATCGGCTTCACCTACCTCGACTCGGGGGCGATGTACCGCTGCGTGGCGCTGGCGTCGCTGGAGGGCAGGGCCGATCTCGACGACGGTGAAGCGGTCGGTGCCATGGCCGAGGGGCTCGAGATCGATTTCGACGGGCAGCGGGTGCTGCTCGACGGCGACGACGTCACCGAGGAGATCCGGAGCCCCGAGGTCTCGGCTGCCGCCTCTCAGGTGTCGGTCCACTCCCGCGTGCGAGCGGCGATGGTCGAGCGCCAGCGCCGGCTGATCGCCGCCGGTCGCTACGTCGCCGAGGGTCGCGACATCGGCACCGTCGTCAGCCCCGACTCGCCCTTGAAGGTCTTCCTCACCGCCTCCGACGAGGAGCGGGCGCGCCGCCGTGCGGCGGAGACCGGCGAGCCCGTCGAGCGGGTCCTCGAGGCGCAGCGCCAACGCGACGCCCGCGACACCGAGCGCGAGCACGGCGCCCTGCGCGCCGCCGAGGACGCGGTCGAGCTGGACACGACCGGGCTCAGCCTCCAAGAGGTCATCGCCCGCGTCGTCGCACTCGCCCGCGAGCGGGGCCTGGCATGAGCCTCGCGACAGTCGCCGTCGTCGGCTTCCCCAACGTCGGCAAGAGCACCCTGGTCAACCGCCTGGTCGGTGGCAACGAGGCGGTCACCTCGCCCGAGCCGGGCGTCACCCGCGATCGCAAGCGGCTCGCGACCGAGTGGAACGGGATCGCCTTCGAGCTCGTCGACACCGGCGGGATCGACCTCGGCGACGAGGCGGAGCTGGCCCAGGACGTGCAGGCGCAGGCGCGGCTGGCGATCGCCGAAGCCGACGCGATCGTCATGGTCGTCGACGGGCGCGCCGGGCTCCGCGCCGGCGACGCCGAGCTGGCGAAGACGCTGCGCGGCTCGCAGGTGCCGGTGATCGTCGTCGTCAACAAGGCCGACCGGCCCGACGACTACTCGATCACCGCCGAGTTCCACGCGCTCGGGCTCGGCGACCCGGTCGCGGTCTCCGCCACCCACGGGCTCGGCACCGGCGACCTGCTCGACGCGATCGCCGCCGCGCTGGGCGACCGCGAGCCGCAGGCGGAGGAGGACGACGCCACCCGGGTCGCCGTGATCGGCCGCCCCAACGTCGGCAAGTCCTCGCTCGTCAACGCCTTCCTCGGCTCCGAGCGGGTGATCGTCTCCGACGTCGCCGGCACCACCCGCGACGCGATCGACACCGAGGTCGAGGTCGACGGCCGCCGCGTGATCCTCGTCGACACCGCCGGGCTGCGGCGCCGCTCAAAGGTCGCCGGCACCGTCGACTATTACGCGCAGCTGCGCTCGGAACGGGCGGTCGAGCGGGCCGACGTGGCGATCGTCGTCTGCGACGCCACCGAGGGGGTCACCACCGAGGACCTGCGCGCCGCCGAGACGGCGATGAAGGCCGGTTGCGCCTCTTTGCTGGCGATGAACAAGTGGGACGTCACGACGACCGACATCGACGACGCCCGCGCCCGGGTCGAGCGGAAACTGCGGCTCCGCCCCGCCGTCATCACCTGCTCGGCCAGACGGGGCCGCAACGTCGGCGCCCTGCTGCCGCGGGCGCTGGAGCTCGCCGACAGGGCCGCCGAGCGGATCCCGACCCCGGAGCTGAACCGCTTCGTCAGCGACGTCGTCGCCCGCACCCCGCCGCCCTCCAAGCGCGGCAAGCGCCTGCGCCTCTACTACGCAGCGCAGGTGGGGGAGAGCCCGCCGCGGGTCGCGATCCAGGTCAACGACCGCAAACTGATCAGCCGCGACTGGGCCTACCACCTGGAGAACCGGATGCGCGAGGCGTATGGGCTGGAGGGGGTGCCGCTGATCATCGATTTCGTTCCGGCTTCGGGTCGCAGGCGCTACTCAGACTGACCAACCGACGCCAGTCGACATTCCTTTACTCTTCCGCCATGCCTACTTCCAAGCCGCTTGCCGAGGGCGAGTACCTCTTCACGTCCGAGTCGGTCACCGAGGGGCACCCGGACAAGGTCGCCGACCAGATCTCCGACGGCGTCCTCGACGCGATCATGGGCGAGGATCCGGGCGGCCGCGTCGCCTGCGAGACCCTCGTCAACACCGGCATGGCGGTGGTCTCGGGGGAGATCTCCACCGACGTCCACCTCAACATCCCGGAGATCGTTCGCGAGACGGTGCGCGAGATCGGCTACGACCACGGCGACTACGGGTACCACTGCGACCACATCTCGGTCCTGACCTCGATCGACGAGCAGTCGCCCGACATCGCCCAGGGCGTCGACCGGGCCTACGAGACCAAGGTCGACCCCTCCGACACCGACGAGCTCGACGTCGCCGGCGCCGGCGACCAGGGGATGATGTTCGGCTACGCCAGCGACGAGACCGAGGCGCTCATGCCGATGCCGATCCACCTCGCCCACCGGCTCGCCGAACGGCTCGCGGCGGTGCGCAAGGACGGGACGATGGGCTACCTCGGACCCGACGGCAAGACCCAGGTCACCGTCCGCTACGCCGACGGCCGCCCCGTCGCCGTCGAAAAGCTCCTGATCTCGACCCAGCACGACGAGGGGATCGACTCGCAGATCCAGATCAAGCCGGAGCTGTGGGAGAGCGTGATCCTGCCGGTCCTCAACGCAGAGGTCCCCGGGCGCTTCGACGAGAGCGAGCTGCAGGGCGAGTTCCTCGTCAACCCGACCGGCAAGTTCGTGATCGGCGGCCCGGTCGGCGACGCCGGCCTCACCGGGCGGAAGATCATCGTCGACACCTACGGGGGCATGGCCCGCCACGGCGGCGGCGCCTTCTCCGGCAAGGACCCCTCGAAGGTGGACCGCTCGGCCGCCTACGCCGCCCGCTACGTGGCGAAGAACGTCGTCGCCGCCGGTCTCGCGCAGCGCTGCGAGGTCCAGGTCGCCTACGCGATCGGCGTCGCCCACCCGGTCTCGCTGATGGTCGAGACCTTCGGCACCGGCAAGCTCCCCGACGCCCAGATCTCTCAGCTCGTCGAGGCCGAGTTCGACATGCGCCCCGGCGCCTTCCGCAAGTACCTCGACCTCCACCGCCCGATCTTCCAGAAGACCGCCGCCTATGGCCATTTCGGTCGCGACGACGACGACTTCACCTGGGAGAGGACCGACCGCGCCGACGCATTGCGCCAGGCGGCGGGCGCCGAAGCCGCCGCGGCGTAGGCCCGGAAACTCCGGCGAGTAAGCCGGGGACGGAGCAGGTAAGGGGGCCGAGACCCAGCCGCTCCGAACTTGACCTCGCTATAGCGGGGTCAATCTCGGAGAGGCGAATTACGGAGCGGCCCGCAATTCACCACTCCGAGATTTGGGTGGCTATGACCCCCAAAAGTTCGGAGGCCGAGCGGGCTAAGTCGAAGGCGGCTGGGCCTCGCCCAGCCCGTGCGTCCCTGCTGACTCGGCTCCGGTCGCCTGGTCCACGGCGTGGACGACGTCGCCCGGGTCTGCCACGCCGGCGAAGATGAAGTTGTAGTCGTCGCTTGCCGCGGTGTCGAAGTCGACGTCGCCGATCTGCATCAGGCGCTGGTAGACGGACTGACGGTAGTTGACGTTCTGGACCCGCTCCAAACGGGTCTCCTGGACCTCTTTGGAGACGATCCCGCGCTTGATGTTGAGGCGGCGGTCGGTGATCGTGTAGGTCGTTGCGACCCGCTTGACGAAGCCGACCAGGAGGGTGATCGCGAGGACGACGAGGATCACCAGGAAGGCCGTCCCGTTGCCGTCGATCAGCTTCGCGATCACCCCGAGGATCACCGCGACCAGGACGCCCTTGAGGTAGAAGCCGAGGATCGCCCGCCAGGAGGGGTGGCCTTCGAAGATGACGTGCTCTCCGGCGCTGAGGTTGAGGCTCATCGGGCGCCAGCATATGGCCTCGCCCGGCAGCGCGGCAACGGAACGGCCGAAGATGCGGGGAGGCGCGCGGGAGCATCTTCCGCTGTCCATAACCTCGACCGGTGACGATCCTCCGCGTCGAGCCGCTGACCACCGCCCGCGCCCTGCGCGGTCCCTTCGACTACCGCCAACCGGAGGCGATGGAGGGGATCGAGGTCGGCAGCGTGGTTCGCGTGCCCTTCGGCCCGCGCCGCATCCTCGGCGTCGTCGTCGAGATGGCCGAGGCCTCGGAGCTGCCCCCGGAGCGCCTGGCGGAGCCGATCGAGGCGCTGGAGGCGGGGGGGACGCCGGAGCTGGTCCGGCTCGGCCTCTGGGTCGCCCGCGAGTACTGCTCGACCCCCTCGCGCGGGCTGCAGCTGGTGCTGCCGCCGGGGACGGGGACCGGCAACGGCGGCCGCACGGTGCGGGCGAAGACCGAGCTGCGGGCGGAGCTGCTGCCGGCCGGAGAGGCGGCGCTGGAGGGAGGTGAGCGCCTCGGCGCCAAGCAGCGCGCCGTGCTGGAGGCGCTGCGCTCGGGAGAGATGTCCTCCGGCGAGCTGGCAACGGCGGTCGGCTCCGACCGCCAGACCCTGCGCCGGCTCGAGCAGCGCCGGCTGGTCGCGACCCGCGCCTCGACCGTGCGCCGCATCCCGGGCGAGCCGGGCCTGCGCGGCAATGCCGCCCGCCCGCAGCTCCTGCCCGAGCAGGAGCGGGCGGCCGCGGCGATCGTCGCCGCGCTCGACGGCGAGGCCGGCACCGAGCGCCAGCTGCTCCTCCACGGTGTCACCGGCTCCGGCAAGACCGAGGTCTACCTGGCCGCGGTCGAGGCGGCGCTGGAGCGGGGGAAGGGCGCGATCGTCCTCGTCCCGGAGATCGGCCTCGCCCCGCAGGCCGTCGCCCGCTTCCGCGCCCGCCTGGGCGATCGCTTCGCCGTCCTCCACTCGGCCCTCTCCGCCGGCGAGCGCTACGACGAGTGGCGTCGCCTGCGCGGCGGCGAGGCCCAGGTCTGCGTCGGACCGCGCTCCGCCGTCTTCGCGCCGGTCCGCGACCTCGGCCTGATCGTGATCGACGAGGAGCACGACCCTTCCTACAAGCAGGAGGGCGACCCCACCTACGACGCGCGTACCGTCGCCCGCAAACGCGCCGAAGACAGCGGCGCCGTCCTCGTCGCCGGCACCGCGACCCCGCGCCCGGAGAGCTGGCTGGAGCTGCCGCGCCTGGAGCTGCCGCGCCGGGTCGACGGTCGCCGCATGCCGCCGGTCCACCTGGTCGACATGCGCGAGGCAGACCCGCGCTCGGGCCCGGTCCACCCCGAGACCTGGGAGGCGCTGGAGGGTGTCCGCGCCGCCGGCGCCAAGGCGATCGTGATGATCAATCGCCGCGGCTTCGCGCCCTGGCTCAGCTGCCGGTCCTGCGGCCACCACTGGGACTGCCCCAACTGCGACGTCTCGCTGATCGTCCACCGCCACAGCGGCCGCCTCGTCTGTCACCACTGCGCCCACGCCGAACCCCAGCCGCGTGCCTGCCCCGAGTGCGGCTCGACCACGCTCTCGCGCGCCGGCGCCGGCACCGAGCGGATCGAGGCGCTGCTGGCCGAGCGGCTGGACCCGATGCCGGTGCTCCGCCTCGACTCCGACACCGCCGCCGAGCGCGGCGCCCACGCCCGCATCCTCGCCCGCTTCGACGATCTGCCCAGCGCCGTCCTCGTCGGCACCCAGATGGTCGCCAAGGGCCACGATTTCCCCGAGGTGACGCTGAGCGCGATCCTCGACGCCGACGCCACCCTCCGCTTCCCCGACTTCCGCGCCGAGGAGCGCACCTTCGCGATGGTCGCCCAGCTCGCCGGCCGCTCCGGCCGCGGCGAGGCCGGGGGGGAGGTGATCGTCCAAACCCTTGCCCCGCACGCCTCCAGCATCGAGCACGCCGCCCGCCACGACTCCGCCGGCTTCCTCGAGGTCGAGCTGGAGCGCCGTCAGGCGCTCCACTATCCGCCCTTCTCGCACCTGACCCGGATCAACTTCTCCTCCGAGCTGGAGCCGAAGCTCGACGACGCGGCCGCCGCTGTCGCCACCGAGCTGCGCCGCTCGCTCCCCGACGGCTCCGAGGTGCTCGGCCCGGCGCCGATGTTCCGCGTCCGCAACCGCCACCGCCGCCGCATCCTGATCAAGACCGACGACCGCGAGGGGACGGTGACCGCCGTCCGCGAGGCGGTCGAGCGGCGGGTGGGCGACCGCTCTTTGAAGGACGTCGCGATCGGCGTCGACGTCGATCCACAGTGAGAGAAGGGAGTACCCACTCCGCGGACGGTTAGTGGAGTGTCCGGAGAGGGGGTGCCCCCTCTCCACCGAGGACGCGCAGCACGGCGTCCGCCAAAGCATCCGCAGCGGCCGGATCATGGGTCAGGTACAGGTTGGGCTCGATCAGCTCCAGCTCGATCAGGCAGGGATCGAGGGTGGGACCTTCGACCAGGTCGACCCGGGCGTAGAGCGGAGCCTCCTTGAACTCCGCTAGCGCCGCCTCGGCCAGGTCCCTCTCGGCGAGGGTCGGTTCGGCGGAGCTGACCGTGCCGCCCCAGATCGCCTGCACCCGAAAGTCTCCCGCGGCGGGGCGCTTGCGCACCGTGTGGCTCAGTTCCCCGCCGATGTAGACAAGGGAGATCTCCCCCCGCTCTTCGAGGGACGGCAGAAACGGCTGCACCATCGCGTCTTGGTCCTCGAGGAT
Organism: Solirubrobacterales bacterium; assembly: GCA_044868125.1. Classification (GTDB taxonomy): domain Bacteria; phylum Actinomycetota; class Thermoleophilia; order Solirubrobacterales; family 70-9; genus VAYN01. The sequence continues at coordinate 14,713 of JBIOWB010000132.1, forward strand.
CGAGTCCAGCGCTCCGGCTCCTTCCCCGGCTCGTACCCGCCGGAGGTTCCTCGCCCCGAGGTCGACGACCGGCTTGACGACGGCCTCCTCCCAGCCCGTGCCGGCAAGGATCCGCTCCAGGTCGAGCTGGCAGTCGCGGCCCACCCACACGGTCGGCACCGTGCGTACGCCACGCTCGCCGAGCTCTCGCAGGTAGCGCTTGTCGCTGTTCCAAATCACCACCTCGGCGGGGTTCTGCAGCCTGCACTCGGCTTCGACCCGCCCCGCCCAGGCGAGGTACTCGGCGTGCCTCTCGTGGTAGTCCCAGGTGGACCGGACCAGACAGAGATCGAAACGCCGCCAATCGATCCCAGCCTCGTCCCAGATCACCGACCGCGCCTCGCACCCGCGTTCCTCCAGCGCCCGGCACAGCAGCTCGTCGTCGACCTTGAGGTCGGCGTAGTCGGCGCAGGTGGCGATGGCAATCCGTGGGGAGGACATGACCGTGCTCGCGGGAAGTATCAGAACGCGGGTGCAGCTTAGACTCAGATCGGATGAGTAATGAGACCCAAACCCAGGAGCGCGAGAGCGAGGAGCGCCAGCTCGAAGTCGTGATGTTGGAGCGCCGGGAAGCGGCGCTCGCGCAGGTGGTCAAGTTCGGCGATCCGGTCCTGAAGAGCAAGGCCTCGCCGGTCTCCAGCTTCGGTCCGGAGCTGCGCTCGGAGGTCGAGCGGATGTTCGGGATCATGCGCGACGGCCTCGGCGTCGGCCTCGCCGCCACCCAGCTCGGCGTCCTCCGTCGCCTGCTCGTCTTCCAAGCCGGCCCCGACGGGGAGCCGAGCGCCATCGTCAACCCCGAGATCGAGTGGCTCTCGGAGGAGACGGCCGTCGCCGAGGAGGGCTGCCTGAGCCTGCCGCGCGTCTCGATGGACGTCGAGCGGCCGCTCTACGCGCGCTTCGCCGGCCGCGACGTCGACGGTGAGCCGATCGCGATCGAGGCAGCGGGGCTGGAGGCCCGCGTCCTCCAGCACGAGATCGACCACCTGGACGGAGTCCTGATCCTCGATCGCACCACCCGCGAGCAGCGCAAGGCGGCGCTGCGGGCGCTGCGCGAGGGCGGCGGCTACAGCCCCTCCTCCGAGGAAGAGATCGCCGGAGAGGGCGAGCTGCGCGAGCCGCGCACCGACGCGTGAGGACCGCCTACCTCGGGACTTCGGAGTTCGCCGCCACGGTGCTGCGGCGCCTGGCGGGCTCGCCGCACCGGCCGGCGCTGGTGGTGACGCCGCCAGACCGCCGCCAGGGGCGCGGCCGCAAGGTGCAGCCGCCGCCGGCCGCCGCTGCGGCGAGCGAGCTGGGGCTCGACCTGGTGCAGGCGGAGAACGTCAACGACGAGGGGGCGCTGGAGCGGATTCGCGCCGCCAGGCCGGAGGCGGTGCTCGTCTGCGCCTTCGGGCAGCTGATCCGCGAGCCGCTGCTCTCCGAGCTCCCGATGCTGAACGTGCACCCGTCGCTGCTGCCGCGCTGGCGCGGGGCGGCGCCGATCGAGCGGGCGATCATGGCCCGCGACCCGACCACCGGCGTCTGCGTGATGCGCCTGACCGAGGGCCTCGACTCCGGCCCGGTCGCCCTCTGCGAGGAAACGCCGATCGACCCGGAGGAGGACTTCGCCTCGCTCTCGGCGCGGCTGGCGGAGCTCGGCGGCGACCTCCTCGTCCGGGCGCTGGACCTGCAGGCCGAAGGCGCGCTCGAGCTCACCGCGCAGGACGATGGCGGCGTCACCTACGCGGAGAAGATCGACCCCGCCGAGCGCCGCCTCGACCCCGCTCGACCTGCCGCCGAGCTGGCGGCGAAGGTTCGCGCCCTGAACCCGCACGTCGGCACCTACCTGGAGACCGCCGACGGGGAGCGACTGGGCATCCGCCGCGCCCACGAGGTCGAGGCCGACGTTTCGCCCGGGGCGCTGGAGGCACGCTTGGACGCCCTGGTGCTCGGCTGCGGCAAGGGGGCGTTGCAGCTCGACGTGGTCCAACCGCCCGGTGGCAAGGCGATGCCCGCCGACGCCTACCTGCGCGGGCACGAGCCGCCACGGCTATGACGGCGGCACGAGCATGACCGCCAGCGCCGGCCGCGCCTCGCTCGCCCGCTCGCTCGCCTACGCCACCGTTCGCGCCACCTTCGAGGAGGGCGCCTACACGGAGCGCGTCTTCCGCGCCGAGGTCGATCGCCTCGGCCTCGGCGGTCGCGACCGTGCCCAGGCGCAGCGCCTCGCCTACGGCGCCGTCCAGCGACGCGGCACCAGCGACGTCGCGGTCGAGCGCCTCGCCGGGCGCTCGACCCGGCTCCTCGATCCGCCCGTCCTGGCGGCGCTGCGCCTTGGGCTCTACGAGGTGCTCTTCGCCGACGCCACGCCCGATCACGCCGCCGTCGACCAGGCGGTGGAGCTGGTCAAGACCGCCGGCGCGGGCCACGCCTCCGGCTTCGTCAACGCGATCTTGCGGCGGGCGGTGCGCGAGCGCGCACAGCTGACCGAGGATCTGCTCGGCGACGACTCGACCCCAGCCGCTGCGGCAGTTGCCGATTCGTCTCCGCGGTGGCTGGCGGAGATGTGGTGGGACGAGCTGGGGGCGGAGGCGGCGCGCTCGACCCTCGCCGCCTGTAACGAACGGGTCGAGGTGGCGATGCGGGTCAACCCGCTGCGAGTGGGGCGGGGGGCGATGATCGAGCGCCTTCAGGAGGTCGGGGTGGAGGCGCGCGCCCCCGACGCCGCCTGGCCGCTCGCCGCATCGGAAACGCTGGTGATCGACGGCCGTACCGGCGAGCTGGTCCCGGAGGCGGTCGAGGCCGGCGAGCTGACCCCGCAGAGCCGCGGCTCGGCCGCCGTGGTCGAGGCTCTCGATCCTCAGGAGGGCGAGCACGTCCTCGACCTCTGCGCCGGTCCTGGGATCAAGACCGGGCAGATCGCCGAGCGAATGCGCGATCGCGGCGAGGTGATCTCGGTCGAGCTCGACCCGACCCGGGCCGAGGAAGTCGCCGCCCAGTCCCGCCGCCTCGGCCTTCACAGCGTCACCGTGATCGAGGCCGATGCGACCGAGACCGGCATGGCGCCCGGCTTCGACCGCGTCCTCCTCGACGCCCCCTGCTCCGACCTCGGCACGCTCGCCTCGCGCCCCGACGCCCGCTGGCGCAAGTCGCCGAAGACGATCGAGCGCCTGACCGAGACCCAGGACGAGCTGCTGCGCAACGCCGCCGCCGTCCTGCGCCCGGGTGGCACCCTCGTCTACTCGACCTGCACGATCTCCCGCCGCGAGAACGAGGAGCGGATCGCCGCCCTGCTGCGGACATCGGAGTCGGGCGAGGTCCCACCGCTGGAGCTGGACGACCTCGGCGCCCTCGCGCCGCGGCTCGCCGCACCCGCCGAGCCGCGTTGCCTGCAGCTGCGTCCCGACCGCGATCGCACCACCGGCTTCTTCGTCGCTCGCCTTGAAAGGCTGCCGTAAAGTTCGAGGCGTGAGCCACCCCGACCAGTCCGCCTCGGGGGACGCCAATCCCCTGGGCCGTGCCCCCTGCCCGAGCTGCGGCGAGCCCTGGCTGCGCCCGACCCAGCTGCCCGGCCGCCTGCGCTGCGTCAACTGCCTCAGTCGCTTCGAACTCGTCTCCCAATGCCCCAACTGCGGCGAACACCAGACGATCGCTCGCATGACCAACACCGCTGACATGGAATGTCAGTCCTGCGGCGCATCGATGCTGCGGTCGGCCTAGCGCCGAGCTGTCGTCTAGGTTTGCGCTCGTGAGCGAGCGGATGCGAGAGCTGATTGCGGAGCCGCGGGTGGCGCCGTCGATCCTGTCCGCCGACATGGGGCGGCTGGGGGCGCAGGTCGAGGAGGTGATGGAAGCGGGCGCGCGGGTGATCCACTTCGACGTGATGGACGGGCACTTCGTCCCGCCGATCACGATCGGGCCGCTGGTCCTGAGCGGGATCGCCGACCAGGTCCACGACGCCGGCGGCGCCGTCGACGTCCACCTGATGATCGAGGCCCCTGAGCGCCAGATCGAGGAGTTCGCCAAGGCCGGCGCCGACTCGATCACCTTCCACGAGGAGGCGACCCCGCACGCCAGCCGCACTCTGACCGCAGTCCGTGACGCCGGTTGTCTCTCAGGCATAGCGATCAACCCCGGAACCCCCGTGGAGGCGGTGCAGGAACTGCGCGGCCTCGCCGACATAGTCCTCTGCATGTCCGTCAACCCCGGCTGGGGCGGCCAGTCCTTCATCGAGACCTCGCCGGAAAAGATCGAGCGGCTTGCCCCGCTCATCGGCAAAGCAAGAATCGAGGTCGACGGTGGCGTCGACGAAGACACCGCCGCACCCCTCGCCGCCGCTGGCGTCCACCTCTTCGTCGCCGGCTCGGCGGTCTTCAAAGCTGACGATCCGGCGGCTGCCTACACG
>JBIOWB010000133.1:0-8081 GCA_044868125.1 Solirubrobacterales bacterium
ACACTTCCCAAAGCGAGCGAAGCGAGCGCGTTTGGGAGGGGGTGCCGACGGCCCCTCCCGCGCCTATTCCTTCAGGAACCCGGGAACGTCGATGTCGTCGTCGGACACCCGCAATTTCCGAATGTCCGTGTCCTCGGCCGACACCCGCGGACGGCTCTCGTAGCGGCGCCGCACGCGCTGCGGCGAGCGGGCCAGCAGCTCGAAGCCCTCGAAGCCGGTGGCGATCACCGTCACCCGGACTTCGTCCTTCATCGACTGGTCGACGACGGAGCCGAAGATGATGTTGGCGTTGTCGTCAGCCTCGGCCTGGACGAGCTGGGCGGCCTCGTTGACCTCGAAGAGGCCGAGGTCCTCGGGGCCGGTGATGTTCAGCAGCATCCCGGTCGCGCCTTTGATCGACTCCTCGATCAGCGGCGAGGTGATCGCCGCTTTGGCGGCGTCGAGGGCGCGCGCCTCGCCGGAGGCGGAGCCGACGCCCATCAGGGCCGAGCCGGCGTCCCGCATGATCGTCCGCACGTCGGCGAAGTCGAGGTTGATCAGGCCGGGGATGGTGATCAGGTCGGTGATGCCCTGGACGCCCTGGCGAAGGATGTCGTCGGCCATCCGGAAGGCCTCGAGGACGCTGGTCCGGCGCTCGACCGCCTGCAGCAGTTTCTCGTTCGGGACGATGATCAGGGTGTCGACTTTGTTGCGCAGCTTCTCGATCCCCTCGAGCGCCTGCTGCATCCGCCGTTTGCCCTCGAACTCGAACGGTTTGGTCACCGCGCCGACGGTGAGGGCGCCGATCTCCTCCTTGGCGATCTCGGCGATCACGGGGGCCGAGCCGGTGCCCGTGCCGCCGCCCTCGCCGGCGGTGACGAAGACCATGTCGGCGCCCTTCAGCGCCTCCTTGATCTCGTCGCGACTCTCCGCCGCGGCGCCCGCCCCGACCTCGGGGTTGCCGCCGGCGCCGAGGCCGCGCGTCAGCTCCTGGCCGATCGAAAGCTTGATGTCGGCGTCGCAGGCCTGCAGCGCCTGCGCGTCGGTGTTGACGGCGACGAACTCGACGCCGCGAATGCCGGCGTCGATCATGCGGCTGACCGCGTTGGTACCGCCGCCGCCGGCGCCGACGACCTTGATTACCGCGAGGTAAGTGGATTCCATCTCCCGATTTTCTCCAGCGCGCCCGGTTTCCCTTGGCGCGTTTCCAAAGCTTTGAGTTGAGTTGACCCTTCGTTCCGTCCGAGCCTTCAGCGATACTCAAGGGTTCAAGGCGCTGGAGCAAGCACGGAAATTGCGCTTGAACGTAGGGCATTCCCAGGGTTCTGTCAAACGAGCGGGAGGCATCCTGCAGGCAGATATCTCAACCAGGAGTTGAGGGTTTGCCGACCCTCACCCTTTACTTGAGAGTTTGCAAGGCCGCTTGCCAGAGCGGTTTATGACACCTTCGGCAGGTTCAGGGTGCGGGCGGCAGTTCGTGTTCTTCGCCTCTATAAGAGGGACGACTCGGGGCCTGCAGGTCTACATAATCGAGTGCCGTTATTTCCGAATCGGCAAGAAGCGCGACGGCGGCGCGCCACTTCTTCCTCGCTCTGGTGGCATCCCCAAAGCGAAGCTCGATTCCGGTGGTGAGGTCGACGTCGACCCCGCTGTCGCCGTAGTAGCTGCTTTCGACGTAGGGACGCAGTCCATCCGGGACGGCGGCGAGAACGCGCACCTGTTCCAGCGCCGGCCCCTCCACCCTCCCCCCCTTCGGCGGGCCTGCCAGCGACAGCCGCGGCAGCGGCGGGTCATCCGGCAGCGGCAGCCAGCGCACCAACGCGCCCTCGGCCGAGACGCCGATCGCTTCCGACCCTTCGCCGATCGTCGCCGCCAGCCGGGGCACCAGCACCGTCGGCTCCGCGCTGTCCTGGCGGAGCGCGAACCAGTAGACGGCGACGGCGGCGAGGGCCGCGACCAAGGCCCCGACCACAAAGCGCGCTCTCACAGATCCCAGTCGGGCCACTCGACCTCCCCCAGCACCTGCACCTCGGGTTCCAGCGCGACGCCGAAGCGCTCGAAGACGCGCCGCCTTCCCATCGCCATCAGCGCCAGCACGTCGGCGGTGCTGGCGTCGCGGTCGTTCTCGACGAAGTTGGCGTGCTTCTCCGAGAAGCGGGCGCCGCCGTGGCGGAGACCGCGGCAGCCTGCCGCCTCCAGCAGCTGCCCCGCCGATTTGCCTTCCGCCTTCTCGTCCTCCGGGTTCTTGAAGGTCGAGCCGAAGGTCTTGATCCCGGAGGGCTGCGCCTCGCGCCGGCGCTCGCGCATGCTTGCCAGGGTCGCCCGAACCTCCTCCGGGTCGGCGGACCGCAGCTGGAAGGAGGCGCGGGCGACGACTTCGCCTGGCAGCAGGCTCGAGCGGCGGTACTCGAAGTTGAGCTGGCCGGGCTCGCGCCGATCGGTGCCCTCGGCGGTGCAGACGTCGACCCACTCGAGCACCCGCGCCAGCTGGCCGCCGTAGGCGTTGGCGTTCATCCGCACGGCGCCGCCGGTGGTGCCGGGGATGTTGATCCCGAACTCGAGGCCCGAGAGGCCCCAGGCGGCGGTTTTCGCCGCCGCGGAGGGAAAGCGGTAACCGCCGCCGCAGACGACGCGATCGTCCTCCCGCGCGATCTCCGCCAGATCGCCGTTCAGCTTCAGCGCCAACCCGTGGAAACCGTCGTCGGCGACCAGCAGGTTCGATCCCGAGCCGATCACCCCTACCGCGAGCCCCTCTTCTTCGGCCCAGCGCAGGGTCGCGACCAGCGCCTCGTCGTCGCCCGGTCGGGCGAACCAGTCGGCGGCGCCGCCGGTGCGGACGGTGGTCAGGCGCGCCAGCGGGAAGTCGCGTTGCACCGCGTCGGGCGGCGTGGTCATCTTTCCGCCTCCTTCGAGGCCGCCGGCTCCGCGACCAGAGCCTCCCCCAACTCGAAGACGTCGCCGGCGCCGAGCGTGACCAGGATCGCCCCCTCGGCGCGGTCCAAACGCTGGGCGAGCGCGCGCTGCGCGGTCTCGATCTCGGGCAGCCACCAGACCGGCTTCCCTCCCATCCGCTCGGCAGCCGCCTGGGCGACCTGGAGGCCGCTGACGCCGGCGAGCCCGCCGACCGGCTCCTCGCGGGCCGGGTAGACGTCGAGGACCGCAACCTCGTCGGCAAAAGCGAGGGCGGCGCCGAACTCCTGCGTCAGCGCCTTCGTCCGCGAGTAGAGGTGCGGCTGGAAGACCGCGATCAGGCGCGAGGGCCGCAGCTCGCGCAGCGCCGAGAGGGCGGCGCGGACCTCGGTCGGGTGGTGCGCGTAGTCGTCATATATATGGACCGACCCGCGCGAGCCCTTCAGCTCGAGACGCCGGTGGACGCCGGGGAAGCGAGCGAGCGCCTCGGCGGCCGCTCCCACATCGAGCCCCGCCAACTCGATCGCGCCGAGCGCGGCGCGGGCGTTGCGGAGGTTGTGCTGTCCCGGCACCGCCAGCGCCAGCTCCGGGGGGCCTGGCGCGGTGGCGTCGAAGCGCGCTTCCTCCCCGCTCGCCTTCAGCCAGTCCATCTCCTCATCGGCCGGCACGACCAGTCCTCGCGCCGGGTCGACGAAGCGGCGAAAGGCTTCGTGCAGCTCGGCCAACGATCCCCAGCGCGAGTGGTGGTCCATCTCGACGTTGGTGACGACCGCGACCTCGGGTTGCAGGCGCAGGAAGCTGGCGTCGCTCTCGTCGGCCTCGGCGACGACCCACTCCCCCTCTCCCCAGCCGGCGTTGGCGGTGCCGCCGTCGGGGCCGAGACCGGGCACCTCGCCACCGACGAAGAAGGCCGGATCGGCGCCGATCGCCCGCAGCGCCCAGACGACCATCCCCGTCGTGGTCGTCTTGCCGTGGGTGCCGGCGATCGCGATCAGCCGCTTCTCGGCACAGAGCTCGGCCAGCAGCACTCCACGGTGGATCGGCTCGATCCCCCGCTCGCGGACGAGCGCCAGCTCCGGGTTGTCCTCGCCGATCGCGGTCGAGACCACCACCTCGGCCGCCTCCGGCAGGTTGGCCGCGTCGTGCCCGACCGCGGGTTCGAGTCCAACCTCGCGCAGCCGCTCCAGATATGAGGAGTTGCTGCGATCGCTGCCGCTGACGGTGGCGCCGAGCCGGGCGCAGACCAGCGCCAGCCCGCTCATCCCCGCCCCGCCGATGCCGATGAAGTGGAGCCGCCGCCCACGCCAGCCGCTCATCGCAAGCCTCCTTCGCGAGTCCGCAGAAATACGTGTAGCACACGCTTTTTCGCGGACTCGATGATCAGGCTGTTCATCGCGCCGCCGCCAGCACCTCGTTGGCGATGCGCTTTGCGGCGTCTGGCCTGGCCAGTCGCCGTGCGGCGGCGGCCATCTCCTCCAGCCGCGCCTCGTCGCCGAGCACCGCCCCGACCTCTGCCGCCAGACGGGCCGCGGTCAGCTCCATGTCCGGGATAACCGTCGCCGCGCCGCCGACCCGCATCCACTCGGCGTTGGCACTCTGGTGGTCGGCGGTGGCGAAGGGATAGGGCACGAGGACGGCCGGTCGCCCGACCGCCACCACCTCGAAGATCGAGCCGCCCGAGCGTCCCAACACCAGATCGCACGCCGCCAGTCCGTCGCCGAGGTTGGGCTCGTAGCGGAGGAGCGTGTAGCGCTCGCGGTGCGGCGCCGCCGCAAGCCGCGCCTCGATCTCGGGAAAGTCGCGGCTGCCGGCGATGTGGAGGATGTCGAAGTCGCGTCCCTGGCGCTCGGCGAGCGCCTCGACCGCGGCTAGGTTGATCGAGCGGGCTCCCTGGCTGCCGCCGACGACGAGCAGCACCTTGGCGTCCGGGGCGATCCCGAACCGGGCCCGCGCCCGCTCGCGGTCGCCTTCGAGCACCGCTTTCGGCACCGGCCGCCCGGTGACCAGGTAGGGCTCGCCCTCCCGCCCCGCGATCGGGAAGGCGAGGCAGACCCGCCACGCCCGCTTCGCCAGCAGGCGGTTGGCGAGACCGAGATGGCTGTCGGCCTCGGTCAGCACCAGCGGCGTCCGCGTCAGGGTCGCGGCCAGCCCCGCGGGGCCGGCGACGAAGCCGCCGCCGCCCATCACCACGTCGGCTCCCCGGCGGCGCAGAGCCTTGAGCGCTTCTCCGACGGCAGCCAGCGCCTCGACCCCGGCGCGGACGGCCTTCAGCGGGTTGCGGCGGTCGATCCCGCGCACCTCGACGAAGTCGACCTCGTAGCCGGCGGCGGGGACCAGCTCCGCCTCGATCCGCTCGCGCGTGCCGAGGAAGCTGACCTCGGCACCGCTAGCCCGAAGCTCGTCGGCGACCGCCATGGCGGGCACCACGTGCCCCGCGGTTCCCCCCGCCGCCACGACCACTCTTGGCTTTCCTGGCACCGCTCGATCTGCTCCTTTTGCTCGCGGGCGCCCGCCCGCCTTGGACGACGCGCAGTTTGCCAGCGCCGGAGGGCGTCGAACTGCGCGCCGCCCTGGCGCTGCCGCCGCGAGCGACGTTGAGGATCAGGCCGACGGCGAACAGCGTCGCCATCAGGCTGCTGTTGCCGTAGGAGACGAAGGGGAGCGGCACGCCGGTCAGCGGCGCCAGCCCCATCACCGCGAAGAGGTTGATAGTCGCCTGGACCAGGACCAGCGAGGTGAGTCCGGCGACCAGCAGCTTCGCGTAGCCGTCCCTCGCCTTCTGCGCCGTTTTCAGCCCGGCGTAGCCGAACATGCCGAAGAGGCCGACGACGCCGGCGATCCCGACCAGCCCCAGCTCCTCGCCGATCACCGCCGAGATCATGTCGGTGTGGGCCTCGGGCAGGTAGAAGGCCTTCTGGACGCCGTTGCCGATCCCGACCCCGAAGAGGCCGCCGGAGCCAAGGGCGATCTTCGCCTGCGCCGCCTGGAAGCCGGCGCCTTCGGCCGCGGCGCTGGGATTGAGGAAGGAGGTGAGGCGCGCCATCCGGTAGGGCTCGACCACCGCCATCAGCAGCGCCAGGCAGCCGATCACCAACGCGATCTTGCCGAGGTCGGCAGGTCGCACCCCAGCGGCGATCAGCGTCGCGGCGACGGAGAAGACGATCACCATCGTCGTCCCCATGTCGGGCTGGAGCATGATCAGCAGGCAGGAGGCGCCGACGACGAGCAGGAAGGGCATGATCCCCTCCAGCGAGCGGGCCCGTTTCGGCTTGCGCGCCAGCAGGTCGGCGCCGTAGAGGATCAGCGCCACCTTGGCCAGCTCCGAGGGCTGGATCTGCAGGAAGCCGCCGCCGAGCCAGCGGCTGGCGCCGTTGACTTCGGTGCCGGCGACGAGCACGGCGAGGAGGAGGAAGATCGAGGCTCCCAGCAGGACCGGGGTGAGGTTGCGAATCGCCTTCAGGCCATGGCGGGCGGTCAGGTGCATGATCACCAGGCCGACGGCGCCGAACAGCAGCGTCCGCTTCAGGTAGAAGGCGCTGTCGGAGAGGCCGCCGTTCTGGAGGACGCGGGTGGTCGAGCTGGCGGAGAAGACCATCACCGCCCCCAGCGCCAGCAGGCAGAGGGTCGCGGTGAGCAGCATGTTGTACTCGGGGGAGACGCGGGTCCGGGAGCGCTTCTTCGGGCGCTTCACCGCAGGCCTCCGACGATCTCACGGAAGCGGTCGCCCCGCTCTTCGAAGCTCTCGAAGGCGTCGAAGCTGGCACAGGCTGGCGAGAGCAGGACGACCTCGCCGGCGGCCGCGACGGCCGCCGCACGCCGCACCGCGTCCTCGAGGTCGGCGCAGCGGCGCAGCTCCACCCCAGCCTCGAGCACCGGCGCCAGCTCCCGCGCCATCCGCTCGCTCGTCGCCCCGATCAGGTAGCAGGCGCGGGCTCGCTCGCGGATCGGGTCGATCAGGGGCGTGAACGGCTCGTCCTTCTCGCTGCCGCCGAGGATCGCGTGGACGCCGCCCTCGAAGGCGCGGAGCCCGACCGTGGCAGAGGCGACGTTGGTCGCCTTCGAATCGTTGACGAAGCGAACGCCGCCGATCTCCGCCACCTGCTCCAAGCGGTGCGGGACGCCGGCGAAGCTGCGCAGGCCCTCGCGCACCGCTTCGCGATCGAGCCCCATCGCCAGCGCGGCGGCGGCGGCGGCCATCGCGTTGGCGACGTTGTGCTCGCCGAAGAGGCCGAGCTCGGCGACCGCCAGCAGCGGCTCGCCGTCGTCGAAGATCGTCCCTTCGGCGACCGCGACCTCGCAGTCGGGGGCGGCGCCGTGGCAGAAGGCAACCCGGCGGGCGCAGCCGCCGAGGTCGGTGTCGGCGAGGAAGGGGTCGTCGGCGTTGTAGACGGCGACGTCGTCGTTGCCCTGGTTGGCGAAGATCCGCAGCTTCGCCGCCAGGTAGGCCTCGAGGTCGCGGTGGCGGTCGAGGTGGTCGGGGGCGAGGTTGAGGAAGACCGCGCACTCGGGCGAGAAGGCAACCGTGTCCTCGAGCTGAAAGCTGGAGCACTCGCAGACGATCGTGTCGTCAGCGGGGACCTCGCCGACCAGCCCCGCCAGCGGCGCCCCGACGTTCCCCGCCACCGCCACCGGCTCGCCGGCCGTGCGGCAGAGGTGGCCGATCAGCTCGACCGTGGTCGTCTTGCCGTTGGTCCCGGTGACGGCGACGAAGCGGTTCGGCAGCGCCCGCCAGCCCAGCTCGACCTCCCCCATCACCTCGATTCCACGCTCCAGCGCGGCCGCGATCACCGGCGCCTCCCGGGGAACCCCCGGGCTCTTGACGACGGTCCGCATCCCCTCGAGCTGTGCCAATCCATCCGAATCCAAAAAGACTTCGACGCCGACCCCCTCCAACCCTGCCGCCCCCTCCGGATGCCCCGAATCGACCGCCCGCACCGCCTCCCCCCGCCTCGCCAGCATCCGCGCCGCCGCCTGCCCGGAACGGGCCAGGCCGACCACGAGAAACGGCCCCTTGGGCAGGGGCGGGCGAACTTCCTTGGCCTGGACGCGCTGCTGCACGTCCAAAGCTTCGCGGGCGGCCCGGATAGCCCTGTCCATGCAACAATCTGTCGTAGGTTGAGTGCGCTGGTGTGTTCAGTGGCCTCCGGAAGAGCCCGCCTCGGCGGGCTCTTCCCATTCAAGGCCCCGGCGCC
>JBIOWB010000134.1:0-23160 GCA_044868125.1 Solirubrobacterales bacterium
CGGCAGGTCTGGGGGTGGTTATTCACAACTGGTCAGAACACGGTAGAGATCGAGGCGCTGCGGGCAGCGTCGGGTCCGCTGGCCGGGCTTAACATCGACAGGCTCGCGCAACCCCGTCAACCGGTGCCCCCCATGGCCTCCCCCCGCAAGATCCTGTGCGCCGCCGCCCTAGCCGCGTGCGCAATCGCAACCCCCGCGCTGGGAGGTACCCCAAGCGCCAAGGCAGCGCAACTGCATCGAATTCTGGGGGCAGGACAACCAAGATTCGATGCAGTTCGGAAGCGGGACGCGGGGGCGCGGCTGCAGCACGCGGAGTTGGCGCAGAAGGGGCGGGAGCTGATCTTGAGCGTGCGGACTGGTGAGCCGGTGGCGCTGGCGAGGCTCGAACCGCATCCGGATCCGCGGCGGGCGGCGGCGCGTTACCTCTGCTTCGAGCTGGCGCCGCGCGCTTCGGCGCCGCCGCGGCGGCTCTGCCTCGGCGGGCGCAAGGCGCACCGGCGGCTCGGGGTCGAGCAGGTGAGCGCGGCGGGACGGCCCGGGCAGGAGAGCTGGGTGCGGGCGACGGTGAAGCGGCCGCAGCCGGAGAAGCTCGTGGTCTCGCTGGTCCCGGGCGCGGCCGGACTCCCGCCCCACCGCTACCGCTGGCGGGCGATCCGCAGCCCCGGCTGCGCAGTCCGCAGGCGCTGCGCCGAATCCCTCCCCGCCACCGGCACCAACGCGTTCCGGCTGCGGCCCGTCCGCGCGGTCGGCTGCACCGGCGGCGGCGCCGGCCTCGTCACCAACGGCCCGCGGGACCGCAAGGTCGTCGCCCTCACCTTCGACGACGGTCCCTCCGAATACACGCCCGATTTCCTCCGGGTGCTGCGCCAAAAGGGTGTGCACGGCACCTTCTTCGAGATCGGCCAGGAGATGCCGGGGCGCGAAGACGTGATGCGGCAGATCCTCGCCGAAGGCAACGAGCTCGGCGACCACACGATGAACCACGTCGAATTCCCCGGCTACGACCAGATCGCCGGCGCGGCGGCGCGGATCGAGGACTACACGCACTTCAAGCCCTGCCTCTTCCGCCCACCCGGCGGCGGGATCGACTCGGGCGTCGTCGCCACCGCCGGCAGCCTCGGGATGCGGACGATCAACTGGGACGTCGACCCGCAGGACTGGTCCCTGCCCGGCACCGGCGCGATCTACTCGAACGTCGTCGGCCACGCCCAGAACGGCTCGATCGTCCTCATGCACGACGGCGGCGGTCCCCGCAGCGAGACCCTGGCCGCCCTGCCGCAGGTGATCGACACCCTCCGCGCCCGCGGCTTCCGCTTCGCCACCGTCTCCGAACTGCTCGGCTACCGCATCCTCTACCGCCCTTATGGCTGATCCGGTTCGACATCCCATTCCGTAGGGAAAGGGATGTCGATGAAGATCGCAATCGTCGGAACCGGGATCTCCGGGCTGATGGCTGCGCACCGACTGCACCCTGAGCACGAGATCGTCGTCTACGAGGCGAGCGATCGGATCGGGGGGCATACCCACACGGTGCCCGTCCAGGCCGAAGGCGGCGCCGTGTGGGTCGACACCGGCTTCATCGTCTTCAACGACCGCAACTACCCCGCCTTCGAAGCGCTGCTGGCCGAGCTGGGGGTGGCCAGCCAGCCCTCGCACATGGGCTTCTCCGTCTCCGACGGCGGGCGGTTCGAGTACAGCGGCACGCCCTGGGGCCTCTTCGCCCGCCCGGCTCACCTGCTCAGCCCGACCTTCCTCGGGATGCTGCGCGACTGGCGCCGCTTCAACCGCGAGGTGCGGGCGCTGATCGGGATGAACGGGACCGCCCCCTCGCTCGGCCACTGGCTCGAGCAGCAGGGCTTCTCCCGCCATTTCGTCGAGCGGTTGATCGTGCCGCAGGCGAGCGCCGTCTGGTCGGCGGACCCGGCGCAGATGTGGAGCTTCCCGGCCAGCTTCATGGCCGAGTTCTTCGAGAACCACGGCATGTACAGCCTGTGGGACCGGCCGCGGTGGCGGACGGTGAGCGGCGGCTCGCGCAGCTACGTCGAGGCGATCACGGCGCCCTGGCGCGAGCGGGTGCGGACCGGGGCGCCGGTGCGGCGGGTCGAGCGATTGGCGGACCGGGTGCGGATCGAGGCCGACGGCTGCGAGAGCGAGGAGTTCGACCACGTCGTGATCGCCACCCACTCCGACCAGGCGCTGGCAATGCTCGCCGACCCCAGCGAGGCCGAGCGGGAGGTGCTCGGCGCGATCCCCTACCAGCGCAACGAGGCCGTCCTCCACACCGACGCCTCGCTGATGCCACGCCGCCGCGCCGCCTGGTCGAGCTGGAACTTCCACCTGACGCCAGAGCCGGTCGCGGGGACGACGGTCACCTACTGGATGAACAACCTGCAGCGCCTGCGCACCCGCGAGCAGTACTTCGTCACCCTCAACCGCACCGATCAGATCGACCCCGAGAAGGTGATCCGCAAGATCTCCTACGACCATCCCGTCTACACCAAGGAGGGCGTCGCGGCGCAGGCGCGCCACGCCGAAATCAGCAACGCCGCCCGCCGCACCCACTACTGCGGCGCCTACTGGGGCTGGGGCTTCCACGAGGACGGCGTCATCAGCGCGCATCGAGTCTGTGACGAGATCGCCACGAAAGCCGCACCCCACCGGGGGGTGTCTGACTTCAAGCCCCATATAGGACCCCTGAAGTCAGACACGTCGGGAGAGGAGGCGCTGGCGGCTTGAACGCTTCGGCCGTCTACGAGGGCTGGGTCCGCCACCGGCGCTTCGAGCCGGTCGGGCACGAGTTCCGCTACCCGCTCTTCCTCATGTACCTCGACCTCGCGGAGCTGCCCGAGGTCCTCGATCCCTACCCGCTTTTCTCGACCCGCGGCCGCGCCCTCGCGCGCTTCCGCCGCGAGGACTTCATGGGCGACCCGGCACGCCCGCTCGACCAGTGCGCGCGCGAGGCGGTCGAGGAGGCAACCGGCGCTTGCCCTTCCGGGCCGGTCCGCCTCCTCGCCGGCCTCCGTTACTTCGGCCACTCCTTCAACCCGGTCTCCTTCTATTACTGCTTCGACTCGGCGGGCGAGCGGGTAGATGCAGTTGTGGCCGACGTGCAGAACATCCCCTGGGGAGAACGCCATCCCTACGTCTTGGCGCGGGGCGAGCGCCGAGGTACGGTGCTGAGCGACGAGCTCGAGAAGACCCTCCACGTCTCCCCGCTGATGGGCATGGACCAGACCTATTCCTTCCGCGCCAGCGAGCCCGGCGAGCGCATCGCCGTCCACATCGAGTCGCGGCAGCGCGACGGCGACGGCAAGAGCTTCGACGCGACCCTCAGCCTGCGCCGGCGCGAGCTCTCACGCCGCACCCTCACCGGCCTGCTCGCCCGCTACCCGGCGATGTCGCTGCAGGTGGTCGCGAAGATCTACTGGCAATCGCTGCGGCTGAAGCTGAAGGGCGCGCGCTACTACCCGCATCCGGAGGCGACGGGATGAGGGACACGCTCGCCCGTGCCGGCGTCGGCGCCGTCCTCGGCCGCGTCCGCAGCGGTCGCATCGACGTCGTCGAGGGCGCCCGCGAACGCAGCTACGGCCCGGCCGACGCCGACCTCCGCGCCACCCTCACCGTCAACGACCCCGCCGCCTGGCGCGGACCGCTGCGCGGCAGCGTCGGCCTCGGCGAGGGCTACGTCGAGGGGCTCTGGGAGACCGACGACCTCGTCGCGTTGATCCAGATCGCCGCCCGCGAGCTGCGGCAGATGGACGGCGTCCGCGCTGCCGTCGCCCGCCCGCGCGGCCTCTGGCACCGGGTCCGCCACCTCGTCCCCGAGAACACCCGCACCGGCGCCCGCCGCAACGTCTCCGCCCACTACGACCTCGGCAACGACCTCTTCGCCGCCTTCCTCGACGAGCGGATGATGTACTCGTGCGCCTACTTCCCCGACCCGGCGGCGAGCCTGGAGGAGGCGCAACTGGCAAAGCTCGACCGCATCTGCGACCGGCTCCAGCTCGGCCCCGATAGCCATCTGCTGGAGATCGGCACCGGCTGGGGCGGGATGGCGATCCACGCCGCCCGGCGCAGCGGCTGCAGGGTCACCACGACGACGATCTCCCGCGAGCAGCTCGAGCTGGCGAGGAGGCGCGTGCGCGAGGCCGGGCTCGAGGACCAGGTCACGGTCCTGCTCCAGGACTACCGCGACCTCGACGGCCGCTACGACCGGCTCGTCTCGGTGGAGATGATCGAGGCGGTCGGCTGGCAGTACTTCGACGACTACTTCCGCCGCTGCGACGAGCTCCTGACCGATGATGGCCTGATGCTGCTGCAGGCGATCACGATCGACGACCGCATCTACGCGATCGAGAAGGCGGCGAAGAGCTTCGCCAACACCCACGTCTTCCCCGGCGGCTGCCTGCCCTCCGAGGGGCTGATCGCCGACTGCCTGGCGCGGGTGACCTCGATGAAGCAGGTCTGGATCGACGACATCACCGCCCACTACCCGCCGACCCTGGCCGCCTGGCGCGAGCGCTTCTTCGCCGCCTGGGAGCGGCTGCGCGCCCGCGGCTACGACGAGCGCTTCAAGCGGCTCTGGGACTTCTACCTGAGCTCCTCGGAGGCGGGCTTCCGCGAGCGGCGGATCGGCGACGTGCAGGCGCTCTTCGCGAAGCCGAAGGCCCGGTGACCGCAGCGAACGGCGGTCCGAGGGAGCCGCTGCTCCTGATCCACGGCCTCGGCGGCTCCCGCAATGTCTGGGAGCCGGTGATCCCCCTGCTCGAAGGCGAGCGCGACGTCCACGCGATCGACATGCCGGGGTTCGGCACGGCGCCGCCGCTGGCCGAGGGCGAAGAGCCGACCGCGGTCAACCTGGCGCGGGCGCTGCGAGCGGAGTGCGAAGCAAGGAGAATCGAGCGCCCCCACGTCGCCGGCAACAGCCTCGGCGGCTGGGTCGGGCTGGAAATGGGCCGCTTCGGCTGGGCTGCTTCGGTGACCGCGATCTCTCCCGCCGGTCTCTGGAGGGCGCCGATCGGACCGGGCAAGGGCAACGCCCGCGAGCTGGCGCAGCGCTTCCGCCCCGCCGTCGTTCCCGCGCTCTGGATCCCGGCGCTGCGCCGGCGCGCCGTCTCGAGCTTCGCCGCCCGCCCCGAGCGGGTCCCGCCCGAGGCCGCCCGCGAGCTCGTCCTCGGCTGGATCGACGCCAACGGCTACGACGGCGCCAACCGGGCGATGCGCACCTACGTCTTCGAGCCGGCGGGCTACCCGGAGGACGTGCCGGTGACGATCGCCTGGTGCGAGAAGGACCGCCTGGTCGGTCCGCCGAAGCCGCACCGTCGCCCGGCCCGCGCCCGCTTCCTCGTCCTCCCCGGCGTCGGCCACACCCCCACCTGGGACGACCCCGAGCTGGTCGCGCAAACGCTCCTGGAGGGCAGCGCCCGGTCCGCCGCCCCGGCCTGACCGCTGACGTGTCTGACTTCCGCCCCCCTATGAGGGGCCTAAAGTCAGACACCCGAACTCGCCCAACAGAGGAGGAGCAGTGATCGTCGAGAGGACCGAGAACCCGATGTGGCTGTCGAACGCCTACCTGGTCGCCGACCCCGGGCGGGGGACGGGCGTCCTGATCGACGGCAACGACGAGCTCGGGCCGCTGCTGCAGAGGATCGAGGGCGACGGGATCGAGATCACGCACGTCTTCGTTACCCATCCCCACGGCGACCACGTCGCCGGCCTCGCCGAGGCGCGGGCGCGGCTCGGCGACCCGCCGCTGGTCGCCCACGAGGCCTGCGCCGCCGAGCTCGACGACGACGTCGCGATCACCCTCGGCGACGGCGACAAGCTCGACGCGGGCGGGCTCGAGATCGAAGCCCTCTTCACCCCCGGCCACGCCGCCGGCCACCTCGCCTTCCTCGTCGACGGCAGCGACGTCTTCACCGCCGACGTCCTCTTCAAGGGCACCGTCGGCGGCACCATGGCGCCCGGCGCCAGCGGCTTCGCCGACCTCAAGGACTCGGTGATGCGGCTGATGGAGCTGCCGCCCGAGACCACCGTCCACCCCGGCCACAAGGAGCCGACGACGATCGGCGAGGAGTGGGAGCGCAACCCCTTCGTGCGGATCTGGCGCGGCCTCGACTCGACCGGCGAGGAGCAGGTGACCGTCTGGGGCCGCCCGGCGACGCTGAAGCTGTGGGCCCCCGACTACGACGGCGGCAACAAGGCCTGGGTCGTCTTCGGCGACTCGGGCGAGGACGCCATAGTCGGGGGCTCGCAGGTAGAGCGGAGCTAGCGGATCACCGCTTCCATCAGGATCCAGCAGCCGTCGGTGCTGGTGGCGGGGCGGAAGGAGCTGCCCAGCGGCGGCGTGTAGACGAGGGTGTTGTCGCCGCCCGAGGAGCAGCGGACCATCGAGGTGACGTTGCCCTTCAGCGCCAGCTGCTGGCCCTTCTTCACCGGCACGTCGACGTCGAAGGTCTCGACCCGGTAGCTGTCGCTTTCGAAGTTGGCTTCGGTCTGGCCCTGGTAGCTGATCCGGGGGCCGTTGGCGACGACCTTCGCTTCGTTCGTGCCGAACAGGGTCGAGCGCTTCACCTTGGCGATCTGCAGCTTGAAGCTGCCCGGGCCGCCGGCGATCAGCCTGATCTTCTTGATCGTGCCGGTCTTCGGGGCGAGCTCGCCGCCGTCGGGGCGGCCGTAGGCTTCGTTCTGGACGAAGGTGCAGGGACCGGGCGCTTCCTGACTGCAGCGCAGGCCGGGGAGCGAGTTCGACGGCTGCACGGTCGGGTTGAGCTTGGAGCCGAACTTGACCGGGGCGGCCATGCCAGCGGCCGGGGCGATCGTCATCGCGACGACTGCGATCGCGGCGAAGACAACGGTGCGGGTGATCTTGGTGGTGGCGTTCTGGGTCTTGCTGATCATGAGAGTTCCTCCTGGGTCTTGGTTGATCGACTTGATGTCGTGCACCCAGATTCGCCCGGATCAGCCGCCCCTCCCAGACCCCCCAGGGGTGAACCTCCTCACCCCTACAGCTCGCGCCTGTTGACGATCCCCGTCTGCAGGGCGCGTTCGACCAGCGCCACGCGTTTCTGGTTCTGGGGGATGTCGCCGACGCCGAGCTTCTCGAACAGCGCCCGCATGTGGGTCTTGACCGCGTCGACGCTGAGGTGCAGCTCGTCGCCGATCTGCTGGTTGGTCGCCGGGGTCGCGAAGGAGTCGCCGTCTTTATATGGACGGCAGAGGGCGAGCAGAACCTTGCGCTGGGCGGGCGAGACCGTCGCCGCGGTCAGTATCTCGCCGGCGATCGCGGTCGCTTCCGGCGCGTCCTCGCCCGGGCGCCGGTAGGTGACGACGGTGCGCCCGAACCGCAGCGAGTCGCCGTCGCGCAGGTGGCGCCGGCCGTGCACCCGCTCCTCGTTGACGAAGGAGCCGTTGCGGGAGAGCCCGTCGTCGACCAGCGTGCACTCGTCGCGCACGACCTCGATCTGCGCGTGCAGGGCCGAGACCTCCTCGTCCCACTCCAGCCGCACGTCGGCCGAGCCGCCGCGCCCGACCCAGAGCTCGGCATCCGCCTCGATCGGCAGGATCGCCTGCTCCCCCGCCCCGTCGCGGAAGACGAGGAACGGCCGCCCCGCCCGTTCGGCCTCGATCTGCGCCTTCAGCTCCGGCGCGCTGACCGTGCGTCTCGACTCCACGGACGGATCCTACGGGTGACTTCCTGACCTCGCTCAGGCGCGACCTTTAGCCCTTTTCGCAGATTTGGACAAATGTGCGATGGGGGAATCGCGGCTTTGTCTCCACACTGCACGAATGGCCGCCGACGTACAGGAATTCTTTTTCAACTGGTATCCCGTCTTCGGCGTCGTCTTCATGGCGATGCTGCTTTTCGTCTTCCTGAAAATGATGCGGGGGATGATGGGGACGACGAAGCCGGAGACGGTCAAGGCGTCCAGAACGGCGCCGGTCCTCTGGGAGGAGGTGCAGGGCGTCGATGCCGCCAAAGACGAGCTGATGGACGTCACCGCCTGGCTGCGCGATCCCGACCGCTTCGCCGCCCTCGGCGCCCAGGCCCCGCGCGGCGTCCTCCTCTACGGCCCGCCCGGCACCGGCAAGACGATGCTGGCCCGCGCCGTCGCCGCCCAGGCCGGCGTCGACTTCTTCGCCGCCTCCGGCTCCAGCTTCGTCGAGATGTTCGTCGGCCGCGGTGCCGCCCGCATCCGCCGCCTCTTCAAGGAGGCGCGCAAGGCGGGGCGCGCGGTCATCTTCATCGACGAGCTCGACGCGATCGGCGGCCACCGCAGCGGCAGCGGCGGCGACGGTGGCTCCAGCGAGCGCGAGCAGGCGCTGAACCAGCTCCTGGTCGAGCTCGACGGCTTCGAGAAAGACCCGGGGACGGTGATCGTGATCGCCGCCTCCAACCACGTCGACAAGCTCGACAAGGCGCTGCTGCGCCCCGGCCGCTTCGACCGCCGCGTCCTCGTCGCCCCGCCCGACCGCAAAGGCCGCGAGGCGATCCTCCGCAGCCACGCCAAGGGCAAGCCGCTCGCCCCCGACCTCGACCTCGCCGACGTCGCCCGCAAGACCACCGGGCTGACCGGCGCCCAGCTCGCCAACGCGCTCAACGAGGGGGCGATCATCGCCGGTCGCGCCGGTCGCTGGGCGATGACCCGCGAGGACCTCGACGAGGCGCTGCTGCGCCAGGCCGTCGGCTCCCAGCAGGCGCGCCGCCTCAGCGCCAAGGAGCGGCGGATCGTCGCCTACCACGAGGCCGGCCACGCGCTCTGCCGCAAGCTGCTCGGCCTCGACCCGCCGGAGATCCTCAGCATCGTCCCCCGCGGCCCGGCGCTCGGCTTCGTCGCCCACTCGCCGCAGGAGGACAGCTACCTGAAGTCCCGCGACGAACTGCTCGACGAGGTGGTGACCCTGCTGGGCGGCCGCGCCGCCGAGGAGGTGGTGCTGGGCGAGAGCTATTCCGGCGCCTCCGACGACCTCAACCGCGTGCACCTGGTCTGCAAGCAGATGGTCTCCGAATTCGGCATGGGGGTCGCGATCGACCACGACGGGCCGCCGCCGATCGCGATGCCGACCAGCGACTACGCCGTCTCCGACCAGACCCGCCGCGAGGTCGACCAGGCGGCGTTGACGCTGGCCCGCGAGGCCTACCGCCGCGCCCGGGCGCTGATCTCCGCCAACCTCGAGGTGGTCGACCACCTGGCGGTGCTGGCGCTGGAGCGCGAGACGCTGACCCGCGAGGAACTCGACGAGATCTTCGCCGCCCACGAGCTGCGCGGCCTCGCCGCCCCCGGCTCCGGCTCGGCCCTGGTGGCGATGAGCCATGAGGCGCCCTGACCGGCGCATCTCGGCGTCCTCGGCCGCTTGCGCGCCGAGCACGCGGCGCTCCCTGCGTCCTTGACCTGCTTGGTCAGGCCTCCTCATGTCGGGGTACCATCCTTGGCCAGGCAGCCAGGATGAGCGACTACTACTTCCCACCCGGTCGATCGATGGCGCGCCGCGTCCACGGCGAGCGCTCGGTCGGGCTGCTCTACGGGCAGCGGGCGCTGCTGATCGGGGCGCTGGAACCGCTGACCTACACCGGCACGATGCTCTCGACCGCGGCCGGCGACCACCCGTTCACCCGCCTCGCCCGCACCGCGAAGATCCAGGAGACCGTCTTCCTCGGCACCAAGGCCGAAGCCGACAGGGCGCTGGCGGCGGTCCACCGCCTGCACGAGCGGATCAAGGGCGAGCTGCTTGAGGCGGCCGGCTCTCACCCCGCCGGCAGCGCCTACTCGGCCTTCGACCCGGAGCTGATGCTGTGGACGCTGGCGGTGATCGCCGACTCGGGCCGGGCGATGTACGAGACGATGGCCCGGCCGCTGAGCGAAGCCGAGCGCGAAGCGCTCTGGCAGGACTACGTCCGCTTCGGCGAGCTCTTCCTCCTCCCGCGCGAGGCGGTTCCGCCCACCTACCGCGAGTTCCAGGCCTGGTTCGACGGCAAGCTCGCCTCACCCGACCTGCACGCGACCGAGCACGCGCTGGAGATGGCGCCGCTGGTCGCCTTCCGCCAGCCGGTGCCGCGCCACGCCCGCGCCAACATCGCGGTCCAGAACCTGGTGATCAAGGGAACGCTGCCGCCGCGGGTGCGCCAGATCTTCGGCATCGAGTGGAGCGCCCGGCACGAGGCGGCCTTCCAGGCGATCGCCGCCTCCCACCGCCGTGCCCGGCCGGCCTTCCCCCGCCGCATGCGCCGCGGCCGCAACGACTACTTCTTCGACCTCGTCCGCGACCGGGAGAAGCGACGCGGCGGGACCGCCACGCCCCAGATCCACACCGGTGCCGCCTGAGCCTCAGGGCCCGCGCCCGGACGAGGCGCCGCGTTGGTGGGGGATGCGCCCCGCCCAGAACCTGAAGCCGGCGACCTACCGCTGCCCGCTCTGCGGCAAGCACCTGCCGGCGCTTTCCGAGCACGTCCTGATCTGGCCCGAGGGCGACAAATCGCGGCGTCGCCACGCCCACACCGAGTGCGTCCTGCGCGCCCGCAAAGCCGGCCGCCTCCCGACCGAGGAGGAGTGGCGGCGCGCCCAGCCACGCGCGCCTTCGGCGTGGTCCCGCCTTCGCGCCCGCCTCTTCGGCAAGGATTGAGCCGTGCTCGAGCTGCTCGCCGTCGCGGCGGCCGGGGCCGGCGCCGGGGTCGCGAACTCCATCGCCGGCGGCGGCGCGCTGATCACCTTCCCGACGATGGTCGCCCTCGGCCTCTCGCCGCTCTCGGCCAACGTCACCAACACGGTCGGGATCGTCCCCGCCTCCGTCGGCGGCGCGATCGGCTACGCCGACCTCCTGCGTGAGCAGGGCAGCCGCTTCGCCCGCCTGCTCGCGCCCCTGCTGCTCGGCGCCGCCGCCGGCTCCGTCGCCCTCCTGCTCACCTCGAACGACGCCTTCGAAGCGATCGTCCCTGTCCTGATCGCGGCCTCCTGCCTGCTGCTCCTCCTGCAGCCGCGCCTCACCCCGCGGATCTCCCACGCCGGCAACGAACACTCGCCTTATCTCGCGGCCGGGATCGCCTTCTGCGGCGCCTACCAGGCCTACTTCGGCTCCGCCGTCAGCATCCTCGTCTTCGCGCTCCTCGCCCTCTTCGTCACCGACACCCTCCAGCACCTGAACGGGCTGAAGATCCTCCTCGCCGGCTGCTCCAACCTCCTCGCCGCCGTCGTCTACGCCTTCCTCGCCCCGGTCGACTGGCGCTTCGCGTTGACGATCATGGTCTCCTCGTTGGTCGGCGGCCGCGTCGGCGCCCACTACGCCCGCCGCATCCCCACCGACCCGCTGCGCATCTCGATCGCCGCGGTCGGCTTGCTGGCGGCCGCGATCCTGGCCGTGCGCGCCTTCGGCTAGCCCACCCGCACCTCCCCCTCCCAGGCCTCGTCAACGCCCTCGATCGCGCGCGAATCAAGAGTCGAACTCAAGTCAGCCCGCTGAAAAACGCCCCGGGAGCGGGGCGGTCGGATCTGGGACGAAATGCCTATTCCTTTGACTTCACCGGCAGCACCTCGAAGCAGGCCATCCCGGCGACCGCGTGGATCCCCTCCTCCCTCGAGCCGTTCATCCGCGCCGCGGCGGCCGCCTGCTCCTTGAGGATGTCGTCGAGCGCCTTCGCCTGGATCTGCGAAACCCGGCGCCACGCCTTTTCGTCGAGGAGCAGCGGGGTGCGGCTGAGATGACGGTCCTCACGACGGTCGAAGACGCCGGCGGTCAGCGACCTGGCCGCGTCGGTCATCAGCGTTTCGATCACATAGCCCGAGAAGGCGGCACGGACCTTTGAATCGAGCCGCTCCCAATCCGGGTTGTCGATCAGCGGCCGTTCGATCGCTTTGTAGAAGTGGGCGACCGATCCACGCACCGATTCTTCTTCCATGATCTCGATAAGACCGAGCTCGTCCAGCACCCGCACGTGGTAGCTGACGTTGCTCAGCGGCGCGTCGATCTGGTCCGAGATTTCCTTCGGGCTGGCGATCCTGTCGGTGAGGATCGTCAGGGCCTTCACCCTGATCGGATGGTTCAGGGCCTTGACCAGGACCTCCTGCGGAGATTTCCCGGCCTGCCGTTTCCGCTTCGTCACTTTTCGCCTCTTTCGCGACACGCTCCCCCCCTTCGGTGGAATGTATTGACTGATAGAGCATAAATTCCTTAATCTTTCGCCGCTAAATGCGGTGAACCGGCAAACCAGTGAAAACGGTTAGAGCATTTATGGGCCTCTCCCTATCGCAGCCATCCGCAAGCGATGAGGGGAGGAGGTGAGAGGGTGAAGATCCAGACGACGGTCTCCCTGCCGGCGGTCAGCCTGACGAAGTCGTCCTAGGGGACAGGCGCGGCGGGCGGCCGTTGCGGTCGCCCGCCCCACTGCGGAGGCAGGGGACGGGATGGGCGGTACTGGGCTCGAACCAGTGACCTTTCGGGTGTAAACCGAATGCTCTCCCAACTGAGCTAACCGCCCGGGGAAACCCATTATTGCCTGCCCGCGTCTCGTTGAACCTGGATGGGGCGGCACCCGTATGCCGAGCCATGACGATCACGAGAGATTGGAAGAGACGGTGGGCTTTCGCCCTTCTGATGGGAATCGCGGTGCTGACGGTGGCGGCGCTGCAGGGCGACCGCGCCTCCGGGGCGACGGCCACCGCAAGCGGCGCCAAGAGCGTTGACATCAACCACTTCGCCTTTCACCCGCCGACGCTGCGGATCAAGAAGGGCGGCAAGGTCGCCTTCGTCAACTCCAGCCCCGTCGCCCACACGGCGAGCAGCGGCAGCTTCGACACCAACCGGATCAAACCGGGCAAGACGAAGGTGGTCCAGTTCACGCAGAAGGGGACCTTCGCCTACCACTGCAAGATCCACCCCTTCATGAAGGGCAAGATCGTCGTCGAATAGCCTCGGTGGGTATGGACCTCCCCACCCTCTGGCGTACGGCGCTGCTGCAGCTCATCGCCGTCGCCCTGCTCGCGATCGCCCTCGGCCTCGCTCTCCCGCACGACTTCTTCGTCGACTGGGGCTGGATCGCCGGCCCCGCCGCCTGGATGCTCTGCGCCGCCCTCACCGCCCGCGCCCTGCGGCTGCCGCTGGTGCCGGCGCTGATCGGCGCTGCCCTTGCCGGCCTGCCGAGCCTCCTCGCCGTCGTCCTCGGCGTCCACTGGGCCGGCACGGTGCTCGCCGTCGCCCTCTTCGCCCTCTGGTGCGCCCGCCTGCGGGCCGAGGACGAGGCGATCGGGTACTGAGAACGCATTTCCCCACCCCAGCCGAACTGCATCGAATTCTGGCCGTTGCGGAGCCAGAATTCGATGCAGGTCGAGGGGGTTATCCGGCCAGCTCGCGGATGAGCTCGGCGGCGGGACGGACCTCGCCGATGCGGGCGACGGTCTCGCCGGCGTAGAGAGCGCCGGCGTCGACCAGCGTCTCCGGTCCGTCGTCGGTCGGCCCGGCCGGCGAGAGCAGCCGGCTGCCGGGCCGCTGCGCCCGGATCATCCGCAGCTGCAGTCCCGGCGGCGCGTAACGCACCCCTGGCGCGAGCAGGTGGTTGAGGACGCGGTTGAGGCGCGGGGCGCGCAATGGCAGCGGCGTTCGTCCGCTCGCGGTCATGTGCTCCGAAAGGGACGAACGCCGGCCGAGGCGGTCGGTTGCGGCGTTCGGGACGACGCGGTGCGGGGCGGGCCAGCCGGCGCCGAAGAGGTCGGTGAGGAGAGTTTCGTGGGATTCGAGCAGGCGCTCCTTATAAGCGGGATGCGCGCGGCTCTCCTCGGAGAGGAGGAACCGCGTGCCGGCGACGGCGGCGTCCGCGCCGGCCGCCAACGCCGCGCGGACGTCGTCCCGCCCGGCGATCCCTCCCGCCAGCAGCAACGGATAGTTCTGCGGCAGCGCCGCCCGCGCTTCCTGCAGCAGTTGCAGCGCCGGCGTCGTGCCGCGCACGTGGCCGCCCGCCTCGACGCCCTGGACGATGACGCCGTCGGCGCCGGCCGCCCGCGCCCGCCGCGCCTCCCCGACCGAGCCGCACTGGTGCAACCAGATGCCGCCGGTGCGCCGCCGCGGCTCGCCCCAGAAGGTGACGACGGCGTCCGCCTCCGCCGCGGCCTCGAACCAATCCCGCCGCGCGAACGGCAGCAGCACGTTGACGGCGACGGGGCGCCCGGTCAGCGCCCGCGCCGCCGCCAGCTCGCGCCGAATCGCCTCGGCGCCGTTGACCGCGATCGTCCCCAGGCCCCCGGCCTCGGAGACCGCCGCCGCCAGCTCGTGCCTGCTGAGCCCACCGCCCATCCCCGCCTGGACGACGGGCAGCTCCACCCCGAGTCGCTCGAGCAGCGGCGTCACGCGGTCAGTCTATGAAGGGCTCAGAAGCGGAACTCCGCTCCCGGCGGGTCGTAGACGCTCGCCAGCCGCGCCAGGGTCAGCGCCCCCAGCATCAGCCCGAAGTCCCGCAGGGCGATGTCGTAGTAGCCGGAGTAGGTGAGCAGGTCGACGACTATCCCGCCGAGCCAGGCGGCGACGACGTAGGCGCCGTAGCGCGGCTTGACGAAGACGAAGACGCCGGCGACGATCTCGATCGCGCCGACCAGGTGCATCGCGGTCGAGGCGCTGCCGGGGACGACGTCGTTGATCCACGGCGCCAGGTACTGCTCCCAGTCGACCATCGCGTTGAAGAACTTGTCGAGGCCGAAGAGGATCGGGGCGACGGTGAAGGCGATGCGGAGCAGCACGAACGCCTGGTAGGCGGGGTCGCTCTTGAGGCGTTCGCCGAAGGTCGGCGCGAGCGTCGCTGCGCGCGGGTCGAGGGTTGCGGTGCGACCTCCACGCCCTGCTGCTGAAGGCGGCGCGATTCGAGATCGGGCGTCGCGCCGCCGACCTGTCCCACCTGCGTGGCGGCGACGAGGAGGATCTCGCCCAGCAGGCGGCCGACGACGCGCTGATCGCGGTCCTCGGCAAGCTCGAGGAGTTCCGCGGCGAGAGCCGCTTCACCACCTGGGCCTACAAGTTCGCCCTGCTCGAGGCGGCGGTGAAGGTGCGCCGCCGCGCCTGGCAGGGGCGCGAGATCCCGCTCGAGGACGAGGCCTGGAGGGCGCTCTCCGACGCGGGCGCCTCTGCCGGCCGCGGTGCCGAGGACGCCGAGCTCTTCGCGGCGCTGCGCGAGGAGGTCGAACGCCTCGGGCCGCGCCAGCGCGAGGTGCTGGTCGCGGTCGCCCTCAACGGGGTCCCGATCGACGTCCTCGCCGAGCGCCTCGGCTCGACCCGCGGCGCCCTCTACAAGAACCTGCACGACGCCCGCCGCAGGCTGCGCGAGGCGCTCGCCGAGCGTGGCTTCCGGATCGGAGCGGGCGGAGAGGAGGGACGATGAACAGTGACGAGATGCTCAGCCGGGCGTTCGGCCCGGGCGAGCCGGAGCTGACCTGCGAGCAGTGCTTCGAGGAGCTCGACCGCTACGTCGAGCTGAAGCTCGCCGGCGCGGCGGCCGACCAGCGGATCCCGGGGATGCGCGCCCATCTCGGTGGCTGCCCCGCCTGCGCCGAGGACTTTCGCAGCCTCTGGGACCTCATCACCCACGAGGGGGATTGACTGCTCGCCGCAACTCTCTAAGGTCGAAGACATGACCGATCAGGGCATAGCGGCATGGAAGCTTCCCCTGATCGTGGCTGCGATCGCGATCGCGATCGTCGTCGCCTTCTACGTCGGCGGCCCGGGAATGGGGATGGCCGAGGGCTCGATCGTCGCCGGCGTCATCGTCGCGATGGCGGTCCGCCACCCGCCGCTGCACCCGATCGTCCCACCTGCGGCGACCGACCTCCGCGACCACCTGCTCGTCGTCGTCGACGAGCCGCTCGAGGACGGCACCGCGATCGAGCGGATCGCCGCCGCCTCGGTCCCGCTCGACCCGACCGAGTCCGAGCCCGAGGTGCGCGTCGTCGCCCCCGCCCACAACCGCTTCCTCGACCGCTGGGCCTGCGATACCGGCCCCGGCCGCGAACGCGCCCAGCGCAACCTCGTCCTCAGCCTCGCCGCCCTCGCCGGCGCCGGCGTCGACGCCACCGCCCAGGTCGGCGACGAGAACGTCGTCCAGACCGTCACCGACCAGTTGCGCGAGTACCCAGCGACCGAGGTCTTCCTCGTCACCGACTCCGCGGACGCCGCCGAGGGCGCGGTCGATGAACTGCGCTCGCGCCTGCGGGTTCCGTTCCACCTCTTGCGGGGCGCCCCGATCGAAGGTGCTCCGAGAGAAGTCACCCTCTTTCGAGGCCGTTGAGGCATAAGTGGTCTAACGATCTCGTCCGTTCCAGGCAAGGCTGCGTCATGCATGCCGCCGCCCCGGAGAAAGCCCCCGCGTGGGCCCGAGCTCAAGGCCTTCGGGGAGGCGGTCAAACGGCTGCGCGAAAAGAAGGGACTTACCCAGGAGGCGCTCGGCAGCGTCCTCTACACCGATCACAAGAAGGCCGGCGAGGTGGAGCGCGGCCAACGGAACATCCAGTACCTCACCCTGCTCCAGCTCGCCTCCGCCCTGGACACCGCTCCCGA
This sequence comes from Solirubrobacterales bacterium, assembly GCA_044868125.1. Lineage (GTDB taxonomy): Bacteria > Actinomycetota > Thermoleophilia > Solirubrobacterales > 70-9 > VAYN01. The sequence goes on from JBIOWB010000134.1 coordinate 16,525, forward strand.
CAAGCTCGTCAAACTCGCCGTTCGGCTCCAGGCCAAAGAAGAAGCGAGGAGCACGCAGCGCACCACGGCTCAGCGCGCGAGCCCCAGCTCCGCCCAGACGTCCAGCACCAAGCGCAGCCAGTCCGGCTCGAGGTCCAACGACCAACCGCGATGAGGCTCTTCCGCTGCATCCCGATCGCCGTCCTGGCTGAGCCTGAGGATCTCGCATTGGGCCAGGGTCTTCAGGTGATAGCTGACCTGAGCCATCGGCTGCTCCAATGCGTCCGCGATCTCGTTCGCTGAGGCGGTGCCGAGCTGCTCGTCCACGAACGCACGGAGGATCCGCCGCCGCATGGGGTGGCTGACAGCGGCAATCAGGTCTGAGCTGGACGGTCGCATAGAGCGCCGGTGGTGGAGCGTTGGAAAGCCCCCCGGCGCTCAACATATTAGGTCATAAATACCCTAACACTCGGGTTTGTAAGTCGAGAGGCTGCTGCGAATACAGTGCCTCCCGCCCGTCGCAGCAAACCTCGCTCGCCCGAGCACGCCGCCCTCGGCGAGGCTGTCCGCACCCGCCGGCTCGACGCCGGCATGAGCCAGGAAGAACTGGCCGACGCGGCCGCGACCGACCTGACGCAGGTCGGCGGCATCGAGCGCGGCGTCCGCAACCCCAGCTACACGACCCTGCTGCGCCTGGCCGCCGCGCTGGAGACGACGGTGGGCGAGCTGACGACGCTGGCGGATCGGCTGCGAGGATGACTCAGTCCGGGCCCACTTCGAGGCGTTCCGCGGTCAGGGCCGAGAACCCCGAGCGGCGGTCCATCAGTTCTTCGAGTTCGCCGACGCAGCTCCGGTATTTCCTGGCCAGCACCTCGTCGTCTGGATCTTCCTTCCAGCGGCGCTCCGCCTCGAGGGTCTTCTCGCGGGTGACCTCGACCAGCAGCAGGTGTTTGCGGCGGGCCTCCGCCAAGCCGCGATGGTTGAGCCCCAGCAGTTCGATCGTGGCGTGGCCGCGGGGGCTCGGGACGCCGTCAGCTCCCTTCCGAGCGCGAAGAACTCCCTCCTCGACGAATTCGAGGTGGTCGGCCGGCTCGTCCTTGTAAGGGTGGAGCAGCAGCGGGCGCTCGCGACTCTCCTCGCCGGGTGCGGTGGCGCGGGCGCTCTCGTCCTCGAGTGGGAACCAATTGCCCTTGCCGGCCTTGTGCCAGGTTCCATCGGGGTACATCTTCCAAATCTCGGTGTTGCAGTCGTGGCAGCTGGGCAGCAGGTTTTCCCAGCTCGAGGCGAGCCAGTAATAACCGGGAGGAGACGCGCCCGCCTCCGTGCGGATCCTGCCTTTCGGCCGGAAGTGCTCCACCTGGACCGAGGGAACGGGCGCCTCGCAGTAGGCGCAGACCCCGCCGAAGGCCTCGTACAGGGCGTCCCTCACCTCTTTTCGCTGGTAGACCCTGAACGGGAAGCTGTCCTTCTCCCTCCAGTCGGGAGCGCTGTAGTGGGCTATCGCCCTTTCCTTCTCTTCAGCGCCCTTGGATCCCTCCGGGCGCAGCACCTCGGGACACGGTGGAACGGAGCGACGGCGCAATGCGGGTCACCCTTCGCCGGACCAGATCGACTGCAGGCGCCGCTTCGTCTCCTCGAGCAGCTGCTCGCGCCGGCCAGGGTCGGCGACGTCTCGCTCGTCGGCGAGGTAGGCGTCGGCCGCCTCGAAAGCGAGGCGCTCGCGACGCGTGGTTCCGAGCTGCCTGAAATCGGCCAGGGTCTCCCTCAACGCGGCGATCTCGCGTTCGGCCTCGGGGCCGCGGTCGTGGGAGCTGAGCAGCTCGTAGTAGCGGTCGAAATCGCGCTCGAGCTCCGGGTCGACGGTGCTGTTGAGGCCGAAGGCCTCGGAGGTGAGAAGCTCGTCGACCCGCAGCCCCCTGATCGGAGGCAGCTCCTCCGCGGGCAACGCGTACACCTTGCCCGCTCGGGTCCGGCGCAGGACCACCACCTCGCGATCGCCGGCGAGACCCCGCAGGCAGAGGGGGTCGTGGGTGGTGGCGACGAACTGGAGCCGGGGGAACGCCTCGCGGAAGGCCGCGACGATGCGCATCTGCCAGCGCGGATGGAGGTGGGCTCCCAGCTCGTCGACCAGGACCAGTCCCTCGGCAGCGTCCATCGATCCGTAGAGCGACATGAAGAAGCTCATCAGGTCGACGGCCAGCGCGATCATCGAGCGGTATCCGTCGCTGAGCTGGCCGAGGTCCTGCGGCCCGTCCGGAGTGCGCAGGAAGACCCTTTCCCCCTCTCGCTCCACCACCGTCTCCTCTGACTCCAACAGCAGCTGGCGCAGGGCCCGGCCGGCGAAGTCGAAGGAAGGGTCGTCGAGCTCGGCCAGCCAGCTTTCCGCCATGGTGAGCCCCGAGCCGGGATCGAAGAGGTTCTGGACGCGCGGCCTCGTGCTTCTCCGCCTGGCGCGGAAAAGGGGGGCGGACCCGGTGGAGGGGATGCGAGCCGCGCCGTAGGCGGCGATGGCGGCGGGGTCGTCGCCACCGCTGACGATCACCCTGCCGTTCGCTTCGATGCGGAGACGGCGCGGCTCGATCTCGCCGCGCAGGTACGCCACCACTTCGGCCTCGGCAGCGCCCCTGCGGATCAGGTGCCGCGGGTTCAGGGCCAGGTCGAGGCGGCTCTCGCGTCCCATCAACAGGAGGGCCAGCGCCTGCAGGACGGAGGTCTTGCCGTGGCCGTTCTCGCCCAGCAGCATCGTCCAGGGCGCCTGGTCGTCGGGCCCGGCCAGGTTCAGGTCCAGGTTCTCGACCCCGCGGAAGTTGAGCAGCACGAGCCGTTCGACCAGCAGCCGGTTGCGGGGGAGCGGCTCGTAGTGCCTGTAGCGGCGGCGCCAGGGAAACAAGAGGCGTTCGACGAGGCCGACGAACCTGCGCAGGACCTTGTCATAGAGGCTGATGATGTTGGGGGACATGGGCTCTCCAAGCACCTGCCGGATCGCCCCGATGTAGGGCGCGCTGGCGTCGTTCGGCGAGGTGCGCCCCTCCCGCGCCGCGAAGATTGCCTGCCGGCGAGCATCCACCAGCGGGTGGCGGTTGAGGGCGTGCACGGCGATCGTCGCGGCGCCGCGCTCGCTCAGCGGCTCGACGGAGCCGTTGGGCCGGAACCACAGATGCTCGTCGGGGTGGTCGAGGCAGGGATCGAGGAGCAGCGGCTTCTCCTCGAGAAGATCGGCTCCTCTCGCTCCCACCGGGGCGCGATCGCGGTTGACGGGGAACACCGAGCCGCCCGCGGCGGCGCAGCGCTGGCAGCACAGGTAGAGGTTCTCCCACTCGTAGGCCAGCCACCAGTAGTGCGGGCGGCTGACGGACCCGTCGTCGTCCACCGCCTCCTGGGTGGGGCGGAAGTGACGAACGACCGGCGAAGCCGTGACCGCCTCCACCGGCGACTCGCAGAAGGCGCACTTGTTCCAAAACAGGCGAGCGAGCGCGTCCCGTACCGCATCGTCCCCATGGAGCGGCGCGAAGCGAAACCGCCTCTGTCGCGCCGCCGAATCCTCCTCCCCGAAAAAGGAGGCCGCCTCGGCGTAGACCGCCTCGACCTCCTTCCCGCGCAGGATCGCCGGCGCCGCCTCTCTCCCCCGGTCGACCCGGATCATCGCCGGGCACGATAGCCGAAAATATCTCAGTGGTACCCAAACGCTAAGCGGCGATCGCCGGACGCGAAGCGACCCGACTGGCCACCCAGATTCCATACCATCGGCAGATGACGATCCAACGGATGGAACACGTCGGCATCGTGGTCGACGACCTCGCGGCCGCAATCGAGTTCTTCGTCGAGCTCGGGCTCGAGCCGCGAGGCAGGGGCCAGGTCGAGGGCAGCTGGGTGGACCGCATCGTCGCGCTCGACGAGGTCAGGGCGGAGCTCGCGATGCTGCGGACCCCGGACGGCCACGGGGAAATCGAGCTGGTCAAGTTCCACTCGCCGCCGCCCGAGAGCGGCGACCCGCACGCGCCCGCGAACGCCCCGGGCCTCCGCCACATCGCCTTCCTCGTCGAAGACATCGACGCCGTCGTCGCCGGCCTGCAAGCCCGCGGCACCGAGTTCGTCGGCGAGCTGGTCCGCTACGAGGACAGCTACCGCCTCTGCTACGTCCGCGGCCCCGAGGGGATCATCGTCGAGCTCGCGGAGAAGATCGGCTGACGGTCCCGTCCCCTGCCTCGATCATTCTCCGCGCAACTCAAGCCCGCTTGAAGTCACCCGCCAAAGTTCTACGAGCTCCGCTCTCGGTCCAGTTCCGCTTGCATCAACTCGAGCGCCCGCCAGCCTCCGTCGGTTAGTCGGAACCTACCCCGACGAAGGCGCGTCTCGTTACTCGTCTCTCGGTTCTCCGACTCCCAGACGAGGTCTCGGACGATCAAGCTCTCGAGCGTCCGGTCCTGCCCGAACCCGCGCGGAAACTCCAAGCCCTGGTCGCCGCCGTCACGGATCTCTTCGAGCATCCTCACCTGCGGCCGGCTGAGGTAAAGGGCGAAGTTGGTCATGCTTCGGGTGTCGAAGACTTCCGGTTCCCGGGGCGTATCCAAGGTCAGGCGGAATTTTCCGTCTCCCAGTGCCCGGATGGACAGCCGACCCATGTAGCTGGCAACAGGGCCGAGGAGGGTGCCCAGCTTTCGCAGTTGTGGCTCCTCCACCACCCATGCATGATCCTCCGACTCGTCGCGCCGGGTGCCCTGGCCGCGCAAGAGGTCGAACAGCTGACGGAACCCTTCGCGGGGGCTCATCTCCTCCGGGGGCAGGGTCATCGGAGCTTTGTCCGCCCACTCCAGCGCCAGATCCCATTTCGGCTTGTGGTACTCCATCAGGGCATGGGCGTGCTCCCTTTCCTGGAGCTCTGCGATCCGCCGGTCGATCTCGGCAACGACGGAGTCGGGGTCCCGTTCGGCTATCCGCTTGGCGAGCAGTTCGACCACCGGCAAGGGCAACCAGGTATCGCCGTCGTTCCGATGGACGCCGGGGCTGAGTTCGGCCAGATCATGGGTCAGCTCCGCGGCTCTGGCAATCTCCCGCTCCTGATGGGGCGCGAGGCGGACGCGATCGTCGTGAGCGTAGGGCGAGTCCTCCCCCAGAAGCCCCTCGAGGACCACGTTCGCCGCCCCGGCCACGGTCGGATCGCTGAAGGTGGTTTCGCGAAACCCTCTCTCCTGCTCGTCTTCCCGGAGGAGCTCGACGACAGCATCCTCGTCCCACTCGAGCACGAGCTGCGCCGAGCGGACCTGTGCCTCCGATCCGTCCGGAAACCGAATCTTGTTCTGCCCCTTCGGAAGGACCTTCAGCAGCTTGACCCTGATTGGCCGATCCTCAGCGCGCTCCCACCTCCGGGTGTTCTCTCTGTAGGCGTAATCACGCCCCTCGTGCAGGTTCGCTTTATCCATCCCGACCTCGGCGGCTGAACCGGGCTCCAATCACGTCGACTTCAGTCACGAACCACGATCGGCAACTTCAACGACACTTTGCCCCTGCGCCTCGATCTCATCGCGCTCGGCTTTCAGAAGATCGGAAGGCAACGCAGTGCTCCAGTTGGAGTTCGTCATCGAAGAGATTCCGCTCCCCGTCGACCGTCGCGCCAGCGGCGAGAGCAAACTCTGCAGTTCCCCGGATGCCATTTCCGCAGCCTAGCGACCGTGGCGACAAGTTCACCTGATCGAAAGGACGGCGGACGCTCGCATGAGGAGCGGGATTGCTGCGCTGATGTGACCGAGATGAGACCCGCAGAGGCAGGTCGCTGAATCAGTGCGTCTGGAGCTCTGGCCTGAGGACCCGAGTGCTGCCGTCAGCTGAGACCAGAACCACCGAGAGACCTTCGTCCGCGGCACGCTCAATGTCATGGCCGGCCGAAGGAGCGTCGGCGTCGACAAAAGCAGCGCGCTCGGGATAAGGCGAACGGCCCTCGATCGCGAGATCTATCGCTTCGTCCATCACCTTGGCGGCAGGCGAGTGCTTGCTGTCGGCGGTCATTGACTCTTCCATCCTTCGATCATCTCGTGATATCCGCGCTCGACCTCGGAGATCGCAGCGCGCATTCCTTCCCCAAGGGTACCGCTGTGGAAGACCTCCCCCGGCTCCTTGCCCCCGCTGCGCGTATATCGGTGCATCTCGTTGTGGCCATGGGCCGCCTCGTACACGCGAACCGTCTTGATCCCTTCCTCCGTCTCTAAGAGCAAGATCACGGCGAAGTCGAGAACTTCGTTGCCTTGGGTCGTGAACTCAACCCGGAGCAGCGCTCCAAGGGCGCTGTCGAGGATGCGGCGATAGAGGGCTCCCATGTGTGCAGACAATAGCTCTCGCCTCGGTCAGGCTAACGGAAGCCCCTCAGCACCTCCTCGCCATCTCAGATCACTCTGCGAATAGGCGGCGCGCGCAACAATGGAACGACTATGGCGGCTCAAAACCCAGACCATTGGATTTCAGAGCACCTCGCGGTGCTGATCGCCAAAGGCCAGGTCCGCCCCGTCGAAGGCCCGCGATTCTTCCCTCGGCCAGTAAGACGCCGTCTCAAAATGAAGGGACGGCGGATAGGGTGGCGAATGCCAGGCCATGCAAAGCCAACTTGTGTCTGATGAGTTCTGGGCTCGAATCGAGCCGCTGCTGCCCGTCGTCAAGCGGCGTCGG
>JBIOWB010000135.1:0-15141 GCA_044868125.1 Solirubrobacterales bacterium
GCACTTCATCATGGACTTCAACGAACGCGAAGGGACGCTGCCGGCCTTCGTCGAGGGCTTCTCCAACGTCGCCCGCGACGAGCACCGCCACGTCGCCTTCGGCTCGGTCTTCCTGCGCGAGAAGGCGGGCGAGGACGATCGCTACAAGCAGGCGATCCAGCGCACGCTGGAGCAGGCGCTGCCGCTGGCCGACGGGGTGCTGCAGCCGCCGTGGGCGGAGGACGCCGGCGACGACTTCGAGCTGTTCGGCTACTCGCTGGAGGAAACCCGTAAGTTCGCCGGCAAATGCCTGATGCGCCGGCTCAAGGTCATAGGCCTTCAGTAGCGGGCGACGCTTCTTCGACTGGCGGCAGCGGGCTGCCCGATTCTGCCGGCGGTTCGCTCGGCGGCGGCGGCGGCGGACTGCTTTCCGACGCCGTGGCGGAGGTGGGTTCGCTCGACGCCGGAGCCGTCGATTCTTCGCTCGCCGGCAAAGGCGCGGTGGTCACGACCACGGTGCTGCCGCCGCCATGTGCTCCGGGGACCGCTTCCGAGGGCTTGGCGGTGCCGATGCCTTCGTTTTCGGCATCGCCGATCGTGACTTCGCCTTCGGCCGCCGATTTGTCGGCTTCTACGTCCTCGGAGCTGGCCGGGGCCGGTTCGGGGGCAGGCTCTTCCGCGGCAGCTTCCGGCTCGGGTGCGGGAAGCGGCGTGTTTTCGACGGCTTCCGCCTCGTTCACGGGCGTGACCACGGCAGGGGTGGCGATGCCCTTGGCGATCAAGGGAGTGGATTCAGCCAGCTGACGGGAGGCGGCCGCCGTGGGCGGCGGCGTGGGCGTCGAGCCGGTCGTCTGCTTGACCTCGACCGCGCCAGCGGTGAGGAGCGCCGCGGTGACGACCCCGGCGGCGGCCTTGGTGCCGATCGCGGCGCCGATCCCGCCGATCCCGCTGGCGGCCGAACCGCCGCCGATCGCGGCGCCGATCCCGCCAGCCGCCGTGGCGCCTGCGCCCGCGGCTCCCGCCGCTCCAGCGCCCGTGCTTGCGCCGCCGGCGCCGAGGCCGAGCTTGGAGGCGATGAAGCCCTTGAGGGCGATCAGCGGCCCGACCGGGAAGAGCGCCGCCAGCACCTTCTCGTTGGATCGGAGCTGATTGCGGAAGCCGGCGCATTCGTCGCACTCGCGGACGTGGCGGCGAACCGGCGCCGAGACCTTGCGCAGACCCTCAGCCGCTTCTGAGAGCTCGACCCGGACCTCGCCGCAGGTCAACAGGCGCGCCTGACTGCCCTCGGTCAGCGAGATGCGCGCCCGCACCAGAAGTGACTTGACCGAGGGCACCGTGGTGTCCATCGCGGCGGCGATTTCCTCGTAGGAGAGGGCGTCCATCTCGCGCAGGAGAAGGGCGGAGCGCTGGGTCTCGGGAAGCTTGTTGACGTCGCTGAGGATCTGGCGGAACTCCTCGCGGTTGTGGACGCGCTCGGCGGTTGAGCCGGCGTCGACCTCGGGGACCATGTCCATCGATTCCTGCGCGTCGGCCTTCGGCTTGCGCAGGTAGTTGAGGCAGCGGTTGCGGGCGATCCGGTAGAGCCATGGACGGAGGTTGATCTCACGCTCGTCGGCGAGCATCGCCCGGTAGGCGTTGACGAAGACCTCCTGCAGGACGTCTTCGGCGTCCTCGGTCGAGCCCAGCATCTGGCGGCAGAAGCCGAGCAGGCGGCCCTGGTAGCGGTCGACGATCGCCTCGAAGGCACCCGGGTTGCCGGCCCGCGCCATCGCGATCAGCTTTTCGTCGCCCTGCAGCTTGAGCAGCGGCGAACGGCGAGCGAGGAGCCCGCGGCGACTGGCATGAGTTAGGGCTGAAGCCTCCAAAGATCTCTCCCCTGATGGACTGGGTCTGATCCAACAGACACCGTAACAAGGGCCGAGTTGCGGCCTTCTTAAATCTTTTATTGCCGCTTTAGGCGCTTGGAAAACCTGCAACGAGCAGCCAAAACGGTAGAGAGGTGCCCGGAGCGGGACTCGAACCCGCAAACCCCGAAAGGGGCAGCGACTTTTAAGGCCGCCGCGTTTACCGGTTTCGCCATCCGGGCCTGGCGATGGTAGCCCGCGGTGCCCCCAAAGTGTGAACCCGGTTGTCCCCGATATGCGGGGACAACCAATAGGCTCCGCGAATGGCTGAGCACGGTGGCAAGCTGGTCGCGAAGGCGCTGAAGTCGCGTGGGGTCGACCATCTCTTCACGCTCTCGGGCGGGCATCTCTTCTCGATCTACGACGGCTGCAAAGCGGAGGGGATCGGCCTCGTCGACGTCCGCCACGAGCAGACCGCCGCCTTCGCGGCGGAGGGGATCGCCAAGGCGACGCGGCGGGTGGGAGTGGCGGCTCTGACCGCCGGGCCCGGCGTCACCAACGGGATCAGCGCGATCGCCGGCGCCCAGGCCAACAACTCGCCGATCTGCGTGCTGGGCGGGCGGGCGCCGGAGCTGCGCTGGGGCTCGGGCTCGCTGCAGGAGATCGACCACCTGCCCTTCGTCTCGCCGCTGGTCAAGTCGGCCGAGACGGTGAAGGACCCGGCGCAGATCGCGCCGGTCACCGCCGCGGCGCTCGACCGGGCGGCGACGGCTCCGAGCGGGCCGACCTTCGTCGACTATCCGCTCGACGTCGTCTTCACCGAGGCCGAGCTGGAGCTGCCGGCGGCGCCGGAGACGGGGGAGGGGCAGGCGGCCACGGGCGTCGAGGAGGCGGCGGCGCTGCTGGCCGCGGCAAAGCGGCCGGCGATCATGGCCGGGACCGGGCTCTACTGGGGGCGTGGCGAGGACGAGCTGCGGACGTTGGCCGAGACAGTCGGGATTCCGGTCTTCCTCAACGGGCTCGGACGGGGCTGCCTGCCCGCCGACCACGAGATGGCCTTCAGCCGCGCCCGCGGCACGGCGCTGAAGGGCGCCGACGTCGCCCTCGTCGTCGGGGTGCCGATGGACTTCCGGCTCGGCTTCGGGGGCAGCTTCGGCGAGGAGACGAAGATCGTCCGCCTCGACGTCGCCCCGAGCGCGTTGGAGAAAAACAGGGCGCCGGACCTCGACCTGGTGGGTGACGTGAGGGCGACGCTGGCGGCGTTGTGCGAGGCGATCGGGGCGGCGAGCTCACGGACTCGTCCCTGGCTCGAGCAGCTGCGCGAGGTCGAGGATGAGATGCGGGCGGCGGAGCGGGCCGAGCTCGACGACGAGCGGGCGCCGCTGCACCCGGTGCGGGTCTACCGCGAGCTGAACGAGGTGCTCGACCGTGACGCGATCGTCGTCGGCGACGGCGGCGACTTCGTCTCCTACGCCGGCCGCTTCATCGAGACCCACCAGCCGGGGTGCTGGATGGACCCCGGTCCGTTCGGCTGTCTCGGCGCCGGGCCGGGCCAGGCGATCGGCGCCAAGGTCGCCCATCCCGACCGCCAGGTCTGCCTGTTGCTGGGCGACGGCGCCTTCGGCTTCGCCGGCATGGAGTTCGACACGATGTCGCGTCACGGTCTGGGCGTGGTGGGGATCATGGGGAACAACGGCATCTGGGGGCTCGAGCACCACCCGATGCAGTTCCTCTACGGCTACTCGGTGGCCGCCGAGCTGCAGCCAGAGACCCGCTACGACGAGCTGGTCGAATCGCTTGGCTGTGACGGAGCCCTGGTCCGCGAGCCCGGTGAGCTGAAGCCGGCGCTGGAGCGGGCCTTCGCCTCCGGGCGGCCGACTCTCGTCAACGTCCTCACCGATCCCGAGGTCGCCTACCCGCGTAAGGCGAATCTCGCCTAGGGCGCCGAAAACGAGAATCGGCCGCCATCGCTGACGGCCGATTCAGGTGGCCCCTCAGGACGGGCAGGGGTACGCCTTGAGGGGCCTATTTATTCGGTGGGCCCAGACGGCGGGAGGCGCAATGATGCGGCAATCGCCCAAGCCCTATATCCGGGTGGCAAGATGGGGCAAGCCCATCTCGTGCCCGGTGAGACGAGTATGTACCCGGTTGTCCTCCATGGCTACCCGAGGTTTACTGGGGCTACATAAAAGCAGGTAGATACATCACCGAATTTTGGTGTTTTGGTATGAGGTGTAGCCCAATCGGCTCAGGCGTATAAGACAGCCTGTCCAATTAGTACGTCGAGGAGTTTCGATGGGTGGCGGCGAGGGCGGTTCCGTAGAGGATGTCGTGCTCGGAGACGACGATCCGCTCGAGCCCGAAGGCGCGCATGGTCTCGACGAGGATGACGACCCCGGCGACGATGGTCGGGGCGCGATCGCGGTGCAGGCCGGGGATCTCGACGCGCTCGGACAGGGGGGAGGAGGCGAGGCGCGAGAGCATGCGCTGGATCGAACGGAGGGCGAGGACGTGGCCGTGCACGCGGGAGGGGTCGTAGGGCACCAGCTCCATCTCGACGGCGGCGAGGGAGGTCGGGGTGCCGGCGACCGCGATCCCCTGGGTCGCCTCGACGCCGCTGCCGAGCGAGGTCTCGATCAGGCCACGGACATCGGCAGCGAGAGCTTCCAGCTCGCCGGCGGTGGGGGGGTCGCTGGCGATGCAGCGCTCGGTATGGCGGACGACGCCGGCCTGGAGGGAGTCGTGGAAGGAGATCTCCGAGCCCTCGCCGACGATCAGCTCGGTTGAGCCGCCGCCGATGTCGACCACCAAGGTGGACTCGGTCGGGGGTGCCGCCGAGGTGGCACCGAGGTAGGTCAGGCGCGCCTCCTCCTCGCCGTCGAGGACGCGGGCCGAGAGTGCGAAGCGCTCCCGCAGCTCGGCGATGAAGGCGCTGCCGTTGCCGGCGTCGCGGACGGCGCTGGTCGCGATCGCGTCGACGGTCTCGGCGCCGAGCTCCTCGACGATGCCGACGTAGGCGCCGATCGCCGCGCAGACGTCCTCGATCGCCTCGCTGGCCAGATGCCCCGACAGATCGACGCCACGCCCCAGCCGCGTCACCGTGCTGCGCCGCTCCAGCGGCGAGACCTTCCCCCCCTCGACATCCGCCACCAGCAACCGCGTCGAATTAGTCCCGACGTCGATCACCGCGACTCTCTTTCCCCCTTCAGCCACCCGGCCACTCTAGAGCCGACTCGCTCCGAAAGACCCCTGCGCAATCAACCATCCCGACCCGGAAACAAGCGCCGCCAACGCCACCGAATTGCTACCATCCTCAGTCCGCCGCGGGGTGGAGCAGCCAGGTAGCTCGTCGGGCTCATAACCCGAAGGTCGCGGGTTCGAATCCCGCCCCCGCTATTCCACGAAGGCCCTGCAAATCGCAGGGTTTTCGTGTTTCTGGGGTGCAGACAAAGGGGTGCAAAAAGGGCCATGGGGCAAGCCCTGGGGCAAGGTGAGGTCAAAGTGAGGTCGATTTAGACCTTGCGCGGCGATCCCGGTCCGCCTACGTTCGGCCGCGAGCAGCGCAGAAATAAACGGCCCCGGCGACGCACCAACGCCCCGGGGCCAGGCACCGAAGAACCAGCTTCGATGCGAGAGAGACGGTACCCGTCTCAGCTTCGATTGACGCCGCGTGCGGCGGTTCTAGGTGCCCTCACCGAAAGGGGGGCACATGGCCCGATCAGCAATCAAGCTCACCCGCGACCAGCGGGAGGCGATCTACCAGGCGGTTCGCACTCACCTGGTCGGCCTGAGCGATGTCTTCACCCTGTTGGAGCGCCAGGACGACGTTCCTGCCGCCGAAAAGTTGGCGAGAGAGTTCGCCGACGACTTCCGGCTGCTGGAGGACATCGGCTGGCATGAGGACGGGAGCAGCGGCCAGGTCGAGCTGACGATGCCGCATCCCGAGCTCTCGGCGCTGATGAAGCGCATTCGCGAGGAAACCGAGGGCGGGTTCCACGACGCAGTCCGGGAACGCGACTCGGTCGCCCCCATCGAGCGCCTTGTCGCGACGATGCGGGCCTGCGAAGCCGTCCTCGTCTACACCGACGCCGAGCAGGTCGCGGCCTGATGGCCGGCCAAAGCGAGGTCACGATCGACTGCGAGGAGCGCGACGGCCTCTACGAGCTGGTCCGCAACCACCTCGGCAGCATCGAGGACTTCTGGGTGGCGCTGGAGCGGACCAAGAACTTCGCCGCCGCCGAGCGAATGGGAAAGGAGTTCGCCGAAGACTTTCGGCTCTTGCAGGACATCGGCTGGAGCGAGCACGAGGCGCGTGAGACCTACGTGCTGACGATGCCGGCGCCCGAGCTGCGAAAGCTCCTCTGGCGCCTGCGGGACGAAGCGGCCCAGGTCTTGATCGAACACGGCGACGAGACCGAGTCGAGGCGAAGGGATGCCGAGACCACCCGGCGCTTTCAGATCGGCCATCAGACCTGCGAAAAGGTGTCCGGCAATCTCGACTCTCCCCGCCGCAAATGACGGGCGGTAACGGAGGTGCCAATCCAGGACGCGGCAGGGTGCGGCTGCTCGTCGCCCTCGATCTGCCGGAGATGGTGCGCCGTCAGGCCGAGTCGTGGCAGCAGGAGGCGCTGACCGACCCGGCGCTGCGTCACAACACCGGGCTGCGCATAGTCCTGATGTTCCTCGGCCACCGTCCCCAGCGGGAGGTTGGCCGCTATCTGGAGGCGATCCGGGAGCTTTGCGCTTCAGCCCCCGCGCCCCTGGTCGAGCTGGGCGATGTCGTGGCGAAAGGACCGACGCCGGAGCTTCCTCGCGTGTTCGCCCTGCCGGCCAAGTCGCCGGAGGCGGAAGTCCTCCAGATCGGATTGCGCTCGGTCTTCACGAACCAGGGGCTCTACATCTACGAACCCAGGGAGCGGACGTTCTGGCCGCACCTGACCGTCGCCAGGGTGCGGACCGCCGATCACAAGTTGCGTCGGCCCGAGGTGGTCCGCAACCCCCCGGACCGTCCGATCCCGGCGGGTCTACGAGGTCCCTTCGAGGGGCTACGCGTCGGTCTCTATCGGTCCGAAATGCGACCAGACGGAGCGCGCTACTCGCTGATGGGCAAGGCCGATCTGCCGGGGTCGACCTACGCGAGTCTCCACCAGGGAGGACGATGAAGAACGCCATAGACGAGGCCCCTGGCTGCTGCTTCACGCGCAAGCAGGAGATTTTGGGGCGTGACCTCGGCGGGTCGGTGGCCTTCTCTGGGCGATAGTTTTGCGTGATGACGGAACGTGGATCTGTTGGCGACGGCTCTGGCCCTAAGGCCCGCTACCACCTGCTCATGACCGACGGGGGCATAGTGGCCGATCAACCCGGAAGCATGGCGGGTGAAGCCGCGATTGGTGTCGTCCTGAAGGCCCCTCTTGAGGAACTCTCGGAGGCGATAGGGCCGACGAAGGACCATCATGTTGCGGAGTATCGAGCTCTCATCAGAGGCCTCGAAGCAGCCCGCTCACGCGGGATTGGACACCTACGCGTGTGCCTCGATTCCCGCCTGTTGGTCGACCAGATGAACGGCAGATCGAAAGTCAAAGCGGAGCACCTTAAGCCCTTGCATGAACAAGCGGCTTCTTTGATCCAACAGTTCGCTGACATCGAGATCGCGTGGGTGCCCCGAGACGCGAACGCCGAAGCGGACGCGCTTGCGAGCGCCCCACTTGGGCCGCTGAGGTCCAAGCCGAAACCTCCAAACGACGAACTTCCGCTCAAATAGCGGGGCTCCCGTCAGAAATGAACGCAGACTCGTCCCCAGTCCAACCAGTTCAGGGTTCTACCTGGGCTTCGTTCGCATCCGAGTGGCCGAATGCCGAGGCGCGGCTGCGCGAGCGAATCGCGGCAGTCGAGGCGAGGTAATGCACATAGCCGGGCCTGCGCTCTACATCTGCGATCTCGACGGGACGCTCCTGCGCTCAGATGCAACGCTCAGTGATTTCGCTCGCGAAGGGTTGAACGAGCTGATTGACGCTGGGGTTTGCCTGACCGTCGCCAGCGCGCGCGGTACTGCGGGAATGCGCGTCCTGCTGGACGGCGTGCGCTTGCAGCTTCCGGTGATCGAGTTGAACGGCGCATTCGTGTCCGACCTGCAAAGCGGCAGGCACGTCGCCAGCAACGTTCTTTTCGCCGAGGACGCATGTGCTGCGCTGGATGTGATCCTTACGACCGGCGTTGACCCGGTCGTCTCGACCTGGGACGGTCGCCGCGATCGAGTCCACTTCGGAACCCGCGCCAACGATTCGATTAGCTGGTACATCGAGGAGAAGCGGAAGCATCGCGACCCGCGGTTGACGCCATGCGCCGACCTCTTGGCCGTTGCTCGAATTGAGGAGGTGGCGCAGATCACCACGTTTGCACTGGATCAAGAGGCCGCCGCTTTGACCGACTTGCTTGCCGGTGCAATCAGCGCGGAGGCGAGGGTTCACGCGGCTGGCAACGTGTACTGGCCGGGCTGGACCGAAATAACGATTCAGCACCGCGGGGCAGAGAAGGGGGCAGCGGTTCCAGCGCTCCTCAAGGCCTGCGCCATCCCCGATGCCGATGTCATCGCATGTGGCGACCATCTGAACGACCTTGGCTTGTTCGCTGCGGCGATGCACAGCATCGCGCCAGTAAACGCCCACCCGACCGTGCTGGAGATTGCGACGGAGATCGTCGGGGCAAATGACGAGGACGGCGTCGTGCGGCATCTGCTCGATCGCCACGCCGCGTTTCAGTAGTCGCCCAGTTGGACCGCCTGGTCGGGGCTCCTACTTGACGGCGACAATCAAAGACAGCTCCAGCCACTTGAAGTGACAATCCACCTCCGAAAAGCCGGCTTCTCGCAGCCAGCCAATTTGCTCGCTGAGCTCGGCCAGGCGGTCGGTCGGATCGTCTTCGACCCTGCCGATCTCTCGGCGAAAGCGCTCGTGTAGGCGAGAGGATGCCGAACGCACGAGGTCGAGGTTCGCGAACACCCCACCCGGCGCGAGAAGGGCATGTACTTCCCCGAACAGCTCTTGCTTGCGCTCGTCCTCCAGATGATGGATCGCCAGTCCGGATACGAACGCATCAGTTGCTCCGACCTCCGGCAATTGCTTCCGAAGGTCGTGCTCTCGCAGCTCAATATGGGGATCGCCATCGAATCTCTCTCGGGCTCGATCGAGCATGGGTGCAGAGGAGTCGAGCCCTACCCCTTCCGAATCGGAGTAACGGCCGCGAACGAGAGAAAGCAGCCGCCCGTCGCCGGTGCCGAGGTCGACAAACCGCGCGACGTGTTCTGGCAGAGCGCTCAGCAGCATCTCCTCGGCGACGTCTCGATGAGGTATCTCCCGAGAGAGATACTCAGCGACACGTCCGCTGTCGGACCACTCACTCGACACGCTAGACCCCAGCTCGCCCGTAGTTGTCGGCGAGGCGGACCACGTCGTCGAGCTCGGGCGTGGAGACCTCGACCACGACTGCATCCTCTAGCGCCTCGATCGTATGGACCTGACCCGGCTCGCTGCGCCAGGCAGCGCCAGCCTCCAACTCGGTCGTCACCAGCGAATCGGCGCTCGCCCCCTGACTCAGACGCAGACGCCCGGAGAGAAGATAGGAAGTCTCGTCCTTCTCCTTGTGGTACTGGACCGAGAGTCGCTGCCCTGCGCGGACGTGAAGCAGCTTGCCGGCGTAGCGCTCGGTCTGAGCGAACCACAGCTCGTGCCCCCAGGGCTTCTCGACGCGACGCGGCAGCTCCCCATCTCGCATCTGCGGCAGTCTGTCTGATCCGCTGCCGTTGCGCATCGCCGCGCTCATGCACCGTTGAGAAGGCACCCGTATTGGATTTGCGTTCGGGTGAGCACACATGCGGTCTTGCCCGTGGTCGCCATCCCGACGCCCTCGTAGAGCCTGCGGGCGGGGGTGTTATCGCTGTAGGTCCAGACACTCACCTGCTGGTAGCCCAGCGAGCGGGCTGCGTCGAGAACATGAAGGACAAGGGAGCTGCCGAACCCTGTTCCCTGCGCGGCGGGATGCACGAAGACCATCGAGATATGCAGAAGCGTCGGATCGAGCTCGCCCTCACCGTCATCGAACCGGCCCGGCTCGGCGAGTGCCATGCCGACGATCTCTGGTCTGAGCGCCACGAACGCCAGGGCGTCTGAGGCCGAGAGTTTCTCGCGGATGCGGGCGGTGCGCTCCGCCCCATGCGGAGCACCTCGGGCGACGTTCGCCGCGTGCCACACGCTGACCGCAGCCTCAAGCTCATCGGGAAGCATGCGGCGGATGCTCACCCCCGGATCGTAAGCCGGGGTCCTCATGCGAAACCGGAGATGAGCCCCGGCAAGTTCTCCATCGCCGTGAAGAGAGCGTCAGCACCGTCGAGGCGTACATCAGGCGTCGCGGCGGCAAAGCCAAGAGCCGACATCCCGGCGGCTTTGGCTGCGGCGATGCCGAACGGGCTGTCCTCAACGACGATGCATCGCTCCGGCGGCGTGGACATGCGCGAGGCCGCGTGCATGAAGAGGTCCGGGGCGGGCTTGCCGTGCTGGACTTCATCGGCCGAGAAGATGCGGCCAGCGAACCGATCCCACAATCCGGTCAGGCCGAGGGTGAGGCGCATCTTCTCGTGGCTACCGCTGGAGGCGACGCAGGCTGGCAGCTCAATCTCTTCCAGCGCCTCGACGATCCCAGGCACGGGGGTCAGCTCGCGCCGGAAGCCATCCCGAACCGCCGCGTCGAGCTCCGCCTCCCACCCCTCCGGTACCGGCCGTCCCAGGCGATTGGCGAGGATGCGCAGCGTCGCCGGCATGCCCAGGCCGAGGAAATCGCGGACGCAGTCCTCGTAGGTCATCTCCAGGCCGAGCGCGGAGATTCGCTCAGCCTGGATACGCAACGCGATTCGGTCGCTGTCGACCAGCACCCCGTCGCAGTCGAATATCACCAGGTCCGCCACGGTTGCGAAGGGTACGGTTCAGCCACCGATGGCGGGGCGGCTACAGATCACGGACGACTCCTACCTTCGCCTGCTCGAGGAGGCGGACGCCGACGAGCTCCACGGGCTGATCGAGGCAAACCGGGCCTACCTCGCGCAATGGCTGCCTTGGGCAACGGGCCAGACCTTCGAGGACACGCTCGACTTCATTCGCGGGACCCGGTCACAGGCGAAGGAAAACGAAGGCTTCCAGACTGCCATAGTCACTGAGAAGGGCATCGCCGGCGTGATCGGCTACGTCAGCCTCGACTGGGGCAATCGCTCGACGCGAGTCGGCTACTGGCTGGACGAGGGGCAGCAGCGCAGAGGGACGATGACCGCCGCTGTGCGGCTGCTCGTTGACCACGCACTGACGGCCTGGCGGCTCAACCGGGTAGAGATCGTCGTGGCCACAGAGAACCGCCGCAGCCGCGCGATACCCGAGCGGCTCGGCTTTCGCGCAGAGGGAACCCTGCGGCAGTACCAACTGGTCGGCGGTCGCTACCTCGACTGCGTCAGCTACTCGATGCTGGCGGCAGACTGGCCCGCAGCCGGATGACCGGTCGCCCGCTTCGCTCCTCGCGCTTTTCGACTCCCTCCTCGATCGTGAAGCCGTAGCGGGCATAGAAGGCGAGCGCGCGCCGATTCTCCGGCAGCACCCAGAGCACCACCTCCCGCCAGCCGCGTTCTCTCAGCTTCTCGAAAGCAGCGATCAGCATCGCGGCGCCCACCCCCTCTCGCCAGCGATCCGGGTCGACGTAGAGGGCGCCCACCTCGGCCAGCGACTCGTTCTCCTTCGCGTCGTGGCTTGGGGTGGTCACGGCGCAAAAGCCGGCGACCCCGCCATCTCCATCCTCGGCTACGAGGTTTAGCCAGTGGTGCTCTGTGTTGCCGAGGAGGGCTCGCCAGCTCCCTTCACGCTCCGCTACCGAGAGGCTGCCGAGCAGGTCGTCCGCCAAGATGCCGCGATAGGCGGCCTGCCAAGAGCGAACGTGGACCTCGGCGATGCTTGGCACATCGTCGGCCGTCGCTTGTCGAATCCTCAGCGCCCCAATGGGAGGAGCCTAGCCAGGGTCCCTTTCGAGGGTCGCCCTGACGAAGGCGCTTTTGGCCTCGGTGTATGCATCGCGATCGTCTCGGTGCCGCTCGGCAGAGCGCGCTCCGCCTCGGCGAAGCTAAGCGTCAGCCCACGTGCCATCGGCACAAGGATCGGGATCACCGCGTCCTCAAGGCTGCGAGCGAAGTGCTCGTTGCAGCCAGCGCAGAAGATCAGCGCCCGGTAGCTGGCAAAGGAGATCGGTTGGCGCCGCGGGTGCGGTCCCGGTTGAATCGAACCCTCCATCGAGATGATGCTGCGAATCCCGAGACGCTTTGAGATCCAGCGCGGTATCACGTGCTCCATGCTGTCGGCCTTCGCACCGCAGAAAATGCAGCGGCCGTCGCGCTTTGGCCGAGGCGATCCTAGCTCCCACCGCCAGCCTCCCTCAACGAGTTCCAAGTGGGCTCCACATGCCTCACAGTTGGTGTGGCCCGGATGGGGCTTTTCGCGACGCGGCGGCAGTTCGAGACGTACCTCTTCTTCACAGCTCGGACACGGGAAGGTTTCGACGCTCCCGCTCGACAACAGCTCGGGATCGGTCGCCATCGTCAGATAGAGCTGGCGCGTCTGCCGTTCGCATTCACCCTCGGGGTCCTCTTGCTGGGGCCGCTCCGCAGCCAGCTCGGGGGTTAGATCCTCGACAACTATCACCCAGTGGCGCGGAAGCGGCCCGCTCCGTAGCGGGGGCAGGCCACTGAGATCGATCTCGCGGCACTTGGTAATCCGAACCTGGTGCTTCTCGGCATCGACCTGCGCTTCTGCCTCATCTCGCGTCGCCCCGGTCGCTGAGACTCCTCGTGCCATTCTCGCCGCTTTCAGCCTTCGAGCGAGCGCAGCTGCTCGGCTTCGGCCTCGGAGATCTTGCGGACGCGAACGGCGAGCAAGCGACCGGTGTTCACCTCGGGACCTGCCTCTCCGCCTTCGATCACCGTCGAGGTGCCGACTTCTACTTGCAGTGCCCGCGGAATTCCATCGTCCTCGTCGGGCAGCGGCCCCTCGTCCTCAAGTGACTTAACTCGCTCAAGCTCCGCTTCCCAGATCGCCAAGGCGGAGCGGCCGAGCTCCGTCGCCGCACGCGCTGCCAGCGTGGCGTCGAAGCGCTCGGGACCGTAGGCGATCGTGACGTTGTCGGCGTCCCAGCGGCAGAGAAGGACCGGTGAGACACGGCCAGCGAGGTTCGCCATGTGCTTTCCAGGTCGGTCGAGCAGGTACTCGTCGATGTGCTCGTAGAGATTTCGCGCCTTCCTAGCCCCGGGTGCCTCACGCTCGAAGCGGCGCAGGGCGGCGTCGAGCTCTTCCGATTTCGTGTGACGCGCGAAAGCCTCGGCAAAGAGCAGCACCCGACGGATCGCGAGGACGAGGAAATACACCTCGCCGTGCAACTCGTCCTCGGCACCCGGGTGGTCCTGGCGCTCGGACTCAACCGGGCTGTGGTGTAGCCGGTGACGGTAGTTGGCGTCGCGGACTCGCTCGAGCTGTCGTTCGATGACACCGGTCCAGAGCCGTAGACCGGCCCCTGGCCGTTGCTCGATGTCGAAGAGATCTTGGTAGTCCGCCATTGCGCTCGCCACTCGACGCTAGCGGCCCAACCTGACGCGCGAGCCCGTCCGCCCCTGATCGCCTGGCTACGCTCAGCGTGCATGGCTCCGGTGCCCGACTCGATCGCCTTGCGCGCTGCCGCGCTCATTGACCTGTCGAGGGGAACTTGGGGGTCGAAGGCGATGCTGGCGGTCCGCAGACGGCCTGGCCAATGGTGGGACCGGCGTTGCTCGCCCATGCGACCTCGAGCCTCCGATCCATCGTCTTCCGGCTTCGCCCCGATGGAGCCCACAACGATGCCTCGCGCCTGTTGCGAAGCCTCTATGACCACGTGGTGACCTTCGCCTGGCTGGGAGCCGACCCGCCGCCGCGCCTCGCGCTTTGGCGGAAGGAGGATCTGGAGGAGCGCTTGAAGATTCACCGCGAGTTCGCGGCTGCCGGCGAGCAGCTAATCCCGGACGCCGATCGCGAGCAGATGGAACGCGACATTGCGCGCCTCGACGGCAAGACCCCCGATCTCGCGTCCAAGGCGGCGGCGGCCGACAAGCACTGGATTCCTCGCATTGGCGGTGCCCTCAGGGCTGACAGCCTCAGCTCGTTTCGCGGCTTCTACACGATTCTGTTCCGCGAGCACAGTGGGCTCGTCCACGCGACGATGCGGGGGCTCAATCACGTCACGGTCGATCTCGCACCGCCCCGCAGACGAGTCGTCCTGGAGGTGCCGCTGGGGGAGAGCAGTCCTTACGGGATGGCCACTGTCGTCTACGGCGTCGGCCTCTTGGTTGCCGCTCAAGCCCTTGGCTGGCCCGACGCCGACGAGGTCGAGGCCATCTTCGCCCGCTTTTCGTAGCCAAGGGAAGCGCGATGCCCGCGTTTAGCCTTGTACATACGTACGATCTGACGATGCGGGAGGTGCAGATCTACGTGAGCACGTTGGCCACGCGGAGCGAGATTGAGGGGATTCGATCAGCGTTCGGCGAGGTTCAGACCGAGGCGAGCATCGAAGCGATCATCCCGCCGCAGGGCGTCGAGATTCCGTGGCTGATTGTCCTCGACCTTCCGGTGAAGGAATTTCTGGTGGGCGTCGCGGGCGGCGCCGGATGGTCCGGTCTTCAAGCCTTTTTCAAGAGACTCAAGGAGGCCCAGGAACCCCGAAAGCGATTCTGGCAGCGGAAGCGCCAGCCCCGTCAGGGGCAGCTCGTGGTCCGTCCGCCGGTCGAGATTCCCGACGACATAGAGCCCGACCATCGGCCCGCGGTCCTGATGGGCTGGATTGGGCCGAGAACTTCTGAGACCGAGTTGGCCATTCCGGCCGATCTCCCCGAAGAGGGATTCCGCGCGCTGTTTGAGTTGGATTTGGAGGCGTATCCGAACCACTACGTCTTTTGGGATTCGGAACATGGCGAGTGGCGTGCTGACGCGAAGGAGGCCCCAAGATCGCCAGCCGAAGATGCGGAGGAGTCCGGCTGACCCGGTGCCAGCCTGCTGGGGCAAGAAATGGGGCAAGAACCCCCACAGACTCCAGCCGATCCCAGCCGATCTCGATCTCGCGAAAACCGCTTGAAACCGTGCCCCACGTATCCCAGCGGGCCCCTGGTTCGGGCTCATATCCCGAAGGTCGCGGGTCCGAATCCCGCCCCCGCTATTGAACAAAAGCCCCGCAAATGCGGAGATCGGAAGAGCGTCGTGTAGGGAAAGAGTGTACG
>JBIOWB010000136.1:0-20968 GCA_044868125.1 Solirubrobacterales bacterium
CCGCGCCCTCGGCGGCGCCGGCGCCGACGATCGTGTGGAGCTCGTCGAGGAAGAGGACGATCTGGCCCTCGGCCTGCTGCACCTCGGAGAGGACCGCTTTCAGCCGCTCCTCGAACTCGCCGCGGTATTTGGAGCCGGCCAGCAGCGAGCCGATGTCGAGCGCGATCACGCGCCGGTCGCGCAGGCTCTCGGGCACGTCGCCCTTGACGATCCGCTGCGCCAGGCCCTCGACGATCGCGGTCTTGCCGACGCCGGGGTCGCCGATCAGCACCGGGTTGTTCTTGGTCCGGCGGCTCAACACCTGGATCACGCGGCGGATCTCCTCGTCACGGCCGATCACCGGGTCGAGCTTGCCCTCCTCCGCCTCGGCGGTCAGGTCCCGGCCGAATTTCTCCAGCGCCTGGAAGGTCTCCTCGGGGTTGGGCGAGGTGACTTTGTGGGGGCCGCGGACTTCGGCGACCGCCTTCTCCAGCGAGGCGCGATCGGGGAGCAGGTCGGCGACGGTCGAATCGGTCAGCGCCAGCAGCAGGTGCTCGGTCGAGATGTACTCGTCGCCCATCGCCGCCATCGCGGTCTCGGCCTGGCGCAGGACCGAGGCCAGGTTCGAGGACATCCGTGGCTCTTCGTCGGCGTTGCCGCCGAGTTTCGGCAGCGCCGCGACCGCCTCGTTGGCGCGCGCCGCGATCGAGGCCGTGTCGGCGCCGAGCTTCTGCAGGATCGGGACGACCAACCCGTCCGTCTGCTCGATCAGGGCGCCGAGCAAATGGGCGGGGACGATCTCCGGGTTGCGGTGCCTGCGCGCCAGCTCCTGCGCCGCCGCCACCGCTTCCTGCGATTTGACCGTGAATCGATCTGCCTGCATCAGCTCTGTCCGTCCTTCCCGTCGCCGCTCGTCTCCAACTCCTCCAGTCGTTTCCGCAGGCGCTCGTTTTCGGCTCGCAGCCTCTGCACCTGCGCTTCCAGCGCCAGCACCGTTTCCACCCCCGCCAGGTTCAGCCCTTCGGCGGTCATCTGCTGGATTCGCCGCAGCCGTTCGACGTCGCGCTGGGAGTAGAGGCGGGTGTTCTTCGGCGAGCGTTTCGGCGCGATCAGCCCCCGCTGCTCGTACATTCGCAGCGTCTGCGGGTGCATCTCGGCCAGTTCCGCGGCGACCGAGATCATGAACACGCCCTGCTCCTGGTCGAAGGTCGCCTTCACCCGGCGTCGGTAGGTGGCCATCAGCGCGCCGCCCTTCGCAGCAGCTCCGCCCGCGGGTCGCCACCGTTCAGCGCCTCGGCAAGCTCGTCGACCGCCTTCAGTTGGTCCTCGCTCAGCTCTTCCGGCATCGCGATCTCGAGCCGGTAGCGGATATCGCCATTGCCGCCACGTTTCTTCGGCGGACCCTCGCCGCGCAGGCGCTGGATCGAGCCGTGCCTGGTTCCCGGCGCGACCTTGATCTTCTTCGTGCCGTTGAGCGTCGGCACCTCGATCGTGCCGCCGCGCAACGCCTCCGGCACCGTGATCGGCACCGTCACCTCGAGGTTGCCGTCGTCGAGACGTTCGAAGACGGGGGAGGAGGCGACGCGGGTGGTCACGTAGAGGTCGCCGGGCGGGCCGCCGCGGGGGCCGTCCTCGCCCTTGCCGGCGAGCCGGATGCGGCTGCCGTCCTTGACCCCGGCGGGGACGTTGACCTTGTAGCGCTTGTTCTGCTGGGTGAGGCCGGAGCCGCCGCAGGTCGGGCAGGGGTCCTCGATGATCTGGCCGGAGCCGCCGCACTGCGAGCAGGGCTGGCTGATCGAGAAGAAGCCCTGGCCCTGAGCCTCGACGCCGCGGCCTTCGCAGCGCGGACAGGTCTTCGGCGCGGTGCCGGGTTTGGCGCCGCTGCCGTGGCAGGTCGGGCACTGGCTCTGCTTCGGCACCGTGACGCTGATCTGGGTGCCGTTGATCGCCTGGTCGAAGCTCAGCGGGACCTCGGTCTCGAGGTCACGCCCGCGCACCGCCTGCGGCTGTCCGCCGCGACCGCCGCCGCGATTGAAGACCGACCCGACGCCACCAAACAGATCGCTGAGGTCGAAGCCACCGAAGCCGCCGGCCTGACCGCCGCCCGGGAACGGCCCCTGGCCACCGCCGAAGCCACCGAAGGCGGGGCCCTCGTCGTACTCCTTGCGCTTCTTGGGATCGGAGAGGACGTCGTGGGCGGCGGAGACTTCCTTGAACTTCTCCTCCGCCTCCTTGTCGCCCGGGTTGCGGTCAGGGTGGTATTTCCGGGCCAGCTTCCGGTAGGCCTTCTTGATCTCGTCCTCGGACGCCTTCTTCGGGACGCCCAGCGTCTTGTAGAGCTCGTCCGCCATGTCCTCCTAGCTGCTCACCACGACCCGCGCCGGCCGAACCAGCTGGTCACCGAGCGCATAGCCCTTCTGCAGGACCTCGATGACGACGCCGTTCTCGGTGCCGTCGACCGGCTGGGTCGAAAGCGCCTCGTGCCGGTTCGGATCGAACTTCTCGCCTTTCGGATCAACCACCTCGACCCCGTTCCGCGACAACGTCTCGCGCAACCCGCCGAGCACCATCTCCACTCCAGACCTCAATCCCTCCGGATCTCCGTCAGCAGCCTCCAAGGCCCGCTCCAGGTTGTCGACAGCATCAATGACTTCCCGAGCAACCTCGATCCTCCCCCGCGCCTGAGCTGCCTTGACGTCTGCAGCCATCCGCTTCCGGTAGTTCTCGAAATCAGCCTTGGTCCGCTTAGCCAGTTCGAGGTACTCATCCCGCTCCTGGTGTGCGTCCCTCAGCAGCTTCTCGAAGTCCTCCTCAACGGCCTGAGCCCCGTCCTGATCAGCGGCGTCTCCCGTGGGTGACGTCGTAGGGGGGACCCCCTCCTGCCGCGCAGGAGGGGGTGGGTCCCCTGCGGCGGCAGGACCCGCGGGCCGGGCGTCCGGTCCCTCAGACCGAAGCTCCTGGTCCTCCTGAGCAGGACTCATTTGCCCTCCTCATCGACCACCTCAGCGTCAACAACCTCCTCCTCATCGGAGGCGCCCCCGTTCTCGGAGGACCCATCGCTCGCGGCTTGTTCAGCCGAGGCCGCCGCGTAGATCTGCTCCGACACTTTGGTCATCGCCGTGTTCAGAGCCTCGACCTTCGAGTCGAGCTCCTCTTTCGAGCCGGACTCGAGCGAGTCGCGCACCTCTTTGACGGCGCTCCGCACATCCTCCTTCGAGGAGTCGTCGACTTTGTCGCCGGCCTCGTCGATCGCTTTCTCCGCCTGGTAGGCCGCGTTCTCGGCGAGGTTCCTCGTCTCGGCCAGCTCGCGCTGCTGGCGGTCCTCCTCGGCGTGGGATTCGGCGTCGGAGACCATCTGGTTGATTTCCTCGTCGGAGAGGCCGGAGCCGGATTTGATCTCGATCTTCTGCTCTTTGCCGGTGCCTTTGTCGGTCGCGGTGACGTTGATGATCCCGTTGGCGTCGATGTCGAAGGCGACCTCGATCTGAGGCATGCCTCGCGGCGCCGGCGGGATGCCGGTGAGCTGGAATTTGCCCAGGCTCTTGTTGCCGCCGGCCATCTCGCGCTCGCCCTGGAGCACATGGATCTCCACCGACGGCTGGTTGTCCTCGGCGGTCGAGAAGACCTCCGACTTCTTGGTCGGGATCGTCGTGTTGCGCTCGATCAGCTTCGTCATCACGCCGCCTTTGGTCTCGATCCCCAGGGTCAGCGGGGTGACGTCGAGCAACAGCACGTCCTTGACGTCGCCGGCGAGAACGCCCGCCTGGATCGCGGCGCCGACCGCGACGACCTCGTCCGGGTTGACGCCCTGGTGCGGCTCCTTGCCGGTCAGCTCATTGACCTTGTCGCGCACGGCCGGCATCCGGGTCATGCCGCCGACCAGGACGACGTGGTCGACCTCGGTCTCGGCGTCTTTCAGCGCCTGCTTCACCGGCCCGACGACGCGCTCGAGCAGGTCGCTCGTCAGGTCGTTGAGTTTCGAGCGGCTCAGCTTCAGGTCGAGGTGCTTCGGCTGCCCCTCGACCGCGGTGATGAAGGGCAGGTTGATCTGCGTCTCCTGGGTCGAGGAGAGCTCGATCTTCGCCTTCTCCGCGGCCTCGTAGAGGCGCTGCAGCGAGTTCTTGTCCTGGGAGAGATCGACGCCCTGGTCGCGTTTGAACTCCGCCACCAGCCACTCGACGATCGCTTTGTCCCAGTTGTCGCCACCGAGGTGGTTGTCGCCGGCGGTCGCCTTCACCTCGAAGACGCCGTCGCCGATTTCCAGCACCGAGACGTCGAAGGTGCCGCCGCCGAGGTCGAAGACGAGGATCGCGTGGTCGGTGTCCTCTTTGTCGAGCCCGTAGGCGAGCGAGGCCGCGGTCGGCTCGTTGATGATTCGCTTGACGTCGAGGCCGGCGATCTTGCCGGCGTCCTTGGTCGCCTGCCGCTGGTCGTCGTTGAAGTAGGCGGGGACGGTGATCACCGCGCTGTCGACGGCTTCGCCCAGCTTCGCTTCGGCGTCCGTCTTCAGCTTCTGCAGGATCATCGCGCTGATCTCGGGCGGGCTGTACTGCTTGCCGCGCGCATCGACGCGGACGTCGCCGTTGGGGCCGGCCTCGACCTTGTACGGGACGATCGTCTCCTCCTCTTTGACTTCCGCCTCCTTGCGGCCCATGAACCGCTTGATCGAGAAGATCGTGTTCTCCGGGTTCATCACCGCCTGCCGTTTGGCGACGGTGCCGACGAGGCGCTCGCCGCTCTCGGTGAACGCGACGACCGACGGGGTGGTGCGCCCGCCCTCGGCGTTCTCCAGAACGGTGGGCTCGCCGCCCTCCATCACCGCGACACAGGAGTTGGTCGTGCCGAGGTCGATACCGATCGTCTTTGCCACTTTTCCGCTTACCTCCAGGGGTTTCGTTGTTCAAGCTCTTAAAATCTAAGTGGCAGTATGGCAGATCATGAGCTGATTGCAAGCGATGCCTATAGTGCTTAGGGGGAGGCGCCTCGACCAATCGATCCCTCAGGGGGAGGGATTACGGAAGAGGAGGAAAGCTTGAGCACCGCACTGACTCGCCGGCTGCCGGTCTTGTTGACGGCCGCGGCCTCGATCCTTGCGCTGCTGCTGTTGCCCGGCGCAGCGGCGGCGAAGCAGGACGACCACAGCGACAACGGCAAAGGCAAGGTCGTGGGCGTGATGACCCGCAACCTCTATCTCGGCGCGGACCTGGCGCCGGCGATCGGCGCTCCGAGCCTGGAAGCGTTCGTCGCGGCCAACGGCAAAATCCTGCGCGAAGTCACCGCCAACGACTTCCCGACCCGGGCGAAAGGGCTGGCGCGCGAGATCCTCGCCGAGAAGCCCGACCTGGTCGGGCTGCAGGAGGTCGCCCTCTGGCGCACCGGCCCGCCCGACCTGACGCCGGTCCTGACCGGCCAGCCGACGGCGACCACGGTCCGCCACGACTACCTGCAGGAACTGCTCGCGGAGCTGAACAAGGGGCCGGACCGCTACGAAGTCGTCGTCGTCCAGCCCGAGTTCGACCTCGAGGCGCCCGCCGACGAGAACAACGTCGCGGGGGACGGCCCCAATCCGGCGATCGCCAACGCCGAGATCAACGGCCGCCTGACGATGCGCGACGTCATCCTGGCCCGTCGCGGTGCCGGGGTGCAGACGGCAAACCCGCGGTCCGGCAACTTCAAAGTCCTGCTGCCGGTGGAAATCCTCGGCCAGAAAGTGCCGATCAAACGGGGTTGGACGGCGGTTGACGCAAAGGTGCGTGGCAGCCACTGGTTCCGCTTCGTCAACACCCACCTGGAGGCGTTCGACCCGGCGACGCTGGTGCCGAGCGTCCGCGCCTTACAGGCGGCCGAGCTGGTGGCGCCGGGCGGACCCGCGACGGGCAACCTGCCGGTGGTCCTCGTCGGTGACCTCAACTCCGACGACGACACCGTCTCACCGGGCGATCAGCAGGCCTACCGGGTGCTGCTGGAAGCTGGCCTGGTCGAGCGCAGCACCGACGATCCGCTCAGTTGCTGCCTCGAGTCGAGCCTGCTTGCCGAAGGAGCCGGAGGCAGCGTCTCCGACTTCGACCACCAGGTCGACCACGTGATGACGAATGCTCCGGCGAACATCAGGCTGGAGCGCTCGGAGGTCACCGGCCTGCTGCCTGTCAACGGCTTCTGGGACTCCGACCACGCCGGGCTCTTCAGCGCCCTGCGGTTCCAGAACTAGCGTTCTGAACGCCGACGGGACGATTTCGGTCTATATAGAACCGTTTTCGTCCCGTCGGTAGCGGAATCAGCCCTCGCCGGCGGTACTGGCGACGAATTCGGCCACTTCCTTGGACTGCTCCTCGTTGAGGATCCCGGGGGGCATGCGGCCCGGGGTGGAGCTGTCGACGCCGTTTTCGATCGCGTTGAGGACGCGGCCTTCGGTCGCTTCGACGGTCTGGTCGATCGTTTTCTGGTCGCCTTCCGGCGGGCCCGAGGGGGCGAGCAGTTCGTCGAGATCCGGGGCGTAGTTGCCGTCGGTCCCGGCCGAGTAGAGGGCGTGGCAGGTGCCGCAGTTGGTCTGGAAGAGCGACTGGCCGCTCTTCAGGTCGGAGGCGACCTTCTGGTCGCCGGTCTCGGCATCTCCCTTGGAGCGGAAGGCCAGCCAGGGGATGACCGCTGCGAGGACGACGACGAGGATTCCGAACCAGATGAAGGTGCGCTTGCTCATTGGGCGGCGCGCATACTACCTTCGGCCGAAGAACAATTGGATCGCGCTTTGCTCGGTCGCACTAATGGCCACCGGAGATCTTGCTCCCTCGCGCCGCGCTCCCGGCGCGGTTCTCCCGGTACCAGGGGCACATCCGCCGCAGCGCGCACTCGCCGCAACGCGGTTTCGGGCGGCAGACGGCGCGGCCGTGGCGGATCAAATTCATGTGCAGCTCGTAGGCGTCCTCCGGCGACACGATCGCCAGCATCTCGTCGTGGGCCCTCTCGAAGGAGGCCTTGGCCGGAAAGAGGCCGAGCCGCCCGCCGACCCGGTGGACGTGGACGTCGACCGGGACCTCCGGGATGCCCCAGGTGAAGATCAGCACGCAGGCGGCGGTTTTGCGGCCGACGCCGGGCAGGTCGAGCAGGAACCCGAGCGACTCCTCGCGCGAGGCCGTCTCGGTCCAGTCGAGGTCGGGCGGGTCGCCCAGCTGCTCGAGGATCGCCTGGATCCGCGGCGCCTTCTGCTTGGCCAGCCCGCCGGGTCGGATCGCCTCCTCGACCTCGCTCACCGGCGCGTCCCGCACCTCCTCCCAGGTCGGGAGGCGCTCCCGCAGCGCCGCGAAGGCTTTGTCGCGGTTGCGGTCGTTGGTGTGCTGGGAGAGAACGGTCTTGACCAGCTCGGCGATCGGGTGCCCATGCGGCTCGGCCTCAGGCACCCCGTACATCTCGCGCAGCCGGTCCCGAATCGCCCGCACCCGCCGCTTGTCCGGCCGTTTCCATGGCATTGAGGCGAACCCTATTCATCCCGCA
This sequence comes from Solirubrobacterales bacterium, assembly GCA_044868125.1. GTDB lineage: Bacteria > Actinomycetota > Thermoleophilia > Solirubrobacterales > 70-9 > VAYN01. The sequence continues at coordinate 7,468 of JBIOWB010000136.1, forward strand.
AAGAGGGCTTTCCGCGCCCTTCCGCAGCCGTTAACAGCGGGGCTACAATTGGCTGTTCGTGTCTGCCGCCTTCGCCGCAATAACCGCGCGCCTGCCCAAGGGCTGGGGCGACCTCGGTCGCCAGGTCTTCGTCCTCGTCGGAGTCGACCTCGCCTACACCTTCGTGCGTGGGATCGCCGACGGTCAGAAGGCGATCGCGATGACGCACGGGCAGCAGGTGATCGACTTCGAGAAATCGACCGGCACGTTCATCGAGCCGAGCCTGCAGGCGTTCTTCCTGCCGGCCCATTGGTTGATCGACGTCGCCAACCAGATCTATCTCAATGCCCAGTTCTCGATCGCGCTGGGGTTTCTGGTCTGGCTCTACCTCTTTCGCAACGAGTCGTATTACTTCGTGCGAAACATGTTCGTGGCGTCGATGGGTCTGGCGCTGATCGGCTACTCCCTGTTTCCGACGGCGCCGCCGCGGATGTACCCGCAGTACGGCTTCTTCGACACGCTCAACGCCTTTGCCGAGGTCGGCCACGATTCGACGATCGCGAAAATCTTCATCAACCCCTACGCGGCGGTGCCGAGCATGCACTGCGCCTTCGCGATGATGATCGGCGCCTCCGGGGTGATGGTCTGCCGCAACTGGTGGGCGAAAGCCTGGTGGGCCTTCTGGCCGTTGCTCGTCTCCTGGGTGACGATCGTCACCGCCAACCACTACTGGGTCGATGCCGCCCTCGGCTGGCTCGTCGCGCTGGCCGCGGCGGCGGTCGCCTTCCGCCTCGCCCAAGCGCGCCCCGAAGCCTGGTCGTTCCGCGCTCCGGCCCGCACCCCCGCCCCGCAAGAGGCCGAGGCGTAATAGCCTCACGCCCCGATGGGACCTTCCGCGCCGCCCCGGCGCAGCCCCCGCGCCGGCGCCCGCAACGGGCAGGAGCTGCGTGCCTACGCGCGCGAGCGGCTGATCGAGTCGCGGCTGACCCCGAACGCGATCTCGATCGTCGGCCTGCTCGGCAACCTGATCGCGGCGGCACTGGTCACCCAGCGACTCTTCTTCCTCGCCGGGGTCGCCTTCGTCCTCGGCTCGGTCTGCGACACGCTCGACGGGCGCTACTCGCGGATGTCGGGGAAGGGCTCGCTCTTCGGCGCCTTCCTCGACTCGACCCTGGACCGGATCGAGGAGGGGATCGTGCTCGCGGCGGTCGCCGGCTGCTTCGCCGCCGAAGGCCGCGACTTCGCGGCGGCGATGTGCGTCGTCGCCGTGCTCGGCTCGCTGATGGTCTCCTACACCCGCGCCCGGGCTGAGGCGCTCGGGGTCGAATGCAAGGTCGGAATCGCGACGCGGCCGGTCCGCGTGGTGATACTTTCGGTCGGCCTGATCTTCGCCAAGGGCGCCGGCATCGGCGATTTCGAACTGCTGGCGCCGGCGGTCTACGCGATCGCCGCCTTGACGATATTCACCACCTTCCAGCGGGTATGGCATGTGAGAAACGAGCTTTCCGGCGAGGTTCCCGGCGTCGAGAACGGCGACGGTGGCGGCGTTGGGGACGTGTAACCAGCGAAGCCGCCCGGTGTCTTCAGCCACCCAGCGCAACCCAGGAGGACTTCCGAATCCATGAGTGAGAGCAACGGAGCCAACGGTCACGGCAACGGCGTCGGCCGCACGGACGACAAGGTCCGCGTCGCGATCGTCGGCGTCGGCAACTGCGCCAACAGCTTCATCCAGGGCATCCAGTACTACAAGGACGCCGACCCGGCCGACGAAGTGCCGGGCCTGATGCACGTCGAGCTCGGCGGCTACCACGTCCGCGACGTCGAGTTCGTCGCCGCCTTCGACATCGACTCCGAGAAGGTCGGCAAGGATCTCTCCGAGGCGATCTGGTCGGGGCAGAACGACACGATCAAGTTCGCCGACGTGCCGAACCTCGGGGTCACCGTCCAGCGCGGGATGACCCACGACGGCCTCGGCAAGTACCTGAAAGAGAAGATCACCAAAGCCCCGGGCGAAACCGCGGACGTCGTCGGCATCCTCAAGGAGAGCGGGGCCGACGTGCTCGTCTGCTACCTGCCGGTTGGCTCCGAGGAGGCGACCAAGTGGTACGTCGAGCAGGCGCTGAAGGCGGGCGTCGGCTTCGTCAACTGCCTGCCGGTCTTCATCGCCCGCGAGGACTACTGGGACAAGCGCTTCACCGAGGCCGGGCTGCCGATCATCGGCGACGACATCAAGAGCCAGGTCGGGGCGACGATCGTCCACCGAGCGCTGGCGCGCCTCTTCCACGACCGCGGTGTGCGGCTGGAGCGGACCAGCCAGCTCAACGTCGGCGGCAACATGGACTTCTACAACATGCTCGAGCGCGAGCGGCTGGACTCGAAGAAGATCTCGAAGACCAACGCCGTCACCTCGATCATGGGGCACGACCTGCCCGACGACCAGGTCCACGTCGGTCCCTCCGACTACGTGCCGTGGTTGACCGACCGCAAGTGGGCACACATCCGGCTCGAGGGCAAAGCCTTCGGCGACGTGCCGCTGACCGCCGAGCTGAAGCTCGAGGTCTGGGACTCGCCGAACTCGGCCGGCGTCGTCATCGACGCGGTGCGGCTGATCAAGCTGGCGCTCAACAGCGGCATCGCCGGCCAGCTCGACGGGCCCTCCAGCTATTTGATGAAGAGCCCGCATACGCAGCGTCCCGACGACGAGGCTCGCGAGCAGACCGAGCAGTTCATCGTCGAGAACGCCTGCGGCAAGGGCGGCCTCCCCGGTGCTCCGGCGGAGACGCCGAGCGCGACGCAGGCCTAGCCCGCCAGGACCGCAGACTTGGTAAGAGCCCGCCATCGGCGGGCTCTTATGCTGCACCGGTGCCACCCAAGCTCTCGATCGCCCAGGTCTTCCCGGTCCGCCGGGGCGGGACGGGCGAGGCGGCGCGCTTCGCCGAAGCCGTCTCCGAGGAGTTCGAGCGGCGCGGGCACGAGGTGCTGCGGGTCAAGACCGGGGATCCGGTCAAACGCCTGCTGAAAGGGCGCGACCTCGATGTCGTCCACGTCCACGACCCGTTCGCGCCGAGCGCCGCCTCGGCCGCCCTTCGCCACTCCTTCTCGCTCAACGTCGCCACCTTCCACGAGCCGCGGGAGCGGGTGCTGGCGACCCAGGTGGCGCGGCCGCTGGTCGAGATCTTCTTCGGCCGGATCGATGCGCGGACGGTGACGCGATCACAGACGGCCGAGCTGCTGCAGCGCTACTTCCCGGCGAGCTACGAAGCGGTCGGGAGCGGTGGGGACGGCGGCGAGGAGAACTGGCCCGCGATCGTCGACGAGCTGGAAGCGATCTACCGGCGCCTGCTGGCGCGGCGGCATCCCGCGGGCGGCGACCCGAAGCTGCGCGAGCGGATCTCGCGGCGGCCGCTGATCGAGGTCGACCTGCACATGCACACCGACCACTCCGGCGACTGCGCGACCCCGGTCGACGTCCTCATCCACACCGCCCGCGACCGCGGACTGGGGGCGATCGCGATCACCGACCACAACGAGGTCTCCGGCGCCCTCGAGGCGCGCAGGCTGGCCGAGGAGCTGGGCGACATCAAGGTGATCGTCGCCGAGGAGGTGAAGACCGCCGAGCAGGGCGAGGTGATCGGCCTCTTCATCGAGGAGAAGATCCCCAAGGGACTCACGATGGCGGAGACGATCGCCGAGATCCGCCGCCAGGGCGGGCTCGTCTACATGCCGCACCCCTTCGACCGCTTCCATTCCGTGCCCGACTACGAGCACCTGCTCGACGTCGTCGAGGAGATCGACCTGCTCGAGGTCTTCAACCCGCGGGTGGCGCTGACCTCGTTCAACGAAGAGGCGGTGAGGTTCGCGACCAAGTACCGGATCGTGCCGGCGGCGGGGTCCGACAGTCATGTCGCCCAGGGGCTCGGCAGCGTGCGCCAGCGGATCCACGACTTCGACGGGCCGGCCGAGTTCCTCGAGGCGATGCGCGACGCCGACATCACCCGCAAGCACAAGAACCTGGTCTACGTGCAGACGCTGAAGTTCCTGCAGACGACCGGGCGGCCGAAGGCGCCGAAACGGCGGGTGCCCGATGCCAAGCCGGCACGGGGCGGGCGGCCACGGCGGTCCGGGCGGACCCGCCGGGCGAGCAAGTCCTGATGCAGACGGACCGTCGCAAAGGAGCCGCGGGGGCCTCGTCAAAGAATGTCCCGATGCGCAGCATCGACGACGAGATCCGAGAGAAGTACCTGGAACGGGCGATCCGCGAGCTCAATCAGATGAACCGCGAGGTTCAGGACTGCCCGCACTGTCCGCGCGGCAAGCTGATGCCGGTGCTCGGCTCCGGCCACCCGCAGGCCGACGTCTTCATGCTCAAGCAGGCGCCGCTGGCGGCGGAGATCGAGGAGGGGGTCGCCTTCTACGGCCGCTCCGGCAACGCGCTGATGAAAAGCTTCAAGCGGCTCGGCATCGACCCGCTCGTCGTCTACGGCACCCTCTGCGTCAAGTGCCCGATCCCGGAGCCCGACCTCGCCGCGGGCGAGTGCGTTGCCCGCCTGGTCGAGGAGCTGGCCATAGTGCAGCCGAAGATCGTCGTCGTCATGGGCGAGCCCGCCCTCCGCATCCTCAACTCCCTGGGTGTCCCCCTCGCCCGCGAGATCGAGCCCCGCGAGGGCGAGATCCAGCCGTTCACCCCCACCATCGACGCTCTCTACACCCCCGACATCGACTCCTCATTGGACGAAGAGGGAGCCAAGCAACGCTTCTGGCGCGCCTTCAAGGCCCTCGGCGACTGGTACGAAGACCTGCCTCCGTACTAGGTTCAGCGACTCCGAGATTTTGGGGTTTATAGGCCCCGCAATCTCGGAGTGGCGAATCAGGCGGCCGGGGCGGCGGCCTCGGCGAGGGCGGTCATCGGATCGACCTTCGCCGAGGCCAGGCCGCGGACGACGATGGTGTTCAGGGGACCTTCGTAGGCGCTGAGGGCGGCCTGGGCGGCGGTGGAGTCGGGGGCGGCGACGCCGACGGTGCCCTTGGGCTCGCCGAGGCGGTCGAAATGGTCGCGGTAGCCCTTGTGGAGGTCGCGGTAGAAGGACTCCTCCTTGGCCAGGCGCTCGGCGGCGTCGGGGCCGACGGCGGTGCGGACGTAGCCGAAGACACGGGGAGTGTCGCGGCCGGCTGACCGTGCGCCGGCTTCGACCTTCTCCCTCGCGCCGGCGGCGAAATCGGGGGTCATCCAGTTGAAGAAGACTCCGTCGTAGGAGCTGCCCGCCAGTTCGCACATCTTCGGACCCATCGCCGCCAGCACGAGTTTCACGTCGGGCAGCAGCTCGCGCAGCTCCGGCAGCGCCTCGCGCATCTTCGTCAGCGGCTTCTCGGTGAAGCCGCCCCCGACTCCAAGCCAGAGCCTCGAGGCGTCGATGCCGAGCTCCTCGAGGTCGGCGGCGATCTGCTCGGGTGGGGTGCGGTCCAAGGCGATCACGGCGACTCCCAGGTCAACGTCGGGCGCCGCCGCGGCGAACTCCGCCAGCGTCGCCAGGCCTTTCGCGCCCGGGTGGTCGTTCGACCACATCGACTCGTAGCCGAGCTCGGCGCAGCGCGCCGCCAGCGGCCGCGCCACCTCGGGATCCAGTCCTGCCGCCACTCCGAATGCTCGACTCATGCTTTCTCGAAAAGCGCGACGCACTCGATGTGCGGGGTCTGGGGGAACATGTCGACCGGCCTCACGCGCCGCAGCCTATAGCCGGCCTCATCGAGCTGGGCGGCGTTGGGCGCGAGCGTGGTCGGGTTGCAGGAGACGTAGACGATCCTCGTCGCCTCGCACTCGATCACGCGCCGGACGATCTTCTGCGAGAGCCCGGCCCGCGGCGGGTCGACGACGACGACGTCGGGCTTGCCCGCCTTCTCGACCAGGGGCCGCACGCCGGTGCGCGCGTTCGCCGCCATGAAGCGGGCGTTCTCGATGCCGTTGGCGCGGGCGTTGCGCTCGGCGTCGGCGATCGCCTCGGGGACGATCTCCAGCCCCCAGACCTCGCCTGCCTCCCGCGCCATCGTCAGCCCGATCGTGCCGATGCCGCAGAAGAGGTCGAAGACCCGCTCGCTGCCGCCAAGCCCGGCGAGCTCGCCCGCCACCGCGTAGAGGCGCTCGGCCATCTCGGTGTTGGTCTGGAAGAAGGCGCCGTGGGACATCTCCAGCTCGAGGCCGCAGAGCTCCTCGCGGAGCCGCTCCTCGCCGAGCACGCCGGTCGGCCCTTCGGTGCCGCCCGCCTCGTCCTCGACCATCGTGTGGAGGTCCACCGGTGGTCGCGGGAACCGTGCCTCGGTCGTCACCAATCGCGTCTGCACTTGCCCGGTGCGGCGGCCCTCCCGCACCGCGAGGACGCGCAGCACGCCGCGGCCGGCGCGAGCGTCCCAGGCTGGAACCGCCTCGCCCCGCGCCCACTCGCGCACCGCGTTGCGCGCCTCGTTCCCCCGCTCGGAGGCGAGGTGGCAGTCGTCGACGTCGACGATCAGGTCCCAGCGGCCGCGGGCGTGGAACCCCAGGGTCAGCTCGTCGCCCTCTTCGCCGAAGGAGTACTCGAGCTTGTTGCGGTAGCGCCACTGCTCCGCCGCCGGCACGATCTCGTCGGTCTCGAAGCCCTCGAGGCCGCCGATCCGGCCCAGCGCTTCGGCGACCTGCTCCTGCTTGTAGTGCAGTTGCTGCTCGTAGGGGAGGCCCTGCCAGGGTGCGCCGGGGCAGGGCTCGCCCCCGTGGACGCAGCGGTCGGGCAGGCGGTCCGGAGAGGCGCGGAGCAGCTCGACCGTCCGCGCCTCGGCGAAGCGCTTCTTGCCCTTCGTCACCTCGGCGCGAACGCGGTCGCCCGGCAGCGCCCCGGCGACGAAGACGACGAAGCCGTCGGCCCGAGCGACCCCCCGCCCGCCGAAGGCGAGGGAGTCGATCTCGAGCTCGAGTTGGTCGCCCCGGCGCGTTATGGCAGCGCTTTGCGTGCCTGTTTCGCCAGGCGTTCCAGTTCTTTCAGCAGCGCACTCCGCTGCTTCTTGCCGCGTTTGACCAGCTCGCCGAGCAGTTTCTCGGCGTCGCTGCGGGTCATGCGGCCGCGTTTGACCGCGTCGTCGACGACGTCTTGAATGCGGTCACGGCTCAGCGTCACGCTCTGCTCGAGGCTCTCGCGGAACTGCGCGACGCTCTTGTCGAGCCCGCTCGTCGCCTTGCTGGAGGCTTTGCCTTTCGCTTTCTTGGCGGAGGCTTTGCCGCCTTTTCCAGCGGCCGCTTTTTTCGAAGCTTTTTTGGCCCTTGAAGTGCTTTTTTTGGTGACTTTCGCTTTCGTCGTTTTTTTAGCTTTCGACGCTTTCGACTTCGCGCCGGCTTTCGCTTTGGCTTTTTTGCCTTTGGATTTGCCGGCCGCTTTTTTGTCCGCCATCTAGGTGTGCCTCCGTGGTAGTTGACCCGCTGCTGGAACCCGACTATCTCAATTCCGCGGGAGGCGTGGCTCGGTGGCGGCGAAAGTTGCCTGCACGGGTGCATGGTCGGAGAGCCGCAGCGCCCGTCCCTCGAAGGGCAGCTCGCGTTTCTGCGCCGGCCACCTGGTCGGCGGGTCGACTAGCTCGAGTCCGCGACAGAGGACGTGGTCGATCGCGTCGGGGGCGGTCGTCGGGGCCAGCCGGAACTCGTCGTGGAGGCGCTCGAAGACACCCGGCTGCTCCCGGGGGCGCAGGTTGAGGTCGCCGCCGAAGACGAGGGGGCGGCCGCTGGCCCACTCGCTCGCCGCCCGCGCCGCCCGCAGCACGTCCTCTTCGGCGAGCCGCGGGCGGTCGTTGGTCGCGTGCAGGTTGGCGATGCAGACGCCGGAGGCGGTCGCGACGAAGGCCATCGACCGCCGCTCCGGCTCGCCCTCGTGGATCGCGATCTCGCGCCGCTCGGCGATCCCGCCGAGCCTGCCCGGCACCCGCACCAGGGTCAGGTTCGAGCCGCCCTCGCCGGAGGCCATCAGGTCGGGGTTCTGCCGGGCGAGCAGCGCCCGCAGCGCCCCGAGCGAGTTCCGCGAGGTCAGCGCCCGGTGCCACTCCGCCCCGCAGGCCCGCGCCAGCGGCTCGGCGAAGCGCGGCGGGCACTCCTGCAGCAGCGCCACGTCCCACCGCGCCGCGGAGAGCAGCTGGGCGAACTCCGCGGTGAGGTCGCGGTTGACCTGGACGTGGGTCTCGTTGCGCTCGTCGAAGCGCAGCAGCCGCGAGCGCCAGGTCCGCAGCCCCGGGTCGGGCGGGTGGTCGCGGCCGTGGAAAAGGTTCCAGGCGAGTGCCGTGAACTCCATCGGGGCGTAGTATCCGCGAGCTTGAAGCGGGACTTCCTCACCGGCGAAGAGCTCGGCGGCTTCGAGCTCGCTGAGCTGCTTGACCGCGCGGCCGAGCTGAAAGCTGGGCGCCGCGACGGCGTCGGCCGGGACTCGCTCGCGGGGCGCAGCGTCGCCCTCTTCTTCGAACGGCCCTCGACCCGGACGCGGATCTCCTTCGACGTCGGCGTCGCCGAGCTCGGCGCCCACGGAGTGCTCCTGCGCGGAGACGAACTGCAGCTCTCGCGGGGCGAGTCGGTCGGCGACACCGCGCGGGTGCTGTCCCGCTACGTCGATGCGATCGTGATCCGCTCCGGCTCCCACGAGATCGTCGAAGGGCTGGCCGAGGCGGCGGACGTCCCGGTGGTCAACGGCCTCACCCCGCTCCACCACCCCTGCCAGGCGCTCGCCGACCTGTTGACGGTGCGCGAGCGCTTCGGCGACCTGCAAGGGCTGCGCCTCGCCTACGTCGGCGACGGCAACAACGTCGCCCGCTCGCTGGCGATCCTCGGTGAGCTGGCCGGGGTCGAGGTGGTGGTCGCGGCCCCGAGCGGCTACCAGCTCACCGACGGGCACGGGGCGAAGCTGACCGACGATCCGCGCGCCGCCGCGGCCGACGCCGACGCGCTCTACACCGACGTCTGGGTCAGCATGGGCGACGAGGCCGACGCGCAGCGCCGCCTCGCCGACCTCGGTCCCTACCGGCTCGACGCCGACCTCCTCGCCGCCGCCAAGGAGCGCGCGATCGTCCTCCACTGCCTGCCCGCCCACCCTGGGGAGGAGATAACCGCCGAGGTCCTCTACGGCGAGCGCTCCGCCGTCTGGGACCAGGCCGAGAACCGCCTGCACGCGCAGAAGGCGCTGCTGGAGATGCTGCTGACCGACCGGTCTTGACCGTCCTCCTCTACGACAACCCGGTCTCCGGCAACTGCTACAAGGTCCGGCTCGTCCTCACCCTGCTCGGGATCGAGTTCGAGCGCCACGAACTTTCGGTGGTCGACTACTCCGGAAGGGTGGAGACGCTGGGCGGCCTGAGCCCGACGTTGAACGTGCCGACGGCGGTGCTCGAGGACGGCCGCCCCCTGGCCGAGTCGAATGCGATCCTCTGGTACTTCGCGGACGGCAGCCGCTACCTGCCGGACGGCCCGTACGAGCGGGCGCAGGTGCTGCAGTGGATGTTCTTCGAGCAGTACAAGCACGAGCCGGGGATCGCGGTGCCCCGCTTCTGGGACTCGATCGCCACCGCCGACCTCACGCCCCCCGGAGACCTCGAGGCGCGGCGCGCGTCCGGGCGTGAGGCGCTGAAGGCGATGGAGCGGCACCTGCGCGACCGCCAGTACTTCGTCGGCGAACGCTTCACGATCGCCGACGTCGCCCTCTACGCCTACACGCACGTGGCGCCCGAGGGCGGCTTCGACCTCGAGCCCCTCCCGGCCGTGCGGACCTGGCTCGAGCGGGTCGCCGCCGAGCCCGGGCTGATCCCGATCACGGCCTGAGAGGATTCCTGCGATGTATCCCGAGATCCACATCGGCCCGGTGACGCTGCAGACCTTCGGCCTGATGTTCGCCCTCGCTTTCCTCGCCGCCGGGGCGCTGATCTGGAAGCGACTGGGGGAGATCGGCAAGCCGGTCGACTGGGCGTACGAGATGGGCTTTGCGGCGCTCTTGGGTGGCGTGGTCGGCTCGCGCGTCTACTTCGTCGTGCAGAACTACGACCAGGTCAAGGACGACCTGCTCGGCAATCTCTTCTCCGGCTCGGGGCTGGTCTGGTACGGCGGCGCGATCGGCGGCGCCCTCGCCGTCCTCGCCTGGGCCTGGTACCGCGGCTTCCTCGGCCTGGCGCTGCTCGACCTGGCGGCGCCGGCGTTGGCGCTCGGCTACGCGATCGGCCGCTGTGGCTGCCAGCTCTCCGGGGACGGCGACTATGGCAAGGCCTGGGACGGACCCTGGGCGATGGCCTACCCGGATGGGACCGTGCCGACCGCCCGGACCGTCCACCCGACGCCCGTCTACGAGACGCTGGCGATGGGGCTGGGCGCCTGGATCCTCTGGCAGCTTCGCGACCGGGCGCGACCGGGCGTGTTGTTCGCGATCTACCTGCTCTACGCGGGGGCGGAGCGCTTCCTGGTCGAGTTCCTGCGTCGCAACAGCGATGCCACCCTGGGGTTGACCGCGGCGCAGCTGGAGAGTCTGGCGATGATGGCGGCCGGAGGCGTCTGGCTCGCCATCGTGGCCCGTCGCCACGGAGGCATCTGGCGCTCCGCAACGAATGAGGCGGTCGGAGCTTCTGCCTGATCGGTTCCCGAGCCGCTTTCCCGGTGCTATCTTGCGCAAAATCTTTGGAGCGGCTCGATGGGAGAGGATGCGGGGTTCATGGCGGCAATTGACGTAAAGAGCGAGGGGCCTTCGGCTCGTACCGTGGGCGCGATCCTGGACGACGCGGCCGAGCGGATCGCCGCCGCCGGAGTCGAGGACGCCCGTACCGAGGCCGAAATCCTGGTTGCCGACGCGCTCGGCGTCGCGCCCAGCGAGCTCTCGGTCGAGAGCGCCGGCGAGGTCGACGAGGAGGCCGCGGCGAAGATCGAGCGCAGCGTCCAGCGTCGTGTCGAGCGCGAGCCGATGGCCTACATCCTCGGCCGCGCCCCCTTCCGCGACCTCGAGATCCACGTCGACGAACGCGTGCTCTGGCCGCGCAGGGAGACCGAGCTCCTGGTCGAGGTCGGCACTCAGCTGCCCGAGGCCGCCCGCGTCCACGAGGTGGGCACGGGGTCGGGCGCGATCGCGCTGGCGCTGATGTCGGAGCGGCCCGACCTGCGGATCACCGCCTCGGATCTTTCGCCGGAAGCGGTCGAAGCCGCGCGCGAGAACGCCGACCGGCTCGGGCTCGATCTCGAGGTCAGCGTCGGCCTGGGCCTGCCCGACGAGGTCGAAGCGGAAGACGTCGACCTGGTGATCGCCAACCTCCCCTATGTCACCGACGAGACCATCTTCGAGCGCTCGCCGGAGATCCAGAAAGAGCCGCGGGTCGCGGTGACCGGCGACTGCGGCGAGGACGGGCTCGGGGTGATCCGGGGCCTGATCGCCGAAACGCCCTCCGGTTGGAAGCTGGCGATGGAGCACGACACCCACCACGGTCCGGCAATGCGCGAGCTGCTGCGCGACGCGACTACCCTTCAGGACTATGAGGGGAACGACCGGGTGACTGTCGGCTTCGCTCCATGACGGAAACCGCCGCCGGGGTTTCAACTGAAGAGCAGCGCCGCGCCAAGGTAGAGCGGTTGCGCGAGGCGGGGATCGATCCCTACCCGCACTCGTTCCGCGATCGCACCCATGTCGAGGAAATCGAACGTGAGCACGACCCCGCCAAGCTGGGCGAGGGCGAGCACGAGCGGTTCACCTACCGGGTGATGGGTCGGGTCACCGGCAAGCGCGGCCACGGCAAGACCGCCTTCCTCGACGTCCGCGACATCACCGGCACGATCCAGGTCTACGCGCGGCGAGACGCGCTCGGCGAGGAGGCCTTCGAGCGGATCGAGGAGCTCGACATCGGCGACCTGGTCGGGGTCGAGGGCCCGGTCTACGTCACCAAGCGCGGCCAGGTCGCGATCGGCGTCCGCCAGTGCACGCTGCTCGCCAAGGCGCTGCTCGACCCGCCGGACCTCTTCCACGGCATCTCCGATCCGGAGCTCCGTTACCGCCAGCGCGAACTGGACCTGATGGCGAACGAGGAGTCGCGCGAGACCTTCAAGAAGCGGGCGAAGCTGACCTTCGCGATTCGCGAGCACATGAACGAGCGCGGCTGGGTCGAGCTGGAAACGCCGGTCCTGCAGCGGCTGACCGGCGGCGCCGCGGCACGGCCCTTCGTCACCCACCACAACGCGCTCGACCGCGACCTCTTCCTGCGCACCGCGACCGAGCTCTACCTGAAGCGGGCGATCGTCGGCGGCTTCGAGGACGTCTACGAGTTCGGCAAGTTCTTCCGCAACGAGGGGATGTCGCCCCAGCACAATCCCGAGTTCACGATGCTGGAGATGTTCGTCGGCGGGGCCGACTACGAGGGGGTCATGGCCTTCATCGAGACGCTGGTCGCCGCCGTCGTCGAGCGGGTGATGGGGACGACTGTGGTGCAGCGCGACGGGGTCGAGATCGACTTCGCGGCGCCCTGGCCGCGGGTCAAGCTGCGCGACGAGCTGCTGCGCGAGACCGGCGTCGACATCTACGAGGCGAGCCGCGACGAGCTGGCCGAGATCGCCGGCGAGGACGCGGGGGAGAACGACGACTGGGCCGGCCTGGTCGACACCCTGCAGGGCAAGCTGATCGAGCCGAAGCTGACCCAGCCCACCTACATCACCGTGCTGCCGACCGACATCTGGCCGCTGGTCAAGGTCCACCCCGACGACCCCAAGGTCTGCGAGGCCTTCGACGGCATCGTCGCCGGGATGGAGATCGTCGGCGGCGGCACCGACCTCAACGACCCGGTCGAGCAGCGCGAGCGCTTCGTGCGCCAGCGCGAACGCCAGGAGACGGGGGCCGAGGCCGATCCCCACCCCCACGACGAGGAGTTCGTGCGGGCGCTCGAATACGGGATGCCGCCGGCCAGCGGCTGCGGCCTGGGGATCGACCGGCTGCTGATGATCATGACCGGCTCGAAGACGCTGCGCGACGTGATCATCTACCCGGCGATGCGCGAGGCCTCAGGACAGACGACCTGAGCTCGTAGGACCAAGCGTCAGACGGACTTCAGGAGGCCGCCGTCGATTGGGATGACGGTGCCGGTGATGTAGGCGGCGCGCTCGGAGCAGAGGAAGGCGACCAGGTCGCCGTACTCCTCGGGGCGGCCGAGCCGCCCGGCCGGGATTTCGGAGCGGGCGGCCTCTTCGGCGGGCTCCAGGGAGCCGGTGTGGTCGGCGAGCCGCTCGGTGGCGAAGCGCCCGGTGGCGACGGTGTTGACCGTGATCCCGTCGCTCGCGACCTCGCCAGCCAGGGTCTTGAGGAACCCGACCGCCGCCATCCGGTTGGAGTTGGAGAGGTTGAGGACCGGGATCGGCTCCCGGGTCGAGGTGGAGCCCACGTTGACGATCCGCCCCCACCCGCGCTTGCGCATGTTGGGCACGATCGCGTCGACCAGCACCTTGGGCGCGAGCACCAGGGAGCGATACGCGTCTTCCCACTTCTCGATTTCGTGCTCGAGCGGCCCCCCCGCC
>JBIOWB010000137.1:0-10224 GCA_044868125.1 Solirubrobacterales bacterium
CGCTGTTGTCCGCCGAGCCCCTCCCTCTTGCCCCTCCCAACCGCCGCCGTACAATCGACGAATGGCAACCACCGAGGCGAAACCCGCAGCCCTGTCCACCGCAACCCTCGAGTCGTTCAACCCCGCCACCGGCGACCTCGTCGGCTCGGTGCCGACGATCGTGCCGGAGGAAGTGCAGGGGGTGGTCGACGACGTGGCGCGGATCCAGCCCGCCTGGGCGGAGCTGCCGGCGAAGACGCGCGCCAACTACATGCGCCGCGCCGCCGACGCGCTGCTCGACGACATCGACGAGATCGCCGAGCTGCTGGTCTCCGAGCAGGGCAAGCCGCGGGCCGAGGCCTACACGATGGAGCTGCTGCCGACCGTCGACGCGCTGCACTGGTGTGCGAAGGCGGGGCCGAAGATCCTCGCCGACGAGAAGGTGCCGATGACGCAAGCCTTCACGCTCTCCAAGAAAGGCCGCTTCAGCTACGAGCCGATCGGCGTCGTCGGGGTGATCGCGCCCTGGAACTATCCCTGGTCGATCCCCTTCGGCGAGGTCGCGATCGCGCTGATGGCCGGCAACGGCGTAGTGCTGAAGCCGGCGAGCCTGACGCCGCTGCTGGGCGAGCGCATCGCCCGGGTCTTCGAGAAGGGCGGCCTGCCGGAAGGGCTGGTCCGGGTCGTCCACGGCGGCGGGCGGATCGGCGACGCGCTCTGCCGCTCCAGCGTCGGCAAGGTCTTCTTCACCGGCTCGGTCGAGGTCGGGCGAAAGGTCGGCGAGGTCTGCGCGGGGGAGCTCAAGGGCAGCGTCCTCGAGCTCGGCGGCAAGGACCCGATGATCGTCTGCTCCGACGCCGACCTCGACAACGCGATCTCCGGCGCTGTCTGGGGCGGCTTCGCCAACGCCGGCCAGACCTGCTCGGGGATCGAGCGCGTCTACGTGATGCGCGACGTCGCCGACCGCTTCGTCGAGGGCGTCGTCGCCGAAGCGGAGAAGATGCGGATCGGCAACCCGCTCGAGTGGAACACCGAGATCGGCCCGATGACCTCCGAGGACCAGTACGGGATCGTCGTCGACCTGATCGAGGACGCGATCGCCTCCGGCGCCACCAAGCGCTGCGGCGGCCCGGTCGACCCGCCCGGCCTTTCAGCCGGCAGGTACATCGCCCCCACCGTCCTCACCGGCGTCACCCACGAGATGCGGATCATGCGCGAGGAGATCTTCGGCCCGGTGCTGCCGATCGTCGTCGTCGACTCCGAGCAGGAGGCGATCGACCTCGCCAACGACTCCGAATTCGGCCTCGGCGCCTCGGTCTGGACCAAGGACCGCCAGCGCGGCGCCCGCATCGCCCGCCGGATCGAGTCGGGGATGGTCTGGGTCAACGACCACTCCTTCAGCCACGGCGCCTGCCAGTGCGCCTGGGGCGGGGTCAAGGACTCGGGCCTTGGCCGCTCGCACTCCAAATTCGGCTTCTACGAGTGCGTCAACATCAAGATGAACGCCTGGGAGCCGGGCCTCACCCGCGACTTCTGGTGGCACCCATACGACCAGACCCTCGGCGACGCGGTGCGTGCCTCGGCGCGGATCCTCTACGGCAAGGGCGAGGTCCGCGCGAAAGCGCTGCGCGAGGGGATGGGGCCACTGCTGAAGGTCGGGCGGCGGACGATGCGCAAGCGCCGCGGTTGAGACGTCCGCGACCAGTGGTCGCTTGAGCACAGAACAGTGGTCCCAAATGACCGCTCGTCGCGCACTTGGGGAGAATCCGCGGCGTGAGCGAGGGCATCGAGCTGCGCGGCGTGTGGCGGGAATTCGGCGAGCGGGTCGCCCTGGATGGAGTCGACCTATCGCTCGTGGCGGGCGAGTCGCTGGTCGTCCTCGGTCCCAACGGCGCCGGCAAGACGACGCTGCTGCGGATCCTCGCCACCCTGCTGCGCCCGAGCGGCGGCAAGGCCCGGGTGCTCGGCTGCTCGCTGCCGAGCGAGGCCTGGAAGCTGCGCGGCAAGATCGGCTACCTCGGCCACGAGCCGCTGCTCTACCGCGACCTCAGCGGGCGCGAGAACCTGCGCTTCCAGGCGCGCCTGCACGGGATCGAGAGTGAAACCGCCGATGCGCGGATCGAGGAACTGCTGCGGGTAATCGGGATGGAGCGCCGTGCCGACGAGCGCGTCGCCGAGCTCTCGGCCGGGATGCGGCAGCGCCTCTCGATCTGCCGCTGCGTCCTGCACGAACCCGAGCTGCTGCTGCTCGACGAGCCCGACTCGAACCTCGACGTCGAGGGGCGCGAGCTCGCCCGCGAGCTGATCGGGCCCGGCTCCGGCTGCACCCGCGTCGTCGTCACCCACGACCCCGAGCGGCACCTGCCCGAGGCCGACCGGGTGCTGCGCCTCGGCATCGGCGAGACGGCGGTGGTCTCGTGACCCCCTCCCGCACCGCCTTCGCCGCGATCCTCGCCAAGGACCTGCGCTCGGAGCTGCGCACGCTGCAGTCGCTGCCGGCAATGGCCCTGTTCAGCGTCACCACCTTCGTCATCTTCCGCTTCGGGCTCGACCGCACCAGCCTCTCGGGCAGCCTCGCCGCCGGCGTGCTCTGGGCGACGCTGCTCTTCGCCGGCGTGCTCGGCATCAACCGCCTCTTCGTCGCCGAGCGCGAGGAGGGCGGCTTCGACGCGATCCGCCTGGCGCCGATCGACCGCAGCGTCCTCTTCGCCGCCAAGGTGGCGGCGCTGCTGATCTACCTGGCGGCGCTGGAGCTGGTCGCGGTGCCGATCTTCGCGATCTTCTTCCTCGACGGCGCCGCCGGCCTCGGCCCGCTCGCCGCGGTCCTCCTCCTCACCGACCTCGGCCTCGCCGCCACCGGCACCCTGATCTCCTCGATGGCGGTCAACTCGCGCGCCCGCGATCTGCTGGTGCCACTGGTGCTGCTGCCACTGGCGGTGCCGCTGATGATCGCCGCCACCGGCGCCACCGAGCCGCTCCTGGCGCTGGGCGGTCCCTCCTACCATCGCTTCGGATCCTGGCTGACGGTGCTCGGCCTATACGATTTGATCTTCGGCCTGGTCGGCTACGCCGTCTTCGACTTCCTGCTCGAGGACTGACCGGGCGCCCACCACCCCACCTCCCGAGGCATGTACGGCAAAGGACTGAAGCCCCTCTCGATCGCCACCGTGGCGATGATCGCCGTGTCGCTCTCGCTGGTCTTCTTCTACGCGCCGCTCGACGCCGACCAGGGCTTCATCCAGAAGATCTTCTACCTCCACGTGCCGCTGGCGATGACGGCGCTGGTCGGCTTCATCGTCGGTGGGCTGTTCGCGATCGCCCACCTGCGCACCGACAACCGCAAGTGGGACGCCTACTCCTACGTCGCGATCCACATCTCGGTGATCTTCGGCGTCGCGGTGCTGATCACCGGGGCGATCTGGGCCAAGGCGTCGTGGGGACATTGGTGGGTCTGGGACGAGCCGACGCTGGTCAGCTTCCTGATCGTCTTCCTGATGTACGCGACCTACTACCCCTTCCGCTACGCGATCGAGGACCGCGACCGCCAGGCGCGCTATGCCTCGGTCTTCGCGATCACCGCGGGGGCCTTCGTACCCCTCAACTTCCTCGCCGTGCGGATGGCGCAGAGCCTCGTCCACCCACGTGTCTTCGCCACCAGCAACGGCGGGCTCCCCGGCGAAATGATGCTGACCTTCCTCTGCTGCCTGGCGGCGATGGCGCTGCTCTGGGTGACGCTGGTCAAATTCGAGCTGACCGCGAAGAGCGCCTCCGGCCAGGTGAAGCGGCTGCGGCGGGCGCTCGACGTCCCGACCCCCGGCAGCTCCTCGCGGATCGCCCCGGAGGTGAGCTGATGCTGCTGCCGCTGGGAGCACCGGCCCTGCCGTTGGACGAGGCCGGCAAGTACGTCGCCGGCGCCTACGTCGTCTTCGTCGTCCTCCTCGTCGTCTACGTCGCGATCATGGCGGCGAAACTGCAGCGGATCGAGCGCGAACTGCGCGAGGTCGCGGCGATCGCCGAGGAGCGCAGGGAGGAGAAAGAGGAGGTGCGCGCCTGATGGCGGAGCTGCTGGCGCTCGGTGTGTCTCACAAGACCGCGCCGCTCGACCTGCGCGAGCGCCTCTCGCTGACCGAGGGCCGGGCGGTGAGTGCGTTGGCCGAGCTGACCGCGGCCAACGGCATCCACGAGGCGGCGGCGATCTCGACCTGCAACCGCACCGAGCTCTACCTGATCGTCTCCGACCCGGTCGAGGCCGAGTCGACCGCGCTCGGGGTGCTGACGCGCCAGGCGGAGATCCGCCCCACCGAGCTGCTCGGCCACCTCTATTCGCTGCGCGCGAGCGAGGCCGCCCGTCACCTGCTGCAGGTGACCGCGGGACTCGACTCGATGATCCTCGGCGAGGCCGAGATCCAGGGCCAGGTCAAACGCGCCTACGAGCTGGCGCTGGTCGAGGGCGCGACCGGGCCGATCCTCAACCGCCTCTTCCGCGGCGCGCTGACCGCCGGCGGCCGCGCCCGCGAGGAGACCGGGATCAGCCAGAAGGGCGTCTCGATCCCCTCCGTCGCGGTGGAGCTGGCGCGGCGGGCGATCGGCGACCTCTCCGCCAAGCGGGTGCTGGTCGTCGGCGCCGGCGAGACCGCTGAGCTGGTCGCCCGGGCGCTGGTCGCCCGCGGCGTCGCCACCGTCTTCGTCGCCAACCGCCACTACGACCGCGCGATCGGCCTCGCCCAGCGCTTCGACGGCACCGCGGTCCGCTTCGACGAGCTGCCCGAGCAGCTGACAAGCGCCGACATCGTCGTCTCGGCGACGAACTCGCCGCACCACATCGTCGAGCGCGATGGGCTCGAGCAGGTGATGGCGGTGCGGCCCGAGAAGCCGCTGCTGGCGATCGACCTGGCGGTGCCGCGCGACATCGAGCCGGCCTGCCGTGACATCGTCGGCGTCGGCGTCCACGACATCGACGACGTGCAGCAGATCGTCGAACGCAACGAGAGCGGCCGCGAGGCCGAGGCGCGGCGGGCCGAGCAGATCGTCGAGGTCGAGCTCGACCGCTTCGAGCGCTGGCTCGCCTCGCTCGAGGTGGTGCCGACGATCACGGCGCTGCGGGAGCGCGGCGACGAGGTCGTGCGACGGGTGCTGGCCGAGAACGAGGGCCGCTGGGAGAGCCTCGGCGAGGCCGACCGCGAGCGGCTGGAGACGATGGCGAAGGCGATCGCCTCGCGGCTGCTGCACGAGCCGACCCTGCGGATCCGCCGCTCCGCCGGCTCCGACGAGGCCTACTTCTATGTCAGCGCCCTGCGTGAGCTCTTCGGTCTCGACGTCGAGACCGAGCCCGAGGGCGAAGCCCGCGGCAACGTCACCGAGCTGCGGCGCAAAGACCAAAAGGGCTGAGAGTGCGGATCGCTACGCGCGGCAGTGCCTTGGCGCTGACGCAAGCCCGCTGGGTTGCGGATCGGCTCGGCGGGGCGGAGCTGGTCGAGGCGAGTTCGGACGGAGAGCCAGGTGACAAGTCGCGCTTCGTCCGCGGCGTCGAGCGGGTGCTGCTGGCGGGGGAGGCGGACATCGGGGTCCACTCGGCGAAGGACCTGCCGGGCGAGATGCCGGAGGGACTGGAAATCGCCGGCGTGCCCGAGCGTGAGGATCCGGCCGACGTCTGGATCGGATCGGGGACCTCGCTGGATGACGTGCCGGAGGGCGCGCGAGTCGGGACGGCCGCGCTGCGTCGCCGCGCGCAGCTGCTGGCGACGCGGCCGGACCTGCAGGTGGAGGAGCTGCACGGCAACGTCGACACCCGGCTGCGCAAGATGGAGGGGGGGGATCTCGACGCGATCGTGCTCGCCGCCGCGGGGCTGCGACGGCTCGGACGCGAGGGTGAGATCGGCTTCAGGCTGCCGGTCGAGCAGATGTGCCCGGCGGCGGGTCAGGGTTCGCTGGCGCTGCAGGTGCGCAGCGATGACGAGGCGACGGGCGATGCCGCCGCCGCGGTCAACGACCTGAAGGCGATGCGCGAGCTGACCGCCGAGCGGACGGTGGTGGCGCTGCTGCAGGCGACCTGCAACACGCCGCTGGGAGTGCACGCGCGCGTAGACGGCGAGGCGCTGACGATCGACGCCTTCGTCGGCCTCCCCGACGGCAGCGAGTGGCTGCGGGACCGCTTGGAGGCGAGCGCCGAAGAGCCCTCCCTCGCCGGCGCCGAACTCGCCCAGCGCCTGCTCGGCGCCGGCGCCCGCGAGATCCTCGACCGCGCGGAGGCCGGATGAGTGCCGACGGGCCGAACAGGGCCCTATATAGATCGAAATCGTCCCGTCAGCGGGGGTTGGCCCGGTGAGCGCGCGCGGCGGAGTCGTTTACCTCGTCGGTGCCGGGCCCGGGGACCCCGGGCTGATGACCGTGCGCTCGCTGGAGCTGATCGCGAGTGCCGACATGGTCTTCTACGACCGCCTGATCCCGCCGGGCGCCCTCGACGGCGCCCGCGCGGACGCCGAGCTCGTCTACGTCGGCAAGCAGCCGGGCGTGCCCTCGGTCCCCCAGGAGGAGATCGGCGAGCGGCTGGTCGCGGCCGCCGAGGAAGGCAAGAGCCTCGTCCGCCTCAAGGGCGGCGACCCCTTCGTCTTCGGCCGCGGCGGCGAGGAGGGCGAAGCGCTGCACGAGGCGGGCGTCGAGTTCGAGGTCGTCCCCGGCATCACCGCCGGCGTTGCCGCCACCGCCTACGCCGGCATCCCCGTCACCCATCGCGACGACGCCTCCGCCGTCGCCTTCGTCACCGGCCACGAGGATCCCGAGAAGGAGGAGAGCGCCCTCGACTGGGAGGCGCTGGCGCGCTTCCCCGGCACGCTCGTCTTCTACATGGGGGTGAAACGGCTGCCGGAAAACGCGGCCGCGCTGATCGAGGCGGGCCGGAGCGCGGATGAGCCGGCCGCCGCGATCGAACGGGGGACGATGGCGGGGCAACGGACGGTCACGGGAACCCTGGGGACGATCGCCGAAGCAGTCGCGCGCGAAGAGGTGAAGGCGCCGGCCCTGATCGTCGTCGGCGAGGTGGCGCGCCGCCGCGAGCAACTGGGCTGGCTCGAGAGGCGGCCGCTGCACGGCCGCCGCGTCGTCGTCACCCGCGCCCGCGCCCAGGCCAGCGGGCTGGCGGCGACGCTGCGGGGTCTCGGCGCCGAGGTGGTCGAGCTGCCGGCGATCCGGATCGAGCCGCGGGTCGAGACGCAGCAGGTGCGCGATGCCTTGACGCGCCTCGACGACTACTCCCTCGTCTGCCTGACCAGCCCCAACGGGGTCCGCCTCCTCTTCGAGGCGATGACCGGGGCGGGCCGCGATGCCCGCGCCCTCGCCGGCGCCACCGTCGCCGCGATCGGCCCCGGCACCGCCCGCGCCCTCGCCGAGCGCGGGATCGTCGCCGACGTCGTCCCCGAGCGCTTCGTCGCCGAGGCGCTGGTCGAAGCGCTGACGGACATCGAGGTCGAGGGGAGGCGCGTGCTCGTCGCCCGCGCCGCCGAGGCCCGCGACGTGCTCCCCGACGCCCTGCGCGAGCGCGGCGCCGAGGTCGACGTCGTCGCCCTCTACGAAACCGTCCGCGAGACGCCGGACGAGGCCGCGATCGAGCGAGCACAGAACGCCGACTACGTCACCTTCACCTCGTCCTCGACCGTGACCAACCTGGTCGAAGCTCTCGGCGACCGCTTCCCGAGCAAAGCCCGCGTCGTCTCGATCGGCCCTGTCACCAGCACGGCTGCCCGCACGGCCGGCCTTCAGGTCGACGTCGAAGCCGAGCGCCACGACGTCGACGGCCTCCTCGCCGCCCTCCTGGCCGACGCCACCGCCTGAGCTGTCGCGAAACTCTCGTTATGCGAGAGGAAATCGACACCCCCCTCGGCAAGCCCCATCGCCACTACGCGAAGACGGACTCGACCAACTCGCGCGCTCGCGAGCTAGCCGCCGCGGGTGCCCCCCACGGCACCGTCGTCACCGCCGCCGAGCAGACCGCCGGCCGCGGCCGCCAAGGCCGCACCTGGACCGCCCCGCCGAACAAAGCCCTCCTCTACTCGACGATCGTCCGCCCCCTCGAGGAGCGCCACATGATGCTGCCGCTCGCCGTCCCCCTCGCCGTCTGCGAGGCGGCGGAGCAACTGAACCCCAACCTCGAGTGCGGAGTCAAGTGGCCCAACGACGTCCTAGTCGAAGGCCGCAAGCTGGCAGGAGCTCTGATCGAGGCTCGACCTCAAGACGGCTGGGCAGTAATAGGGATCGGCTTGAACCTCTCCATCTCCCGAGACGAATTCCCGCCCGAGCTGCGTGAAACGGCAACCTCGATCTACAGCGCCGGTCACGGGGCCATGGGGAGGGGGTTCGCCGGACCCTCCCCGCTGTTGTCCGCCGAACCCCCTCCCCATGGCCCCCTCACCGCAGCCGCAGTCCTGAGTCGGCACCTGGCTCATTGGATCGAAGCCGACCCAGGCGCGGTCCTCAACGCTTGGCGATCCCGCGATTTCCTGCAGGGAAGAGAGGTCGGGTGGGAGGGCGGCTCAGGAGTCGCCGACGGCGTCGACGACCGGGGTTACCTCGTCGTCGTCACCCCCGCCGGAGACCGCATCGCCATTGGAGCCGGCGAGGTCCACCTCACCCGATACTGACTCGGGCTTGCCGTTCTTGCCCTGCTGATCTTTGTTCCGCTTGCGCTTACGCCGCCGCTTGCCGCCCTTGGGAAAGTTCTTCAACAGCTCGCGCGCCACCGCCGAGGGTTTCCGCGCCATCCGCATCCGCGCCCCGCGCAGCACCTCCTCGCCCTCGGGCGTGTGCGAAACCGCCGCCGCCAGCAGCCCCACCGCCAGGCGCCGGTCCTGTTTGCGCGCCGCGTGGACCAACCGCCGCGCGTTGCGCCCGTGTGCCCGGCCCGAGGAGTTGACCAGCAGCCCCAGCAGCCGCTTCGTCTCCGGCCAGCGCTGCACCGCGTACTCCTCGTGCAGCTCGCGGGTGTAGGAGGCGAGTCGCCAGACCCACGCCTGCGCCTGGTCGCGCCGCCCGATCCGCTTGTCGACCAGCGCCTGCAGCAACACCTTCGTTCCCGCCCGCTTGTCCTCGCGGCTCCAGGTGCCGACGATGTCGATCGCGTCGTCGAAGGCGTCGGCGTCGCCGAGGTCGGCGATCTCCCCCAGCGCTTTCAGCCGCAGCTGCGCGTTGCGGTTGCGCTGCACGCAGGTGAGCAGGAAGCGGCGCCGCAGCTCCTTGGTGCGGTCGTTCTGCAGCATCGCCCGCGCCCGGCGCCAGCCCTGCGTGTTGACCCGCGCCCCCGCCAGCGCCGCCCAGGCGTGTTGCTCGGGGTAGTCGAGGTTTTCGACCGCGATCCGCCAGATCTCCCGTTCCAGCACCTCCATCCGCCGCTCCTCGGAGTCGGAGACCGGGACGATCCGCCGCTCGACCCGGACTTTGCGGCCGCGGCCGCGCCGCACCGGCCCGACGACGATCGCGCCGCCGCGGTAGACGTCGCGGTCGAGCAGGCTGTGCAGGGTGACGATCGTCTCGTCGTGGGTCGTCGCCGGGTGGACGAAGTCGAGCACGATCCCGGCCTCCTTGCCAGGCGCACGCCGCGTAACTCGGCCGACCCGCTGCTGGTAGATCCGCCGCGAAGCGGTCGGCGCCAGGTGCATGCAGATCGTCGCCCGCGGGCTGTTCCAGCCCTCGGCCAGCAGCATCGCGTTGCAGAGCACGTCGACGGTGCCGCGCTCGAAGCCGGCGAGGATCTCGGCCAGCTCGCGCTTCGGCGTCTCGCCGGAGACCGCCTGGGCGTTGATGCCGGCGTTGCGGAAGGCCTTGGCGACGTTCTTCGCGTGCTGGACCCCGGCGGTGTAGACGACGCCGGGGACCTTGCGGAAGCGCGAGCGGTAGAGGTCGGCGATCGCGACGTTGAAGGGCTCCTGGTCGAGCAGTGCGGCCAGCTCCTCCTGGTCGAAGTCCTGGTCGACCTCGCCTTTGCGCAACGGCACCTTGGCGATCGTCCGCACCCCCGGCCCGGGCGGGATCCGCAGGCACCTCAGCGGCGCGATCACGCCGCGGCGCGCCGCCTGGGCGAGGTCGAAGCGCGAGGTCTGGGTCGGGAAGAGGTCGGCGACGTGGCGCGCGATCAGCGCGCCGGTGGCGGTCATGCCGATGAAGACGGGACCGGGCCAGGAGCGGATGCAGGCGCTGGTCTTCTCGCCCAGGGCGGTGTGGGCCTCGTCGCAGACGACGATCGTGTACGCGTCGGAG
>JBIOWB010000138.1:0-3754 GCA_044868125.1 Solirubrobacterales bacterium
GGGAGACAAACTCGACACGGCCTGGCCCCTACGTCGCCATCGGCGCATGGCTGATCACCGGGATCGCCTCCCCTCGGGCGGTCGCGGCGTTCCCTGGCTCCTGGCCGGCGACTTCAACGCAACTCTCGACCAATCGCGGCTACGCGACATCCTCGACCGCGGCCACCGCGACGCGGGCGACGTAGCCGGCGACGGACTCGTACCGACCTTTCCCAGCGGCAGCCACCTGATCCCGCCGGTGACGATCGACCACGCTCTCGCCGACAACCGTTTCGGCGTGGTGGCCTACTCGGTGGAGGATCTGCCCGGCTCGGACCACCGCGCGGTCAGCGCCGAGGTAGCCCTTCCCTGAGCGCCGCCGTTTGCGACCACCTTCTGGAAGGTCATCCAGGTGTCGTAGCCGCCGAGCGCGACCTCTAGGTCCGTCCCGGTGACGGTGCTGACGCCGCCGGTGCCGTAGAGCTTCGCCTGGACGATCCGGGGGGAGACGCCGCGTTTGGTGATCACGACCTTTTTCAGGCGCCCTTGCAGGTGGGCGCCGAGCTTGGCGCTGATTTCGGGGCCGCTGAATTTCAGCGTCCATTCGTGCAGGGGGCAGTAGTAGTCGTAGGGGTCGGGGACGCCGACCAGGTAGGGGACCGAACCGCCGAACACGTTGACGGCGCTCTCGGTGTGGCCGCCCGAGCAGGCCGAGTAGAGGGTCTGCGCGATCGCGCCGCCGTACATGACGACCTGGCCGCGGGTTGCCGCAACGGCGCTGTTGGTGCTCGCGTACTCGCTTTCGAGGCCTTTGTAGACCTGGCTGCGGGTGTCGGAGTAGAGGTCGAAGCCGTTGCCGCCGACGTCGCCGGTGAGGGCGATCGAGCGCACCGCGACCGCCTGCGCCTTCAGCTCCTCGGTCGGCCAGGAGGGCGGCACCTCGTTCGGCATCACCCCTTTCACGTACTGCTCGAGGGCGAGCGCGTTGACCACGTTCAGCGAGCCGGCCTGGCTTTCGGTCGGCACCGTCTCCAGCGCCCCGCGGTAGCTGCCGTAGCCGGCGATCGTCACCGTCCCCCGTCCCGCCGCGCGCAGCTTGCGCCCGCAGGCGGCGAGCCGTCTGCCACCCGAGCTGCGCAGCACCACGGCGTTGCCGGTGCGGTGCGCCTCGTAGCTGCGCTTCGGGTCGAGCCGCTCGCCGCAGGCGCTGGTCGCGCCGCTGAAGCCGACGTCGCCGCCTTCGATCCCCAGCAGCACCCGCACCACGTGCGCCCCCTGCGCCGTCCCCAGGCTCGTCCCCGTGTAGTAGTGGCCGAGGATGAAGCGGTACCCCTTGCCGTGCTTGGCGTAGCCGTAGGCGCCGTAGGCGCTCATCCCGACCCCGTGGCCGAAGCCGCGGCCGTGGACGACCCAGCTGACGCCGGCCTGGGCCGCCATCGGGGATATGGAGAGCAGGGCGAACGCCGTCGCGCAGATCGCAACGAGGGCTCGGGTCTCGTTGATCATGGTCTTGCTGACGGTCCTGTACATCTCCGAGTGAACAGATTCAACGCCGCGGAGTAGCGGCCTGCATGAGCGGGGGCGTACCCTGGATATGCACCCCGATTGAGAGGAGGGCTCGATGGCGACGCAGACCGCGCAGGCAACCGACCACAAGCTCCTCGCCGCCGGCGAGTGGCAGGAAACCGGCGCGTGGGCCGAGGTGAAGAGCCCCTACGACGGCAGCGTCGTCGGCCGCGTCGCGCAGGGCGACGAAGCTCTGGTCGAGCGGGCGATCGAGGCCGCGCACGAGGCCTTCGAGACGGCCGACTTCCCCCAGCACGCGCGGGCGAAAGCGCTCGACCGCGCCGCCGAGCTGGTCGCCGAGCGGGTGGAAGACCTGGCGGCGACGATCGCCGCCGAGGCCGGCAAGCCGATCAAGACGGCGACGGTCGAGGCCGAACGCTGCGTCTCCACGCTCGAGTTCTCCTCGGTCGAGGCGCGCAAGCTGACCGGCGGCACGGTGCCGATGGACGCCGCCCCGGCCGGGGTCGGCAAGCTCGGGGTGATGCTGCGCGTCCCCTACGGGGTGGTCGGCGCGATCAGCCCCTTCAACTTCCCGCTCAACCTCGTCGCCCACAAGCTCGGCCCGGCGATCGCCGCCGGCAACGCGGTCGTCTTGAAGCCGGCCGGCCAGACGCCGATCTCGGCCCTGAAGCTGGCCGAGATCCTGGTCGAAGCGGGACTGCCGCAGAACTGGCTCTCGGTCATCCCCGGGCCCGGCTCGAAGGTCGGCAACAAGATCGTCGAGCACCCGCTGACCCGGGCGATCACCTTCACCGGCTCGGCGCCGGTCGGCTGGGACATCCGCTCCAAGGTCCCCCACAAGAAGGTCAACCTCGAGCTCGGCTCGAACGCGCCGCTGATCGTCGCCGAGGACGGCGACTGGGAGATGGCTGCCGACAAAGCCCGGATCCACGCCTTCTCGCACGCGGGCCAGAGCTGCATCTCGATCCAGCGCATCCTCGTCCACGAGTCGATCGCCGACCGGTTCACGCAGCGGCTGGTCGCCAACGTCGAGGGGCTGACCGTCGGCGACCCGCTCGACGGGAACACCGACGTCGGGCCGCTGATCACCCCCGACGACCGCGACCGGGTCAAGGCGTGGGTCGACGAGGCGGTCGCCGGTGGGGCGGAGCTGCTGACCGGCGGCGAGCTGGTCGACGAGGGCCGCTGCCTGGCGCCGACGCTGCTCAAAGCGCCGCCGAAAGACGCCAAGGTCTGGTGCGAGGAGATCTTCGGCCCGGTGGCGACGATCGACACCTTCTCGGTCTTCGAGGAAGCGCTGACGATGGCCAACGACTCCAAGTTCGGTCTCCAGACGGGCGTCTTCACCCGCGACATCGGCAAGGGCATCGAGGCGGGCAAAACCCTCGAGTTCGGCGGCGTCCTGATCAACGAGGTGCCGACCTTCCGCACCGACCAGCAGCCCTATGGCGGCGTCAAGGACTCCGGCAACACCCGCGAGGGCCCGGCCTACGCGGTCTATGAGCTGACCGAGGAGCGGTTTGTGACGCTGCAGGGGTAGGGGGCTAATTTCTCCAGCTAGATTTGATCGCCTGACTCGCGCTCCACTTCGTCTGCAAGCTGGGGGTGGCAGTAGGGACCGGGGGCGCGCAGGCGCTCGATCACGTTGCGGCGGCTGACCGGGTCCTTGTCCTGGCTCAGCTTGCGCTTGCAGGCGAAGCGCTCGACCCGGAGCCTGATCCCGACCGTGCCGCGGGCGAACGGCGTCGCCCACTCGCGTTCCAGGTACATCGGCTCCTCGACCTCCCGCTCGAAGCGCTCGACCAGCCGCGTCAGCGACTCCAGGTTCTCCTCCTCGCTGAGGATCTCCGGCGTCCCGTAGAGGTGGGCGACGCTGAAGTTCCAGGTTGGGGCACGGGTGGCGCCGGGCCCGTACCAGCTCGGCGACACGTAGCCGTGCTCGCCCTGGACGATCGCCAGCATCTCGCCCTCGCCGAGCCCGTGCAGCTCGTCGTCCGGCTTGCCGAGGTGGGTGAGCACCGTCAGCTCCTCTGCCTCGGGATCGAGCAGGACCGGGCAGTGCGAAGCGACAAGCCCGCCGTTCTGGCTGACCAGCACCGCCCAAGGATTCTCCTCGACCAGCTGCCGAACGACGGCCGGATCATCTGAAGCGTAAGCCGGGTTATGCCGCACCCCTGAAGAGTAAGCAGCGTGTTCGAAGGGGCGGGGGTGACCCTCTCCAGACACTCAACCACGAGCCATTGGCGAG
>JBIOWB010000139.1:0-9405 GCA_044868125.1 Solirubrobacterales bacterium
TCGAGCAGATCCGCGGCACCCACCTGCGTGACCTCTTCGCCGCCGACCCCGAGCGCGGCGAGCGGCTGCGGGCCGAGGGCGCCGGCCTCTACCTCGACTTCTCCAAGAACCGGATCACCGACGAGACCCTGATGCTGCTCGGCGGGCTCGCCCATCAGCGTGGGGTCGAGGAGCGTCGCGAGGCGATGTTCCGCGGCGAGCGCATCAACGTCTCCGAGGACCGCGCGGTCCTGCACGTGGCGCTGCGGATGCCGCGCGGGCGCTCGCTCCTCGTCGACGGCGTCGATGTGGTCAGGGAGGTGCACGGGACCCTCGACCGCATGGCGGCCTTCTGCGAGCGGGTGCGCTCCGGCGCGTGGCGCGGCCACACCGGCAAGCCGATCGCCGCCGTCGTCAACGTCGGCATCGGCGGCTCCGACCTCGGGCCGGTGATGGCCTACGAGGCGCTCAAGCACTACAGCAACCGCGAGCTGGCCTTCCGCTTCGTCTCCAACGTCGACGGCACCGACTTCGCCGAGAAGACCCGCGACCTCGACCCCGAGCAGACGCTCTTCGTCATCTCCTCGAAGACCTTCACGACGCTGGAGACGATGACCAACGCAAGAACTGCTCGGGAGTGGCTGCTGGCCGGCCTCGGCGGCGAGGAGGACGCGGTCGCCAAGCACTTCGTCGCCGTCTCGACCAACGCCGCGGAGGTCTCGAAGTTCGGGATCGACACCGAGAACATGTTCGGCTTCTGGGAGTGGGTAGGGGGCAGGTACTCGATGGACTCGGCGATCGGGCTCTCGACGATGCTGGCGATCGGCCCGGCCCGCTTCGCGGAGATGCTCTCCGGCTTCCACGCGATGGACGAGCACTTCCGCGAGGCCGGCCCCGCCGCCAACCTGCCGATGCTGATGGGGCTGCTGTCGGTCTGGTACGCGGACTTCTTCGGCGCCCAGACGCAGGCGGTCCTGCCCTACGACCAGTACCTGCACCGCTTCCCCGCCTACCTGCAGCAGCTGACGATGGAGTCGAACGGCAAGCACGTCACCCTCGACGGCGCCCGCGTCGACTACGACACCGGCGCCGTCTACTGGGGCGAGCCGGGGACCAACGGCCAGCACAGCTTCTACCAGCTGATCCACCAGGGGACGCGGCTGATCCCCTGCGACTTCATCGGCTTCGCCAACTCGCTCAACCCGCTCGGTCGCCACCACGACATCCTGATGTCGAACGTCTTTGCCCAGGGCGAAGCGCTCGCCTTCGGCAAAACGCCCGAGCAGGTGCGGGCGGAGGGGACGCCGGAGGAGGTCGTCCCGCACCGGGTGATGGAGGGCAACCGGCCCTCGAACACGATCCTCGCCGAGCGGCTGACGCCGGCGACGCTGGGCTCGCTGGTGGCCCTCTACGAGCACAGCACCTTCACCCAGGGAACCGTGTGGGGGATCGATTCCTTCGACCAGTGGGGGGTCGAGCTGGGCAAGGTGCTCGCGGTGGCGATCATCCCCGAGCTCGAGTCCGAGTCCGAGCCGGAGCTGCGCCACGACAGCTCCACCAACGCCTTGATCCGGCGCTACCGCTCCCAGCGCCGGGCGTGACCGATTCCCCCTGACGGCGCCCGCCCGCGGCGCTAGCCTCAGGCGCATGCCACCGCTCGACCTGCTGCCGCTGGCGGCGTCGGAGTCGAACCTGCTCGCCGCCCGCGAGCAGATGGCGTTCACCCTCGGCTTCCACATCGTCCTCTCCTGTATCGGGGTGGCCCTGCCGGCGACGATGCTGGTCGCCAACTACGCCGGCCTCAGGAAAGGCGACGAGCGGGCGCTGGAGCTGGCCCGCCGCTGGTCGAAGGCGATGGCGGTCACCTTCGCCGTCGGCGCCGTCACCGGCACCGTCCTCTCCTTCGAGTTCGGCCTGCTCTGGCCCCAGTTCGAGCACCGCTTCGGGTCCGTCTTCGGCGTCGCCTTCGCGATCGAGGGGATCTTCTTCTTCCTCGAGGCGATCTTCCTCGCGATCTACATCTACGGCTGGAAGCGGCTCTCGGGCTGGGCGCACTTCTGGTCGGGGATGCCGATGGTGATCACCGGGATCGGCGGCGCCTTCTCGGTGGTGGCGGCGAACGCGTGGATGAACCAGCCGCAGGGATTCGCCCTCGACGCCGCCGGCAAGGTCGTCGACGTCGAACCACTGAAGGTCTTGATCAACCCGGCGACCGGCTACGAGGTCCCGCACATGATCCTCGCCGCCTACATGGTCGTCGGCTTCCTCGTCGCCTCGATCTATGCGGTCGGGATGCTGAAGGGACGGCGCGACCGCCTGCACCGGCTGGGGCTGCTGATCCCGCTGACGATCGGGCTCGTCGCGACGCCGATCCAGCTCTTCGTCGGCGACACCGCCGCCCGCGAAGTCGCCGACCACCAGCCGGCCAAGTTCGCCGGCATGGAGTGCATCCAGGAAAGCGGCGGCCACCAGACCGAGTGGGTCGGGGGGGTGTGCACCGCCGACGGCGTCAAGGGGGGGATCGGGATTCCCGACCTCGACTCCTTCCTGGTCGGCTTCAGCGCCGACACCGAGGTCACCGGCCTCGACGACGTCCCCGAGGACGAACGGCCGCCGGCGAACACGCTGCTGCACCTCGCCTTCGACCTGATGGTCGGGATCGGGAGCGGGCTGCTGGTGCTCGGGGTCTGGTTCGCGGTCGTCTGGTGGAAACGGCGCGACATCCCGAAGACGCCCTGGTTCCTGCGCGTCGTCGCAGCCAGCGGCATCGCCTCGATCGTCGCCCTCTGGTGCGGCTGGATCGTCACCGAGGTCGGACGCCAGCCGTGGATCGTCCAGGGCTACATGCGCACCTCCGAAGCGGTGACCGAGGCGGAGGGGATCTGGTTCACCTTCGCACTGGTGCTGCTGCTCTACGCGGCCCTGGGGACGATCGCGATCCTCGTCCTGCGCTCGATGTCGCGTCGCTGGCGCGAGGGCGCAACCGAAGAGGTCGATAGCCCGTACGCGCCGCAGCAGGAGGAGGTCGCGTGAGCAAGGCCGACGCCGCGGCGGCGATCCTCTGGGTCGGGGCGACCTTCTACGCGCTCTTCGGCGGCGCGGACTTCGGCGGCGGCTTCTGGGACCTCGTCGCCGGCGGGCCGGAGCGGGGCCAGCGCCCGCGCGATCTGATCCAGCGCTCGCTCACCCCCGTCTGGGAGGCCAACCACGTCTGGCTGATCTTCGTCCTCGTCGTCCTCTGGACCGCCTTTCCGCCCGCCTTCAGCGCGATCTTCACGACCCTGTACGTGCCGATCACGCTGGCGGCGCTGGGGATCGTCTTCCGCGGGGCGGGCTTCGCCTTCCGCAAGTCGATCGTCGGCCTGCAGGGGCGGCGGGCGATGGGGGCGACCTTCGCGATCTCCTCCTTCCTGACCCCGTTCTTCATGGGCACGGTGGTCGGCGCGATCGCCGCCGGCAACGTCCCGGCCGACGGCAACGGCGACGCTTTCTCGACCTGGACGGGGCCGCTGCCGCTGCTGATCGGGGCGATGTTCGTCGCCACCAGCGCCTACCTCGCCGCCGTCTTCCTCGTCGGCGACGCCCGGCGCAGTGGCGACGAGGAGATGGAGGGCTACTTCGTGCGGCGGGCGCTCGGAGCGGCCGTGGTCGCCGGCGCCTTCGCGGTCGCCGGCCTCTTCGCCCTCCACTCCGAAGCCCGCTACCTCTTCGACCGCCTGAGCAGCCAGGGTCTGCCGCTGGTCATCCTCTCGCTGCTCTGTGGCGCGGTCCTGCTCGTCGTTCTCCTGCGCGGCCACCGCCGTCCCCTGCGCCCCCTCGCCGCCGGCGCCGTCGTCGCCCTGATCTGGGGCTGGGGCGTCGCCCAGTTCCCCTACCTGCTGCCTACCAGCCTCCGCATCGACCAAGCCGCCGCCCCCGACCCGACGATGACGATCATCTTCATCGTCTTCGCCGTCGCCGCGGTCCTCGTGCTGCCGTCGCTGGGCCTGCTCTACACGCTGGCGCAGAAAGACCTGCTGGAGGGCGAGCACTGAGCGTTGGATGAAGGATTCGCTCCAAAAGACGAGGTCGCTCTGAGCGGGGTCGATAGCCCCGCATGCACAAGATCTGGGCCAAGACCCTTCCGACTGTCGTCCTCGTCCTTTTGCTGCTCCCCACGACTGCGCTTGCGTCCGGCCCGGAGCTGAGCCTCTCGCCCGACCCGGTCTCGTTCGGGACGACCACGGTCGGCGAAGAATCGAATTCGATCGCGGTCGAAGTGCAGAACGTCGGCGACGCCGGCGGCAGCTTCGACGTTGCCGCCCTCGAAGGCGTAGACAACGCCGCCTTCAAGGTCGGGGGAAGCGACTGTGGCTGGATCGAACCTGGCCAGCACTGCAGCGTCTGGGTCGGCTTCGCCCCCGGCAGCACGGGCGGGAAGAACGCGACCCTGGCGGTGCGGCTGAAGGAAGGCCCGGAAGCAACGGTGGCGCTGAGCGGCACCGCCGCGGCGCCGCAGCTCACCTACAGTCCTTCCAGCCTCGACTTCGGCATCCAGCGGGTCAACGAAAACCGCAGCCAAGGCCTGCAGGTGACCAACGGCGGCGAAGCCGCGGTCCGAATCGGCTCCACCGGCACCGAAGGCAAAGACAGCGGCAACTTCTGGATCTCCTCCAGCGACTGCTACGGCGGTCGCCGGCTGGAAGTGGGCGAAAGCTGCTGGATGCAGGTCAACTTCAACCCCTGGCAGGCGAAGGACCACGAAGCGGCTGTCACCACCTACGCGGCGGGCATCCCCTTCAGCGCCGACCTTCGCGGTACCGGCGGCGAAGCGCTCTTGGCGCCGGCGAGCAACCCCGTGGAGTTCGGTACCGCCGCCGTCGGCGGCGAAGGCGCCGAGCGGAAGATCGTCCTAACCAACGAAGGCAACCTCGGCGGCGCCTATTTCATCGCCGTAATCGCCGGCGGCGACGTCGGCAGCTTCCAGCTGATCGACGAGGACTGCACCGGCGAGGAAATCGCGCCGGCCGCCACCTGCTTGGCCACGGTCCGCTTCGACCCGGTCGGGGTCGGTCCCAAGGTCGCCCGCCTCGCCCTGTTCGGCGAAAGCGGCGGCGGCACGATGGTCATCCTGAAGGGCGAAGGCGAACTCGCGCCGAGCCTGGGCTCGGAAGCGGTGGCGAGCGCGCCTGCGCTCGCGCCGCGATGGGGCTCGGTCAGGCGGGTCCGGCGCCACCGGGCGAACCGGCGCTGCATCCGGGCGAGGGTCTGCCCCCGGATCAAGGTCTTCAAGGCGCGCCGCGTGCACAGCGGCTGAGGCCGCGCCGACGGTACGCTGCGCGTCTTGATCGAGGCGATCCTCTTCGACATCGACGGGACGTTGATCACCACCGGGGGGGCCGGGGGCGAGGCCTGGAAGCAGGCGTTTGTCGAGCTCTACGGGAACCCGCTCGACATCCGCGAGGTGACCGAGTCGGGGATGACCGACCCGGAAGTGGGGCGGGTGGCGCTGCAGAACATCCTCGGTCGCGATCCGAACCCGCGCGAGCTGGCGGCGGCGATGGGGCACTACCTGCGCCACCTCTCGGCCGCGATCGACGAATCGGACCGCTACCAGGTGATGCCGGGGATCGAGGAGCTGCTCGAGCGCCTGGTCGACGCCGGCCACCTGCTCGGCCTCACCACCGGCAACGTCGAGGCAGCCGCCCACATCAAGCTCGCCCGCGGCGGCCTCAACCGCTTCTTCTCCTTCGGCGGCTACGGCTCGGACTCGAACCAGCGCACCGAGCTGACCCGCCACGCCCTGGACCGCGGCAGGCTCGTCTCCGGCGGCGTTCTCGATACCGGCAACGCGATCTCGGTCGGCGACACCCCCCGCGACGTCGCCGCCGGCCACGGCGCCGGGATCGAGGTCGTCGGCGTCGCCACCGGCAACTTCAGCGTCGAGGAACTGCGCCAGGCCGGCGCCAACTGGGCGATTCCAGACGTGGCGTCCGGATTCCCCGTTTGAGCATGGCCAAGGTCAGGCGGCCTTGGAGCAGCGCGCCTGGTAGATGTTGAGGAAGCCGCTCTCGAAGCCGTTCCTCGCCATCCGCAGGTAGAGGCGCCAGACGCGGATTCGTTCCGGGCCGGCGAGGCGGGTGGCCTCGGCGAGGTTGTCGTCGAGGTTCCGGGCCCAGTGGCGCAGCGTTTCGGCGTAGTCGGGGCCGAAGTCCTCGACGTGGTGGACGTTGAAGCCCGCCCGTTCGAGCGCCAGCAGGTTGCGCGAGAGGTGCAGGGGGGCCGCGTCGGGGAAGACGTAGCGCTCGGAGAAGTCGCCGGCCTCGGGGTCGGTGTGGCGCAGGCGGGTGATGCCGTGGTTGAGCAGCCGTCCGCCCGGCTCCAGCAGCCCGGCCAGGGTCTGCGCGTAGAGGTCGATGTTGGCCGAGCCGACGTGCTCGACCATGCCGATGCTGGCGATCGCGTCGAACTTCTCGCCGGTGCTCGCCAGGTCGCGGTAGTCCATGACCCTGACGTCGACCCGGTCGGCGACGCCGGCTTCCTCGGCCCGCTGCCGCGCCTTTTCGGCCTGCGGGGGGGAGAGGGTGATGCCGACCACGTTCGCCCCGTGCTTCGTCGCCGCCCAGAGCGGGAAGCCGCCCCAGCCGCAGCCGACGTCGAGGATGCGCTCTCCCTCCTTGATGTCGAGCTTGCGCGCGACCGTGTCGAGCTTCTCCTCCTGCGCTTCCTCCAGCGTCTTCATCTCGCCGTCGCGCCAGATCGCGCAGCTGTAGACCATCGTCGGCCCGAGGAAGAGCTCGAAGAACTCGTTGGAGACGTCGTAGTGGTGGCGGACGGCGCGGGCGTCGCGCTCCTTGCTGTGGCGTTTCCCGCTCGGGCGCAGCTCGGACGCCGGCCGCGGCGGCGGCTTGACGAGACCCATCGCCCGCACCGCCCCCAGCATCAGCGCCCGCTTGTCGGCGCCGTCGAGCGAGGGCGGCTGCCAGCCGTCGAGGACCCGGATCACGGCGTCGATGTCGTCGACCTCGAGCTCGCCGCTGACGTACGCGCGCCCCAGGCCCAGCTGTCCCGGCGCCCGCAGCGCGTGCGCCAGCGCCTTCGGCGAGCGGACGCCGAAGGTGGGTCCGTCCTCGGAGGTGGCGGCGATTCGGGATCCGTCCCAGAACTCGATCGTGAAAGGGCGTTCGGGGAGGCGGGCCTCGATCTCCCGCCGCAGCGGCGCGGTGTTTGCGAACGGCATCGGCGGGGGACCCTACCGTTTTGGCTCAAAGCCTTTTGGGCTGCAGCAGAGGATGCCTTCAGCTTCGACCCTTATGATCGGCTGCGATGACGACCGTCGGACCACTTCCCTCAGACATCCAGCCGGTCGAGAACGAGACCCGTGACCGGATCATCACCGGCCTGGTCACCCTCGTCCCTTTCCTCGCTCTTGGCTTCGCCGCCTGGCAGGTGTGGGGCAGCGCCCTGCACTGGAGCGACGTCTTCCTCTTCCTCGGCATGTACTTCTTCACCGGGCTCGGGATCACCGTCGGCTTCCACCGCCACCTCACCCACCGCGCCTTCAAAACCCACAAGTGGCTGCACGGGCTGCTCGGCATCCTCGGCTCTGCGGCGATCGAGGGGCCGGTGATCTCCTGGGTCGCCGACCACCGCAAGCACCACGCCTTCTCCGACGAAGAGGGCGACCCGCACAGCCCCCACGTCGACCACGGCGGCGGCTGGACGGGGGCGATGCAGGGCCTCTTCCACGCCCACATGGGCTGGCTCTTCATCCACACCCAGCGGGGGAACAAGGAACGCTTCGCGCCGGACCTGATCAACGACCCGGTGATCAGCTGGGTCGACCGCACCTTCCTGCAGTGGGCGATCCTCGGCCTCCTGATCCCCTTCGCCGCGGGCTGGATCATCGGCGGCACCCTCTTCGCCGGGTTGACCGGGCTGCTCTGGGGCGGCCTGGTGCGGGTCTTCGTCCTCCACCACTTCACCTACAGCATCAACTCGCTCTGCCACACCTTCGGCCGGCGCGAGTTCGAGACGAGCGACCAATCGCGCAACCTGGCGCTGATCGCGATCCCGACCCTCGGCGAGGCCTTCCACAACAGCCACCACGCCTTCCCGACCTCCGCCACCCACGGCCTGCGCTGGTGGCAGATCGACATCTCGGCCCTGATCATCGACGGCCTCGAGAAGGCCGGGCTGGTCTGGGACGTGGTGCGGGTTTCGCCGGAACGCATAGCCGCCAAGGCCACCAGATAGCCCATTTCGCTTCCCTCAGATGAGTAAAAGCAGGCATTCAAGAACAAAGAAAAGGTTCTGCGTTCGGTCCCCCCTTCAACGCGCTGATGGAACCCGGCAGCTACCGGCTACGAGAAAATCCGGTCGGAGAAAGCGAAGGCCGCTTGATCAGGGTGCTTCGTCGGCTTCGTACCAGTCGGTCCACTGGTCGCACGTCTGGCTGAGCGGCACGATCCGGTGCGGTTTGGCCGGGACGGCGATCAGCTCGCCTATATAGGTCATGCCGTCGTAACCGGTCAGGACCTGCAGCCAGCTGGCGTCGGCGGTGGAGATCGTGAAGCGGGTCGTGCCGCCCTTGCTCTCGAAGCCACCGGCTGGCCAGAATTGGCCGCTGTTGCCCAGGCTGATCGTGTTCGGCCGCTGTCCGTCGAGGGCGGCCCTCAGCGTTTCGCTGAAGCCCGGGGCCGAGAGCGTCAGGTCGAAGGGGGAGAAGTACTGGAGCGAGAGGTTCCACCTGCCGGATGGGAGCCGCAGCGACTGCGAGGTCTCCGCGCCGGCGCCGAGGATGCTCCCGTTCTCCCAATCGCCTTTCTGCCCGATCACCGCGTCGGGGAAGAGCGAGGCGCGGCCGGGGTTGGCAAGGAGGATGCGGATCTCCGGGGAGGCGCAGCCGGCGAGGGCTCCGGCCTCGGTCCCCTCGAGCAGGACGTGGCGGTTCTCGGGCGTCGTGCCGGTCTGCTTCCAGAGCACGTAGGAGGGGGTGGCGGCGACGCGCTTGAAGTTGGGCGGTGCCTGGCTGTTCCAGGCGGCGCGGCTGGTGATCACGTAGGGGAAGCGGTCGAGGGTCCCGCGGGAGAAGGAGTCGAAGTCGATCGGGCTGTAGGCGTCGCCGGTGTCGAACGGCTTCTCCGGGTTGGGCGAGACTTCGGGGTCCGGGAACTCGACCAGCGGCACGTGGGTGTCCGCCCCCAGCAGCTCGTAGGCGGCGTAGCGGTCCTGCCCCGCGTAGAGCACCGGTTGGCCGTGGACGATCGGCAGGAAGGCCTGCAGCTCCGAGCCGTGGCCGGGCGGCCCCACCGGGGCATCTCGAAGGACGAGGAAGCTGGAATAGATGGCCCCGCCGATGAACACCACTGCCAGAACTGCCCAGCCGGCTCGCAGGAGGGGGGGCGCCGGCGGCGTCGAGGCGGTAGTTGGCGGCTGGCCAGATTC
>JBIOWB010000140.1:0-9644 GCA_044868125.1 Solirubrobacterales bacterium
CAGCTGGTCGAGCGCAAAGCGGTCCAGAACATCAAGGCCGCGAAGAAGATGGTCGAGTCGATGATCCCGGAGGTCTGGGACGTGCTGGAGGAAGTCATCCACGAGCACCCGGTCCTGCTCAACCGGGCGCCGACCCTGCACCGTCTCGGCATCCAGGCCTTCGAACCGGTCCTGGTCGAGGGCAAGGCGATCCAGGTTCACCCCCTGGTCTGCCACGCCTTCAACGCCGACTTCGACGGCGACCAGATGGCGGTGCACGTGCCGCTCTCGGCCGAGGCCCAGGCCGAGGCGCGGATCCTCATGCTCTCCGCCAACAACATCCTCTCCCCGGCCCACGGGGCGCCGCTGGCGACCCCGACCCAGGACATGGTGCTCGGCATCTACTACCTGACCTACGGGCCGGAAGCGGACGAGCTGGCGAAAGTCGACGAGGAGTTGAAGGCCGGCAAGGGCGCCAATGGCTCCGGGCCGGCTGTGCACACCTTCCGCTCCGCGCAGGAGGCGGAGCTCGTCTACGAGAACGGTGGCTGCAAGCTGCACGACAAGGCGGAGTTCCGCCGCGCCGGGCATGAGCACTTCCTGACCACGGTCGGGCGCATCATCTTCAACGAAAAGATCGAGCGCGCCCTGGGCGAAGCGCTGGAAGACGACTTCGATCCGGAGCACTACGAGTTCGTCAACCGCTCGCTGAAGAAGAAGGACATCAACCAGATGGTGTCCGACCTGGTCGACGCCTACGGGGCGCCGGCGGTCTCGCAGGTGCTCGACGCGTTCAAGGACCTGGGCTTCCACTACGCGACCCAGGCCGGGATCACGGTCTCGAAGAACAACGTCATCTCACCCCCGGAGAAGCCGGAGATCCTCGATCGCTACGAGAAGGAGACCGAAGCGATCGTCCAGCAGTACGACGAGGGCTACATCACCGCCGAGGAGCGTCACGAGGCCGTGACGACCCGCTGGAACCGAGCCACCGACGAGGTCGCGCAGGCGATGGAGGACAACCTCGAAGAGCTGAACCCGATCTTCATGATGGCCAACTCGGGCGCTCGCGGATCGTTCAAACAGATTCGCCAGCTGGCCGGGATGCGCGGCCTGATGGCCAACCCGAAAGGGGAGATCATCGAGCGGCCGATCAAGGCCAACTTCATGGAGGGGCTCTCGGTCCTCGAGTACTTCATCTCCACCCACGGCGCGCGAAAGGGTCTCGCCGACACGGCGCTGAGGACGGCCGACTCCGGCTACCTCACCCGGCGTCTGGTCGACGTCGCCCAGGACGTGATCGTCCGCGAGGAGGACTGCAAGACCAAAGACCACATCGAGATGGACCTGCGCAAAGACGACGGTTCGCTCAACGACAACCTCTACGGGCGGTTGGCGGCGAAGAAGCTCGAGACCAAGCGCGGTCGCGAGCTGCTCAAGCGCAACCAGTTGATCACCCACAAGGACGTCGAAGAGATCGCCGACGCCTTCGGCGACGAGGGGATCAAGGTCCCCGTCCGCTCGGCGCTGAAGTGCGAGGCGGAATCGGGGGTCTGCCGCTCCTGTTACGGGATCTCGCCGGCGACCGGCTCGATGGTGGACATCGGCGACGCGGTCGGCATCATCGCCGCCCAGTCGATCGGCGAGCCTGGGACCCAGCTGACCATGCGCACCTTCCACACCGGAGGCGTCGCCGGCCAGGACATCACCCAGGGTCTGCCGCGGATCGTCGAGCTGTTCGAGGCGCGCAAGCCGAAGGGCCTGGCGCAGATGGCCGAGGCCGCGGGCAAGGCCTCGATCGAGGAAACCGACAAAGCGCTGAAAGTGATCGTCACCGAGTCGAGCGGCGAGGAGCACTCCTACAGCTTCCCACTGCGGACGCGGCTCCACGTCGCCGACGGCGACCGGGTCGAGGTCGGCGAGCAGCTGAACGAAGGCTCGCTCTACCCGGCCGACCTGCTGGCGATCCGCGGGCGCACCGAGACCGAGCTCTACCTCGTCGACGAGGTGCAGAAGGTCTACCGGGCCCAGGGCGTCGACATCAACGACAAGCACATCGAGCTGATCGCCCGGCAGATGCTGAAGAAGGTGCGGATCGAGTCGAAGGGCTCGACCGGCCTC
Source organism: Solirubrobacterales bacterium (assembly GCA_044868125.1). Lineage (GTDB taxonomy): Bacteria > Actinomycetota > Thermoleophilia > Solirubrobacterales > 70-9 > VAYN01. The sequence continues at coordinate 2,101 of JBIOWB010000140.1, forward strand.
CTCCCGGGTCAGCTCGAAGATCGCGGCAACCTCAAACGGCTGAACAAAAAAATCAAGGAAGACAGCGGGACCCCGGCCAAAGGCGAGGAGGTCATCCTCGGGATCACCAAGGCCTCGCTGGCGACCGAGTCCTTCCTCTCGGCGGCCTCTTTCCAGGAGACGACCAAGGTGCTCACCGACGCTGCCCTCGAGGGCAAACGGGACCGCCTCGTCGGGCTCAAGGAGAACGTGATCATCGGCAAGCTGATCCCGGCCGCGACCGGGCTCAAGCACTACCGGACGGTCGCGATCGAGCCGGCCGAACCGATCGAGCCGCCGGCCGACGACGACCTGCTCGAAGACGACGAGCTCGCCGCCGAACTCGGTGTCGACGGGGTCGATGCTCCGGTCGAGGGCTTCGGCACCTCCTTTGCTGAGGAGCTCGAGGAGCTCGCGCAGGAGATCGAGTCGACCTCCGAAGAGTCCAAATAAGTAGTTGAGAGAACCCGATTGGTGGGGGAAGTACGGATGCGTACTAACCCCGCCATCTGGGTAAATGAGAACTACCCCAAGATCAAAGAGCTTCACATCTTGAGGTACTTCATTTCTCCTTGACGTCGAGAGGTCGGGACCCCATATCCCGACCTCTCGGTGTTTCAAGTACCGGTGTGGCTAACCGGCCAGGCAGAGGGCGAAGACCGTCAGCGTGTCTTCTCCGCCGCTGTTGTTGACGACCTGGTAGAGCCACCCTTCGCCCGAGGGGCGACTGCTGGTCGTCTCGGTGCCGAAGTGGCCCGGCTGGCCGCCACCGCCAAGCACCTGCTCGCCGGGCGCACAGTCGACGCTGACGCTGCCGTTGGCGCCTTTGGCGACTTTGGTCGTGCTGGTCCGCACGGTGACCCCGGCGAGCTCGCTCGAGGCGACCGAGTTCGACCCCAAGTCGTTCGCCGTCAGCGACTGGTCGGCGACCTCGGAAGAGCTGACCGAAGCGTCGCCGAGGTCCTGGTCAGTCAGAGAATCCGGGGCGACCTCCGGGGAGGCGACGGCATTTTCGGCGATCTCCTCGCCGCTCACGGAATCGGGGGCGATCTTCTCGGCGTTGACCGCGTTGTCCCGGAGGTCGACGGCGCGGACGCTGCCGTCGACGATCTGCGCCGAGCGGACGCTGTTCTTGGCGATCCCGACTGCGAAGGCACTGCCGGTGAGGGCGAGGAAGAGCGCCAAGCAGCTGATCACAGTGGCGGGCGAGGGACGGAATGAACGAGTCTTGCTGGTCATCGGGTGTCTCCTTTCGTCGTTGTCAGTCCCGATGGCCCCAGCTTGTGCGCAAATGCTCGTCGCAACTACGGACCCAAGGGGTGGATTTCCTCACCCCTGGCCGGGCAGTCAGGCGTGGACTCCCCTCACCCCTGGCTGCCCAGCCAGTCCGTTAGATTGCGGCGCATGCCCTCCTCGGAGAAGGTCTGCATCATCGGCGCCGGCAGCTCCGGCGTCGCCGCCGCGCAGGTGCTGGATGCGCGGGGGATTCCCTTCGACTGCTTCGAGAAGGGGTCGATGATCGGCGGCAACTGGCGCTACGAAAACGACAACGGGATGTCGTCCGCCTACCGCTCGCTGCACATCAACACCTCGCGGCGGGTGATGGCGTTCAAGAGCCTGCCGATGCCCGACCACTACCCGGACTATCCGGACCACTTTCAGATGGCGGCCTACTTCGACGAATTCGCCGATCACTTCGGGTTGCGCGAGAAGATCGCGTTTCGCACCGAGGTGACGAAGGTGGAGCCGGCCGACGGCGAGTGGGCGGTCACCACGAGGGGAGAGGGGGGAGGCGAGAACACCGAGCGCTACCGTGCTGTCCTGGTCGCCAACGGCCACCATTGGGACCCGCGTTGGCCCGAACCCGCTTTCCCGGGCTCTGATCGGTTCGAGGGCGAGCAGATACACGCTCACCATTACCGCGAGCCCGAGGTCCTGCGCGGCAAGCGGGTGCTCGTCCTCGGGCTCGGCAACTCGGCAACCGACATCGCCGTCGAGTCCTCGCGGATCGCCGGGAGGACCTTTCTCGCCGTGCGGCGCGGCGCCTACGTCATCCCCAAGTACATGAACGGCAAGCCGATCGACGAGACGACCACGCCCCTGATCTCCCGTCTGCCGCTCTCGGTCCAGCGCTTCTTCGCGATGAAAGCGCTCGAGATCGCCGCCGGGGACATGACCGCCTACGGCCTCCCCAAGCCCGACCACAAGCTCTTCGAGGCCCACCCGACGGTCTCATCCGAGCTGCTGCCCCGGCTCGGCCACGGCGACATCGCGGTCAAGCCCAACATCGACCGCTTCGGCGGCGGCCGGGCGGTCCGCTTCGTCGACGGCAGCGAGGAGGAGATCGACCTCGTCGTTTACTGCACCGGCTACAGAGTCACCTTTCCTTTCTTCGACCCCAAGGTCTTCTCGGCTCCCGACAACCGGATGCCGCTCTACCGGCGGGTGGTCTCGGTCGAGCGCTCGGGCCTGTACTTCATTGGCTTCATCCAGCCGCTCGGCCCGATCATGCCGTTGGCCGAGGCGCAGTGCGAATGGATCGCCGACCTGCTCACCGGCCGGGTGGCGCTGCCGTCAGCGGGAGAGATGAAGGGGGAGATCGCGCGCGAGGAACGGAGGCAGGCGAAGCGCTTCGTCAGCTCTAAGCGTCATACCGTCGAGGTCGACTTCCATCCCTACCTGCGCGAGATCCGGCGCGAGCGAAAGCGGGTTGCGCAGCCGGTCTGACGACCCGGATGCGCCCGCCGGGAGGACAGGCGGGAGCAGGGAGCGCAGCGCCGCCTCCGTGGGGACCGCGGCGCGGGCCCTTCGGCAGCCGCGGTCCCGGCCGCCGCTTGAAGCCGCCGCTGCCCTCGTCGGTCGCCGCCTCCGGCTCGTCGTGCTGCTTGGCCGCCCACCAGACGAGCCACAGCGATCCCAGAACCGGGATCTTCAGCACCACGAGCAGGAAGAAGATCGGCCAGAACCCCGTCACCCGCTCCAGTGTAGAGACCTGCCTCAGCGCAGCGACAGCGCCCAGCTCTCGAGCGCGGCGACGTGTCCCTCCTCGAGCCCGAGGTGCGGCTCGGTCGGCACGAGCAGGGTCGGCGCCGGCCGCCGCTCGGCCCACTCGTAACAGCTGTCGTCGAAGTTGTCGTCGATCCAGGCGATCGCGCGCCCGTCGGCGCAGGCCTCGATCGCCGTCAGCTTCCAGTGCGCCCCGCCGGCCGAGGGCCGGGTGTCGAAGGAGACGTGGGGGAGCTCGGGCAGCCCCAGAACATCGGGCAGGTAAAAGTTCGCTTTGTCCTCCCAGCCGCTTGCCCAGACGAGGTCGTAGTGCTCCGCCAGCCGCACCAAGCGCTCCCCGGCGGCGATCGAGAGGTAGTGGGGCACCCCGTCGACGAGCTGAAAGCGACAGGAGCCGTCCAGCGGCCGCTCCTCGAAGCCGAAGAGGCTGATCACCCCATCTATGTCGACCGCCAGCAGCGGCCTGTCAGGTGTTTGGGATTCCGGATTGCGCACTTTCAGGTATCAGATCGTTTGTCGATTTTGTGGACCGTAGGGCCGAAGGGGCGACACCTTGTCATGTCCGCCGAGGCAGATCCTGGTAGCGATTACCTGCCGGATTGACAGAACTCGAGGCCGACTTCTGGGAACGGCCGGGTTCAGCGGATATATGGGTGCAGACCGGGGTACCGCACCGGCAAACCCGTCCAGGGAGCAGTCAACATTATGCCCATCACCGCCGTTCAGCGAGGGGTCTGTGTCGAAGCCGCCGGTGCCAGGTTGGCGGGCTCGCTTTACCTTCCGCCCGACCCGAAGGGATTCGTCATCTTCGCCTCCAGCCGGGATCTGTTGCGGATCGATCGCCGCCAGATCGACCTGAGCGAAGAATTGAACGCACGGGGTATCGGCACTCTTCTCTTCGACCTGGTCGAATCCACCGACAGCGCGGAGGCAGAGAGCAATGTCGACCTGCTCACGGCGCGGCTGCTCAGCGCCACCGGTTGGAGCAGGAGACAGTGGGGCGTCGCCGGGCTCGCGGTTGGATTCGTCGGCTCGGAACTCGGTTCGGCGGCGGCGCTCTCAGCCGCCGCCGCGCTCAGCCCGCGGGTACGGGCCGTCGCCCTTCGCGGAGGCCGGCCTGACCTTGCCGGGCCGGCAATCGACCACGTTCGGGCGCCGACCCTGCTGTTGGCCGACGTCGAAGACGGGTTGCAAGTCGAAGCGGCCAGCGTCGCCGCGGTGCACCTCCCCGGCCCCCACCGGTTTCGTCAGGTGAGATGCGACGACAAACGCCTCGGCAGCTGGCGGATGACGCCACCGATTTGCCATTGGATGGAGTGGCACCTGCCCCGGATGGAGGGTCTGTGACCGACTGACGAAAAGCGTTACAACTGGTTCCGTCTACCAGCGGTAATGCGCGAAGGCTTTGTTCGCCTGGGCCATGCGGTAGATGTCGTCTTTCCGCTTCCAGGCGCTGCCCTGCTGCTGGTTGGCGTCGAGGACCTCGGCGGCGAGTCGATCGGCCATCGAGTACTCGCGGCGCTGGCGGGCGAACTGGACGAGCCAGCGAACCGCCAGGGTGCGGGCCCGACGGGCGGGAACCTCGACCGGCACCTGGTAGGTCGCACCGCCGACGCGGCGGGAGCGGACCTCGAGCACCGGGGTCAGCTGTTTGATCGCCGCCTCCAGCGTCTCGACCGGGTCCTCGCCGCTGCGCTCGCCGACGATCGCCAGGGCGTCGTAGACGATCCGCTCGGCGAGGCTCTTCTTGCCGTCGGTCATGACCTTGTTGATCACCTGCTGGACGAGGCGGTTGCGGTGCCTTGCGTCCGGTTCGATCGGCCGGATCTGTGCTGCGGAGCGACGAGGCATTACGAGGCTTTGACGCCGTATCGAGAGCGGGCTTGTTTGCGGTCGGAAACTCCGGCCGCGTCGAGGGTGCCGCGGACGACCTTGTAGCGGACACCCGGCAGGTCCTTCACACGACCACCCCTGATCAGGACCACGGAGTGCTCCTGCAGGTTGTGGCCCTCGCCCGGGATGTAGGTGGTGACCTCCATCCCGTTGGTCAGGCGCACACGGGCGATCTTGCGCAGGGCCGAGTTCGGCTTCTTCGGCGTCACCGTGGCGACACGGGTGCAGACGCCGCGCTTCTGCGGAGCCGCCACGCGCTTCTTGCGACCCTGGCCCGACTTGAGGCCCGGCGTCGCGGTCTTCTTCTTCGGGCTCTTGCGACCCTTCCTGACGAGCTGATTCGTATTCGGCACGGCCGCGCATAGTAGAGCAGTCCGGCCAAGACCATCCCTCCGGCCGCCGCCAACTCTGCAAAGAAGCCGTCCTGGAGCACCGCGGTGGCCCCGGCGAAGCGAGAGCTCTGGCTTCCCTCGTCGAGCCCGGCGGGAAGGTCGACGAGGAGGATCACGGCGATCGCCACCAGCCCGAGGCCGGCGACGAGGAGCCCGTAGTTGCGCCGGTCCCGCACCAATGCCAGCAATCCCAGCACGGCCGCCGCCAGCCCGATCGGCACCAGCAGGTACGCGTGCGCCTCACCGGCGGTCCTCACCTCGACCGTGGGCGCTTTCGCCACCTGCGGCAGCCCCGCGTAGCCCGGCTGGCCGATCTCGACCCCGCGGTAGTCGATGAACTGGGAGACGACGAGACAGATCCCCGCGGCGAAGAGGATGAAGGCGGCAGCCCGTCCCGGGGTAACCACCCGGCTGAGAGCCGTCGCCCCACGCGCCAGCAGCGCGCAGATCCGACGGATCGCCCGCTCGGCCGCAGCCAGGCCCTTGAAGAAGAGGGCGAGCAGGGGGCGCAGGAGGGACCACAGCCAGACCCAGCATCGGCGCGCCGCCAGGGCGGCGTAACGCTGCGCCCGGACCACCCCCGGATAGGCCCGCTCCAGCCCCCGATTCGCCGCCCGATCGACCTGGCGCGACCGACGACGAAGCGCTGCTATCATCGCCCGTCGCTCAGGCAGTTTTCGCTGTTTTTTTGCAGGACGCTTCGCCGGGCCCCCTGGGGCCTTTTTTTGCGGCTTATCACCACTACTCGACTTAGGAACCATGGCACGCAGCTTTCCACTGGAGAAAACTCGGAACATCGGGATCATGGCGCACATCGACGCCGGTAAGACGACGACGACCGAGCGCATCCTCTACTACACCGGGCGCACCCACAAAATGGGCGAGGTTCACGAGGGCGCTGCCGTCATGGACTGGATGGAACAGGAGCAGGAGCGCGGGATCACGATCACCTCGGCCGCGACCGCCTGCGATTGGAAGGGCCATCGGATCAACATCATCGACACCCCCGGCCACGTCGACTTCACCGTCGAGGTGGAGCGCTCGCTGCGCGTCCTCGACGGCGCGATCGCCGTCTTCGACGCCGTCGCCGGGGTTGAGCCGCAGTCGGAGACCGTCTGGCGCCAGGCCGACAAGTACGGCGTCCCGCGCTTCGCCTACATCAACAAGATGGACCGCACCGGCGCCGACTTCTTCAACTCGGTGCAGACGATGAAAGACCGGCTCGGCGCCAACCCGCTGCCGATCCAACTGCCGATCGGCGCCGAGGAGAACTTCAAAGGCGTCGTCGACCTGGTCAAGATGAAGGGCCTGATCTGGACCGACGAGCTCGGCGCCGCCTACGAGGAAATCGAGATCCCCGAGGACCTCACCGACCAGGCCGAGGAATACCGGACCCAACTGATCGAAGCCTGCGCCGACTACGACGAAGAGCTGATGGAGGCCTTTCTCGGCGAGGAAGAGATCCCGCAGGAGAAGCTGGTCGCCTCGCTGCACCAGGCCACCCTCTCGACCAAGCTCACCCCCGTCCTCTGCGGCACCTCGTTCAAGAACAAGGGCGTGCAGCCGCTGCTCGACTCGATCGTCGAACTGCTGCCCTCCCCGCTCGAGGTGCCCCCGGTCACCGGCGTCGTCCCCGCTGGCAAGGGCCAGGCGGAGGACGTCGAGGACACGCGTGAGGCGAGCGACGGCGCTCCCTTCTCGGCCCTCGCCTTCAAGGTCATGTCCGACCCCTACGTCGGCAAGCTCACCTACTTCCGCGTCTACTCGGGCAAGCTCGAGAAAGGCGGCCGCGTCCTCAACGTGAAAACCGGCAAGACCGAGCGGATCGGGCGTCTCCTGATGATGCACGCCAACAGTCGTGAGGAGATCGACGAGTGCTATGCGGGCGACATCTGCGCCGGCGTCGGCCTCAAGGACACGGGCACCGGCGACACCCTCGCCGCCCCGGACGCGCCGATCGCGCTGGAGAGCATCGAATTCCCGGAGACGGTGATCGCGGTCGCGATCGAGCCGAAGACCAAGGCCGACCAGGAGAAGATGGGCAACGCCCTCCAGCGCCTCGGCGAGGAGGACCCGACCTTCCGGATCGAAAGCGACGAGGAAACCGGCCAGACCCTGATCCACGGGATGGGCGAGCTCCACCTCGAGGTGATCGTCGACCGGATGCTGCGCGAGTTCAAAGTCGAGGCCAACGTCGGCAAGCCGCAGGTCGCCTACCGCGAGACGATCCGCAAG
>JBIOWB010000141.1:0-6031 GCA_044868125.1 Solirubrobacterales bacterium
CCGCGCTCGCAATTTTCCTGCTCGGCGGTCTTCCCCTGCTCGGGTACGCTGCGGCGGCCGCCGCATGGCTCACGCAGCGGGGCCTGCAGACGCTGGCCAACCGGCGGATGAAGGAACACCTGGCGGCCGGCAACCGCCAGAAGGCGATGGGGATCGTCGCCGGCACCACCCTCGGTCGCGTCTGGCTGATGGCCACCGCGGTCCTGCTGGTGGGCATTGCCGAACGAGAGTCGGGGCTCGCCGCGGCGGTCCTGCTGGCGGTGCTCTTCACCATCTCCTTCGCCGCGCAGGGCCTCACGCACCTGCTCGAGCAGCCCGAGGGCCAGGGGGCGGCGTAGACATGGAGCAGGCAGCGGCCACGGCGCCGACCGGCGCCCCGCAGCGCGACGGCATGAGCACCAAAGGCAAGGTCCTCGTCGGGTTCGGCATCTACTTCGCGGTCGCGATCCTGCTGCTGCTGATCTTCGGCAACGCCGGCAAGAACGAAGAGTTCAAGCCGCAGAACGAGTTCAAACTCGAACCGTGGGTCTCGATCCACCTCGCCGGCATCGATCTCAGCATCAACAAGGCCGTGCTCTACCTGGTCCTGGCCAGCGCCCTGACGATCTTCACGATGGTCTGGATCGCCCGGCGCATGCAGCAGAAGCCGAACCGGGTCCAGGCCGCGGTCGAGGTCGCCTACGACCTGACCAAAAACACGATTACCGGCGGCAGCCTCTCCGGCGAGCTGGCGCGCAAGTGGTTCCCCTTCATCGGCGCCCTCTTCTTCTGGATCTGGTTCTCGAACATGCTCGGCTTCCTGCCGCTGCCGACCAACACCGAGCACCACTTCACCCTCTTCGGCCTCGAAATCCCCTCGTTCGCGATCTACGCCGCCACCGCCAACATCGCCATCCCACTCGTTTTGACCCTGGTCGTCTGGCTCAGCTACCACGTCGAGGGCATCCGCGCCAAGGGTCTCGTCCCCTACTTCAAGAGCTGGCTGCCCCCCGGTCTGGAGAACATGAGCCCGGTCGGCAAGGGCGCCATCTTCGTGATCGAGGTGATCTCGCACTTCGTGCGGCTGATCTCCCTCTCCGTCCGTCTTTTCGCCAACATCCTCGCCGGCCACCTGCTGCTGCTCTTCATGGGCGGCGGCCTGGCGGTGCTGCTGGGGATCGCCGCTCTCGGGGCGCTCACCTTCCCGCTCGCCTTCGCCTTCTTCATCTTCGAGGTCGGGCTGGTGGCCACCCTGCAGGCATTCATCTTCTCGACGCTCAGCGCTATCTACATCGGCGGAGCGACCTCCGCCACTCACTAGAAAAGGAGTCAATCTCGATGGATCTCACTGCCCTGCCGATCGCCGAAGTCACCGACGAAGGTGTCAAAGGCGCCGGCAAAGCGATCGCCCTCGGCGTCGGTGCGGGTCTCGGTTCGATCGGCGCCGGCATCGGCGTGGGTTTCATCTTCGGTAAGGAGATCGAGTCGGTCGCCCGCCAGCCGGAGATGAAAAGCGAGCTGGAAAGCATCCGCTGGCTCGGCTTCGCGCTGACCGAGGCGGTCGCCTTCTACACCTTCATCTTCGGCCTGATCGCCTTCTTCCTCTCGTAGGTCGATGGAGCTGCTCGGCTACATAGGAGCGGTGCTTCCGCTCGCCGCCGAGAAGGGCGGCGAGGAAAGCGGCGGCAGCTTCCTGGTCTCCCCGGGTCTCGGCCTGATGATCTGGACGCTGGTCCTGTTCCTGGTCACGATGTGGGTGTTGAGCAAGGTCGCCTTCCCGAAGGTCCAGGAAGCGCTCGACAGACGCGCGAAGACGATCAGCGAGTCGATCGAGGCCGCCGAACGCCAGCGCAGGGAATCGGACGAGCTGCTGGCCGAGTACCGGGCCCGCCTCTCCGAGGCGCGGGAGCAGGCCGACGACATCATGGCCCGCGCCCGCAAGTCGGCGGATACGGCGGAAGCCGAGGCCGCCGCTCAGGGTCGCGAGAAGCGCGAGGAGCTGGTCGAGGCCGCCAAACGCGACATCGAAGCGGAGACGCGCCGCTCGCTCGAGCAGATCCGCCAGGAGGTCGCCGATCTCACCGTGCTGGCGACCGAGCGGGTGACCCGCAAATCGCTCGACCCCGACGACCAGAGACGGCTCGTCGAGGAGGCGCTGTCCGAGGTCGACTTCTCGACCCTCTCGGGCACGGAGAGCAACAGCTAGCGATGGCCGACGCAGCTCGCGTATACGCCGAGGCCCTGTTCGAGGTGGGCCGCGACAGAGGCAAGCTGGACGCGCTGCAGCAGCAGCTCTCCCAGTTCGCCGACGCGGTCGACCGCAACCGCGAGCTGCAGGTCTTCTTCTTCAGCCCCTACCTCTCCTCTGGGGAGAAGAAAGCGGGGCTGGAGAGGGCGATCTCGGGCGCCGAGCCCGAGCTGATCAACTTCCTCGGGCTGCTCGTCGACAAGCACCGGATGACCGAGGTCTTCCGCATCCGGCGCGAGCTCGACGAGCTCTGGAAGAAGGAGAACCGTCGCCTCGACGTCACCGTCACCAGCGCCGTCGAGCTGGACGCGGCGGTGGTGGAGAAAATCGGCCAGGAGGTCGAGCGACAGACCGGGGAGAAGGTCGATCTCTCGAGCAGGGTCGACGGCGAGATCCTCGGCGGCATCGTCTTGCAGGTCGGCAACATGGTCCTGGACGCGAGCATCCGCAACCGCCTGGAGAAACTTCGAAAGAGCGTCGCCCAAGCGGCGTAAGGAGGCAAAGAGCACCCGATGGAGATCAAGCCCGACGAGATCGCATCAATCCTGCGAGAGCGGATCGAGGGACTGGAGACCGATTCCGCCGACCTCAGCGAGGTCGGGACGGTTTTGTCCGTCGCCGACGGCATCGCCCGCATCCACGGGCTCGACAACTGCATGGCGCTGGAGATGCTCGAGCTGCCGCACGGGGTGACCGGGCTGGCGCTGAACCTCGAGGCCGACAACGTCGGCGCCGTCCTCTTCGGCGAGTGGGAACACATCGCCGAGGGCGACACCGTCAAGCGGACCGGCCGCCTGCTGGAGATCCCGGTCGGCGAGCAGCTGCTCGGCCGTATGGTCGACCCGCTGGGCCGCCCGCTCGACGACCGCGGTGAGATCAACACCTCCGAGACCCGCCCGGCCGAGTTCAAAGCCCCCGGCGTCGTCCACCGCCAGCCGGTCGAGGAACCGGTCCAGACCGGGCTGATGGCGATCGACGGGATGATCCCGATCGGCCGCGGCCAGCGAGAGCTGATCATCGGCGACCGCCAGACCGGCAAGACCGCGATCGCGATCGACACGATCATCAACAACCGCGACAAGGACATGGTCTGCATCTACGTCGCGATCGGCCAGCGGATGTCGACCGTCGTCCAGCTGAAAGAGGTGCTGGAGGAAAACGGGGCGATGGAGAACACGATCATCGTCGCCGCCCCCGCCGACGAGGCCGCCCCGATCAAGTACATCGCCCCCTACGCGGGCTGCGCGATGGGCGAGCACTTCCTCTACCAGGGCAAACACGCGCTCTGCGTCTACGACGACCTCACCAAGCACGCCTACGCCTACCGGCAGATGTCGCTGCTGCTGCGGCGCCCCCCGGGCCGCGAGGCCTACCCGGGCGACGTCTTCTACCTGCACTCGCGCCTGCTGGAGCGGGCGGTGAAGCTGAGCGACGAGCAGGGCGCGGGCTCGTTGACGGCGCTGCCGATCATCGAGACCCAGGCCTCCGACGTCTCCGCCTACATCCCGACCAACGTGATCTCGATCACCGACGGCCAGATCTTCCTCGAGTCGGATCTCTTCTACTCGGGCGTGCGGCCGGCGATCAACGTCGGCATCTCGGTCTCCCGGGTCGGCGGCAACGCCCAGACGAAGGCGATGAAGAAAGTCGCCGGTAAACTGCGCCTCGACCTCTCCCAGTACCGCGACCTCGAGGCGTTCGCCCAGTTCGGCTCCGAGCTCGACCCGGAGACGCAGAAGGCGCTCTCCCGCGGTCAGCGTCTGGTCGAGCTGCTGAAACAGAAAGAGCGTGAGCCGCTCGCCGTCGCCGACCAGGTCGCCTCGATCTACTCGGGCACCGGCGGCTACCTCGATCGGATCAAAGTTGAGCGCGTGCCGGAGTTCCTCGCCGACCTGCGGGTCCGCCTGCACAGCGAGAACAAAGAGCTGCTGGAGCGGATCGAAGAGAGCGGCAAGCTGGAGGACGAGGACGCTGAGGCGCTCGGCAAGGCGATTGCCGAGTTCGTCGACGACTTCGGCCCCGATTTCGACGAGAAAGGCGAGCCGCTCGAGGAGGGCGAGTCCGACCGCATCCACTCGAAAGAGGAGCGGGAGGCGCCGGCCCGAGTCGAGGAGAAAGAGGAGGAGACCGCAGGCGTATGAGGGACGGGGGTTGTCGGGCGAGCGGGTCCTGTCACCGATTTGGTTCCACCATCCCTGTCGGGATGGTCCCCCAAATCGGCGCCACCCGCTCGCAGGATCGCTTCCGGCCCACGGGCGCGCGGACCCATACCGGGCCCAGCTCGCCCAGGAGCGGAGTTAACAGCTGATGGCAACGCAGAAGGAAGTCAAAAATCGCATCGCGTCGGTCAAGAACATCAACAAGATCACGCGAGCGATGGAGATGGTGGCGGCGGCGCGCCTGCGCCGCGCCGAACAGCGCATCTCCGATCTGCGGCCATACGCGGAGGGGATGCGCAAGCTGACCCGCCGCGCCGCGGCCCAGGCGGGCGGCATTCCGCGGGTTCCGGTGCTGGGCGAGCGGGAGAACGTAAAACGCGTCGGCATCGTCCTCATCACCGGCGACCGCGGCCTTGCCGGTGCCTTCAATGCCAACATCATCCGCGAGGGGATGCGGATGGGGCAGCAGGTGCGCGAGGAGGGGGCCGAGCCCTCCTTTGCCGTCGTCGGCCGCAAGGGTGTCTCGGCTCTCACCTTCCGCAAACAGGACGTCTCCGCTTCCTACGTCGGCTTCACCGACCGGCCCGCTTTCGCCAACGCCCGTGAAATCGGCGAGGCCCTGACCGCGCGCTACGTCGACGAGGACCTCGACCGGGTCGAGCTGATCTACAACCGCTTCGTTTCGCCGCTGACGCAACACGTATGGCGGCAGACGCTGCTGCCGCTGCAGCAGGCGCAGGTGCTGGGCGAGGGCGCCGACGAGGAGGCCGCCGCCGAAGTAGAGGAAACCGAGGCGGAGAAAGCGCAGAGCCGCTCGGAGTGGTTCTACGAGCCCGACCCGGAGGAGCTGCTGGCGCGGCTGATCCCGGAGTACGTGACGATCTCGGTCTATCGGGCCCTGCTCGAGAGCGCGGCCTCGGAGCTCGGGGCGCGGATGACGGCGATGCGCAACGCGGCCGAGAACGCGGAGGACATGATCGGGAAGCTGACGCTGGAGATGAACCGGGTCCGTCAGGCGGAGATCACGCAGGAGATCTTGGAGGTCGTCGCCGGCGCCGAGGCGCTCGGATAGCGACGGCGACGGCAGAAACAACTTCGATTTGGAGACCAGAAAAGGAAACGATGGCTGAGAGCAACGGAAACGGAACCAACGTAGGACGCGTCGAGCAGGTCACCGGAGTGGTCGTCGACGCAGTCTTCCCCGACCAGCTGCCGGAGATCTACTCGGCGGTGACGATCCAGACCGTCGGCGACGGCGACGGCGAACCGGCCGAGCTGGTCTGCGAGGTGCAGCAGCACCTCGGCGACGACCGCGTGCGCACGGTCGCGATGGACGCCACCGACGGCATCCAGCGCGGCGACAAGGTGGTCGACACCGGCAACCCGATCACGGTCCCGGTCGGCGACGTCACCCTCGGCCGCATCTTCAACCTGCTCGGCGAACCGATCGACGAGGGCGAAGCGATCGGCGAGACCGAGCGCTGGCCGATCCACCGCCCGGCCCCCGAGGCCTCGGAGCTGACCCCGACCCAGGAGATCCTCGAGACGGGGATCAAGGTCATCGACCTCCTGGCGCCGTACGCGAAAGGCGGCAAGGTCGGGCTGTTCGGCGGCGCCGGCGTCGGCAAGACCGTGCTGATCCAGG
>JBIOWB010000142.1:0-5144 GCA_044868125.1 Solirubrobacterales bacterium
ACACCGTCGTCCCCGACGACCCGTCGAAGCCCTATGACATGCGCAACGTGATCTCGCTGGTCGTCGACGACGAAGAGTTCTTCGAGGTCCACGAGCACTTCGCGAAAAACATCGTCTGCGGCTTCTCGCGCCTCGACGGCTATCCGGTCGGCATCGTCGGCAACCAGCCCGCCTTCCTCGCCGGCGTGCTCGACATCGAGGCCTCCGAGAAGGCGGCCCGCTTCGTGCGCACCTGCGACTGCTACAACGTGCCGCTCCTGACCTTCACCGACGTGCCCGGCTTCCTTCCCGGAACCGACCAGGAGTGGAACGGGATCATCCGCCACGGCGCCAAGCTGCTCTACGCCTTCACCGAGGCGACGGTGCCCAAGCTCACCGTCGTCACCCGCAAGGCCTACGGCGGCGCCTACGACGTGATGAACTCAAAGCACATGCTGGCCGACTACAACGTCGCCTGGCCGACCGCCGAGGTCGCGGTGATGGGTCCCGAGGGCGCCGTCAACATCATCTACCGCAAAGACATCGCCAACTCGCCGACCCCCGACGAGCGCCGCCAGAAACTGATCGACGACTACAAAGCCCACTTCGCCAACCCCTACTCGGCGGCGGAGCGCGGCTACATCGACGACGTCATCGAGCCCCGCCAGACCCGCCCCAAGCTGATCCGCGCCCTGCGCATGCTGCAGACCAAGCGCGTCGACCAGCCGAAGCGCAAGCACGGCAACATCCCGCTCTAGGCGTTGGGCGCGGGTGGGACGCCTGCGCTGGATGCTCGGCGTCCCACCCGCGAACCGGGCCGTTGCGCCTACTGGCAGTTCGATCTTCACCAGCTCCTGCTCGGAAAGATCAAAGAGCTGCTGAGAAAAAGAGAGGGGCAATAGCTCAAGGGACCGCGGTGGCCTCGCCCTCGACCCCGCCACCAGGCCCTCGGCCGGGCGTGGCGGCGTCTTCGCCGCTGAGGCGGTGGGCCAGGTAGACGGGGATGATCGAGATCAGGATCGTCAGCACGGCGACGGCGTTGACGATCGGCAGTTCGTGGGGGCGGAAGAGGTTGGAGAAGATCCAGATCGGCAGGGTTTCCAGGCCTTCGCCGATCGTGAAGTTGGTGACGATGATCTCGTCGAAGGAGAGGGCGAAGGCGAGCAGGCCGCCGGCGATCAGGGCGCTCTTCATCCCCGGGAAGGTGACGTAGCGGAAGGTCTGCCAGGTGTGGGCGCCGAGGTCGGCCGAGGCTTCCTCGTAGGAGCCCGAGAGGCGCCGCAGCCGGGCGACGGCGTTGTTGTAGACGACGACGATGCAGAAGGTCGCGTGGCCCACGATCACGGTGAAGAGGCCGAGGTCCACGTTGAGGACCTGGGTGAAGGTGTTGCTGAGCGCGACGCCGGTGACGATTCCCGGCAGGGCGATCGGGAGCAGGACGAGAAAAGAGATCGTCTCGCGGCCGAAGAAGCGGTGGCGCGCCACCGCCAGCGAGGCGAGCGTCCCCAGGATCAGCGCGATCGCCGTCGCCGCCAGCCCCGCCTTGATCGAGGTGAAGAACGCTTCCCTCGCCGCTTCATTGTTGAACGCCTGCGAGAACCAGTGGGTGGTCAGGCTCGGGGGAGGCCAGGCGAGGATCTTGCTCGAGTTGAAGGCGTAGATGACGATCACGATCAGCGGGATGTAGATGAAGGCAAGCGCCGCCCCGACGGCCATCCGCAGCAGTGCTTGTGCACGTCTCGACAGTCTCATCAGACGTGCTCGAAGGCCCCCAGCTTCCGGGCGACCAGGAGGTAGGCGATCATCACCACGATCGGGACGAGCGCCAGGGCCGCCGCCAGCGGCTGGTTGTTGGCGATGTTGTTGAAGATGACGTTGCCGATGAACTGCTCGTTGGAGACCAGGCGCGGCGTGATGTAGTCGCCGAGGGTCAGCGAGAAGGTGAAGATCGAGCCGGCGACGACGGCCGGGAAGCTGAGCGGCAGGATCACCCGGCGGAAGGTGGTGAAGGGGGAGGCGCCGAGGTCCTCGGAGGCGCTGATCAGCGAGTCGGGGATCCGCTCCAGCCCGGCGTAGATCGGCAGGATCATGTATGGCAGCCAGAGGTAGCTGAAGACCAGCCAGACGGCGGTCATCCCGTAGCCGGGGGTGTCGAGGCCGATCGGGCTGAGCAACCAGTGCAGCATCCCGTCGGAGGAGAGGATCGTCCGCCAGGCGTAGACCTTGACCAGGTAGCTCGACCAGAGCGGCAGCAGGATGCCGACCACCAGCAGCGCCTTGCCGCGCCGGCTCGCCACCTTCGCCATGTAGAAGGCGATCGGGAAGGCGATGATCGCGTCGGTGATGGTGACCAGGAGGGCGGTGCGGACGGTCCGCCAGACGATTTCCCGGTAGACGGGTTCGTCGAACAGCGTTTCGAAGTTTTCGAGGGTGTAGCTCTTGACGACGAGGCCGCTGAGCGGGTCGACCGACCAGAAGGCGGTGATCAGCAGGATCGCCAGCGAGCCCAGGTAGCCGATGACCAGCCAGCCGATCGGGCCGGCTAGGAGCGCCCCCACCTGCAGGCGCCGGCGGCCCTGGAAGAGGCCGGCGAGCCGATGGCCCACCGACCTCCTCTCCAAGACCGCACCAGACGCCATTCTTTGGAACCTGCCGGACTAGCCTTTGATCGACGTCCAGGCTTTCACCCAGTCGTTGTAGTCCTTGCAGTCTTCTTCGCCGTTGCCACAGTCGGCGAGCGGGGTTTCCCAGTAGTAGACCCGCTTCCAGAAGTCCGGTTCTTCCGCGTGGTATTCGGCGCAGAAGTTCGGGTTTTTGGTTTCGTTGCAGGCCTTTTCCTGGGCCGGCGCCTCGCCGAAGTATTCGGCGACCTGGGCGTTGACTTTCGGTTCGATGATCCAGTCCATCCACTCGTACATGCAGTTCGGGTGCTTGGCGTCCTTGGCCAGCATCCAGGTGTCCGACCACCCGGTCGCACCCTCTTCCGGCAGGAAGCCCTGGCTCGCCGGGCTCGCCGCGACCGGCACGCCTTCTTCCTTCAGGGCGAAGTACTGGTACTGCCAGGTGGTGCCGACAGTGTTGTCGCCGTTGGCGAAGCCGGAGATCTGCTTGGCCGCTTCGCCCCAGTATTCGCCGACGTTCGGCTGCTGTTCCTTCATCAGTTCGACCGCCGCGTTGAACTGTTCTTCGTTCAGCTCGTAGGGGTTTTCGATCCCCAGGCTGGTTTCGTGGGCCTTCAGGTAGACGGCCGCTTCGGCGATCGACATCGGGTCGTCGTACTGGCTGATCTTGCCCTTGTATTTGGACGCGACCTTCGGGTCCATCGTCACGTTCCAGGAGGTCGGTGCCGGTTTGACGTCATTGCTGTTCCACATCAGCAGGTTGGCGCCGCGGCCGTGCGGGATGCCGTAGTTGACGCCTTCGAAGGTGTTGTACGGCTGGTCCTTGAGGTCGCTGAAGACCGTCTTGTAGTTGGGGACGAGGTCGACGTTGACCGGGGCCACGTAGCCGGCGGCGACGAGGCGGGCGGTCGCGTTGCCCGAGGCCGAGACGCCGTCGTACTGACCGCTGCTCATCAGTTTCACCATTTCGTCGGAGGTGCCGGCGACCTTGTTGTTGACCTTGCAGCCGGTCTTCTGTTCGAACGGCTTGCTCCATTCGGGTTCGACGTAGCCGGCCCAGGAGATCAGGCTCACTTCGCCCTCGCCTTTGCCGAGCTTCTGCAGTTCTTCGCCGCTGCCGCCGCCACCGGTGGTGTCGCTGCCCCCGCCGCCGCAGCCGGCGAGCGCGAGCATGAATACGACAAGGCCGGCGAGGACGAGCCACGCCGCGCGGGCGGGATCGGCGTCCCTACTCCTCATGGTGCTACCTCCTGTTTCGTTGACTTCCCGCCGACGGCGGCCGCGTGCTCGGGTCGCCACCCGACTAGGACCTCGTTTCCCTGCGCGGGCAGCGCGCCCGAGGACGCGCTTTCCACGTTCTGCCTGACCAGCTGGAGGCTCTCCCCGGACTCCAGCTCGATCGTGAAGCGGGTCACCGCGCCGGCATAGGAGACGTCGACGACCCGGCCGGTCTCGGTGTGCAGGCCGTCGGCCGCGGCGCCGGGCTCGAGCAGCTCGATCTTCTCCGGGCGGATCGTCATCCGCTCGCCGTCGCGCTCGATCAGGTTGGAGACGCCGACGAAGCCGGCGACGAACTCGTTCGCCGGATGCTCGTAAAGCTCCAGCGGCCCGCTCACCTGCTCGATGCGGCCGTCGTTGAAGACGGCGATGCGGTCGCTCATCGTCAGCGCCTCGTCCTGGTCATGGGTGACGTAGACGAAGGTGATCCCGACCTCGCCCTGGATCGTCTTCAGCTCGCTCTGCATCTCCTCGCGCAGCTTCAGGTCGAGGGCGCCGAGCGGCTCGTCGAGGAGCAGCACCTCGGGCCGGTTGACGATCGCCCGCGCCAGCGCCACCCGCTGCCGCTGCCCGCCGGAGAGCTCGGTCGGCTTGCGCTTCGCGTAGCCGGGCAGGCGGACCATCTCCAGCGCCTCCTCGCAGCGCCTGGCTCGCTCGCCCTTGCCGACTCGCGCCACCTTCATCCCGTACGCGACGTTGTCGCCGACGCTCATATGCGGAAAGAGCGCGTAGTCCTGGAAGACCGTGTTGACCGCCCGGTCGTACGGCGGCACCCCGCTCACGTCCTCGCCGGCCAACTCGATCGTCCCCGCAGTCGGGTCCTCGAAGCCGGCGATCATCCGCAGCGTCGTCGTCTTGCCCGAGCCCGAGGGTCCCAGCATCGTGAAGAACTCCCCCCGCGCGATCTCCAGATCGATCCCGGCAACCGCCACCACCTCGCCGTACTTCTTGGTGAGTCCGGACAGGCGGATGTCAGGAGCTGCAGCCGTTATGCCATGAAGTTATCCGGAGCGGTGCGGAAAGCAAGGACAAAGTGGACCGGAAGGCTTAGCCGCGTTGTACTACGGGGTTTGGCGGTAAGGGAGCCGGTGACCCCCTTCACTCAACTTGCTCGGGTGGGGCGCGGTGAGCCGTCCGAGATTGCCTTGACCGAGAAGTACAAGCCGTTCAGGGGGTCACCGGCTCCCTTGCAATCGTGGTCGGCACTACGACAAGCTCCTCAGGGCGGGGCAGCAGCAAGTCGTGGTTCCTTTCGGACGCATCTCG
>JBIOWB010000143.1:0-74529 GCA_044868125.1 Solirubrobacterales bacterium
GCTTGATGCGGGTTCACCGCCCGTCGTAAGCGGCAAGTGCCCGCGGCGGGCGGCCGATCAGAGTGTTGACATAGACACCGAGGGTGAGAGCTAGCAATCGCTGGGCGATCCGTTGAGCGAGCCCAGCGGCCGTCTTGGCCAGGTGCATCTCCAATCGCATCTGGCGCTTGAGGGTCGAGAAGACCGACTCGATCACCAGGCGGATGCGGGCTTTGGCGACCTCCGCCGACGGGCGCTCGCCGAGGCGGTGCTTGTCGGGGGTGACCAGCTCGATGTGGAGGGCCTCCATCGAGGCCCGGTACTCCCGTCCCCAGAAGCCGCCGTCGGCGAACAGCACCGCCCCGGCCTGCCCGGCTGCCAGGCGAAGAGCGCATTCGCGCTCTTCGCCGGCCTTGGGCCCGACCAGGTCATAACCGACCGGGACGCCCTTGGGATCGCAGATCAAGACCAAGCGCATGCCCCAGAGGAACTGGCTCTTGGAGGGGCAATAGCCATAGCTGGCGTCGCCGGCGAAGCGGCTCCTCGACGCGCAGCCGGGGTAGTTGGCGCAGCTGATCAGAGTGCCGTCGACCAGGCGCACGCGGCCCTCTGCGACCAGCTCGGCCAGCATCATCTGCACGGTGACGATCTGGGGCGTCAATCGCCGCAAGCGGCGATTGAACTGTGATTGACCGGGCACCTCGGGGAAGAACCCGGGCAACAGGCGCCTGACCATTCCCAGGAACTGGCGATCGGAAGAGATGCCGAGGACCGCCTGGGCGACCGAGAGCGCAATCAGCTCGGAATCTGTGGTCTTTCCCGCCGGCCCCGAGCGAGGGATCGGGAGCGAATCAGCGAACACGTAGGCTGCGATAACAAGGGTCTCCAGCGATGCTGTCATCTCGTGCTCCAATCACGAGGTTGCAGGGCTGGAGGCCCTTTCTTTATGTCAGGCGGTTGTTCCTGCTCGCCGAGCGAACCCGCATCAAGCCTCCTAGATCTTCGCTCACGTGGTCAGTATGCACCCCCTACCGGGCGCATCGTCGAGTCCCCTGCAAGCTCGCTAATCGCTACGAAGGCGTCCGCTCGTCCCTTCACGATTTGGTCGATGAGCACCGAGGAACTAAGCCTGATCATCGCGATTCTTGCGGTGGTCGTTGGCCCAATCGCGACTTACAGACTCGGCGTCCGCAGATTCGCCCACGAGCGGCAGATGGACGACCGCGCCGACGCTCGCTCCACCTTGGCCCAAGGCGCCCTAGAGCTGGGAAGAATGAAGGGCGTAATGAAGGACACGCTGACCAAATTTGAAATGGCGCTGAAGGGCAAGGAGCCATGGCCGCCTGATACCAAAGAGCAGATCAATGCGATGGAAGTCTCTGAGGAGGCATTGGAGTCGGCGCTGGCCGCCGTCCGTATCCGCTTTGCGCACGATGACGAGATCGTGATTCGTCTGGAAGGTGCCTACGACTCTGCTCGCTCGGCGCTGGTTACCTACTGGATGGCCGCCGGAACCGAGCCGGACGAAGATCACACTGACTACGCGGAAGCGCTCAAATTCGGCACCCTCTT
The DNA here is from genome assembly GCA_044868125.1 of Solirubrobacterales bacterium. Classification (GTDB taxonomy): domain Bacteria; phylum Actinomycetota; class Thermoleophilia; order Solirubrobacterales; family 70-9; genus VAYN01. The sequence continues at coordinate 1,552 of JBIOWB010000143.1, forward strand.
TGACTCCTACAAAGACACCTACTTGATCGTCGCTCAAAAGGCGGTCGGCGCCAAGCTGACGAAGGCGCGCGGCACCTAAGTCTCGACTGCTATTGGCGGCGCGCTTGCCTAGCACGAAGCGCGAGGGCGGCCGCAGAGCAGTCCGCGACGCCTAGGCGACCTACCCGGGCATCTCGCATCATTGATTACGCGGCGAGTCCGGGTGGCAAAGGGTGGGCCGCCTCAGCCCACTGTCGTGCGCGGCGTGGTTCCTTTTTCAGAAAGCACTTCTTGAACTTCCGCCCGCTACCGCAGGGGCACAAGTCGTTTCTGCCGAACTCAGATTCAAGAGCCTGAATGTCCGTGCCAAGAAAAGGCTGTTGGCAGATCGGGGCAGAAACAAATGCGCGGTCATCCTCGGCCCAGCTAATCGCATCACTTGATCGGAATCCATCCCCACGCTGAACGTACCGCCCTCAGTGGAGGTCATCTAGAACCACCGCAACCGTCCTGGCGCGCAAGTAGCCCCAAGGGGACCAGGGGTGGCAACCGGGTGGCAACCGGACACCCGGAAACAGCCGCAAATGAGACTAAGCCTCAAACCTCGTATTTGGCTCTGGAATGCCGAAAACTCCAGATAGCCGCAAAACCTGACAACGCTCGACGCGGAATCATAATCCGCGTGTCGGGGGTTTGAGTCCTCCTCCGGCATGGCATCAGCAAGCGGAATGTGCCGCTTCCCGAGGTCGAGAGGGTCCGATGTGGCAGGGGAGTGGCATGGCGACTGCCAAAAGCGCGCTGAGCTTGGGCGTATTGGTCGAGTGCGGCCCAGCACTGCTGGCGATCTGCTTCAATGTGGGTGCGTGGATCGGGCGTGATGCAAGGCACGCGACCCATTGACCGCAGACGCCATATGAGCGCAGACGGCGAAGGTCCACGCCGACGGCCAAGGCCACCGACGACCTGGCACAGCCGCCAGCCTTTGCGCTGAAGAGCGCACTGAAAGGATATCCCAAAGGTCGTCCCAAGACCGATATCGAGTCCCGGCGGGGTCCAAACCTAGCCGGGACTTCTTGGTTCTGGTTGAGGTCTCACCCGCCCACCGCCTTGACAATCGGCAGCTGCATTGTCACCGCAGCACACGGCTTCGGCTGTCGTGCCGATACGGAGCGGTCTCTGCTTTGCGGCCCGATCACGCTTGCGACACCAGCGCTCCATTCAGACATAGCATTTCAGCTTCCGAGCGCGTACCGCAGGTAGAGCGTGCCCTTGCTGGAGCTGCGGTGGTCGAGGAGGTGGAGGCGAAGGTGGGAGTGGATGGGGAGGGCAGGCTCGCCGGCTCCGATTGCGATCGGGGCCAGGAGGAGGTGGATCTCGTCGACCAGGTCGGCTTCAATCGCCTGGGCGGCCAGCGCGGCGCCGACGACGCCGATCTCGCGGTCTGCGGTCTCCTCTGAGTTGGCGCACGCTCTCCGGATCGAAGCTGCGCTCGAGCTTGGTGCGGGAGGTCGATTTGACGTGATTACGGCATGCGGGGGCTGAAAATACGGTGGTTTCGCTGATGCGAGGGGGGCCTTTCGGGCGTACCTTCGGTTGGCAATCAGCAATCGAGACAGGAGGCAACGCAATGCAGCTCTACGGAATCCTTCGCCGCAACGGCTGGGCCACGCTGGAGGATCTGGAGGTCGCCGGGAAACGGTCGGCTGAAGTCGGGGACACGCCCGGCTCGGGCGTTCGCTGGATCCGCAGCTACGCGCTCTCCGAGGAGAGCGGCGAGATCGGGACGTTCTGCGTCTACGAAGGCGAGAGCGTGGAGGCGATCCGCAAACATGCGGAAGACTCCGACCTTCCCTGCGACGAGGTGATCGAGATCGCGACCACGGTCGTCGTCCGCCCCGACCCGGTAGCCGCCGCTAACTGAGCTCCCACAGTCGCCGACGGGACGATTTCGGTCTATATAGGCCCGTTTTCGTCCCGTCGGCGATTTGGCGTACCTAGACTGATTTCGTGATGAGTGCGCGGACCCCGCTCGTCGGCCGGGCGACCGAGCTCGCCCGCATCGAGGAGGCAGCCGAGCGGGCCCGAGACGGCGCCGGCTCGATCCTGCTGCTCTGCGGCGAGGCGGGGATCGGCAAGAGCCGGCTGGCGGAAGAGGCCACCGGTACTTCGGAGCTGGTCCTGCGGGGAGCGGCAACCGAGGGCTCAGCCGTGCCCTACGGCCCGATCGTCGGCGCTCTGCGCTCCCGCCTGCGCGAGGAGCCGCGGGCGCTCGACGACTGCGGCTCGCTCCTCCCCCACCTCGCCCTCCTTCTGCCCGAGCTGGGTGAGCCCGCCACCGAGAGCGAACGGGCGACGATCTTCGAGGCGGTGCGCTGCGCCTTCGCCCACCTCAGCGCCGAGCGGTCGGCGACGGTCGTCCTCGACGACCTGCAGTGGTCCGACGAGACGACCCTGGAGCTGCTCGCCGCCCTGGCCGAGCCGCTGCGGCAGATGCCGGTCCTGGTGCTCGCCGCCTACCGGTCCGACGTCCTCCCCCGCGACCACCGGCTGCGCTGGCTGCGCAACGAGCTCCGGCGTGGCGGCCACCTGCGGGAGGTGGCGCTGGAGCCGCTCGACCGCGAGGGCGTCGCCGAGCTGCTGGAGGCGCTGCTTCCGAAGCAGCCCTCGCCCTCGCTGGTGAGAGCGATCCACGACCGGACGATGGGATCGCCGTTCTTCGTCAGGGAGCTGGTCATCGCCCTGCAGGTGAGGGACGCCCTGCGCTCCGGCAGCCGCGGCCTGGAGTTGGCGGATCGGGACGAGCTGCCGCTTCCCGACACGATCCGGGAAGCCGTGCTCGTCGGAGTCTCCGATCTCTCGGAAGAGGCCCGCGCCGCCGCCGAGGCAGCCGCCGTCAGCGGACCGCAGCTCGACCTCCGCCTCGTCGACGAGCTGGCGAGCGAAGCGGGCCTCGCCGAGCTGATCGAGAAGGGCCTGCTCGAGGAGCGGGACCCCGGGCTGATCGCCTTCCGTCACGCCCTGGCGCAGGAGGCGCTCTACGCAGAGGTTCCGTGGATGCGCCGTCGCGAGCTCCACCGTCGGTTGGCGGAAGCGGTGGAACGGCTCGACGGTCCCAGTCTCGAGGTCGCGACGCACTGGCTGGGCGCCGGCGACGAGCCTCGCGCCCGCGAAGCGCTGGTCGAGGCGACGCGGGAGTCCGAGCGCCTCCACGCCTACCGCGACGCGACCCGGGCAGCGCGTCAGGCGCTCGAGCTGTGGCCGGAGGAAGAGGATCGCGACCTCCGCCTGGAGACGTTGGAGCGATACGGACGCTGCGCCGAGATCGCCGGCGAGATGTCGGAGGCGGCGAAAGCCTGGCGAGAGCTGGCGAGGGGGTGCGACCGACGCGACGACGGCACCGGGTATGCATGGGCGCAGCGCCGCCTCGCCGGCGTCTGCGAGCTGACCGGAGAGCGCGACAACGCCTTCGCCGCCCGGCGCCTCGCCGCTGAGGCCTTCGCCGGCGCCGGCCTGCCAGCAGAGGCGGCGTTGGAGCGGCTGGCAATGGCCGACCACCATCGCCGTGGCGCCCGCTACGGCGAGGCGATCGAGCTGGCGGAGCTGGCCGCCGCGGAGGCAGGCGCGGCCGAGCGGGTCGACCTGCAGGCACGGCTGCTTGGCTTGAAGGGGGTGGCGCAGGCCAAGGGCGGCGAGTTCGAACAGGGGCTCGCCTCGGTGCAGGATGGGTTGGCGCTGGCACTGGGGGAAGACCTGACGCCGGTCGCCGCCGAGCTCTACCAGCGCCTCAGCCTCGTCCTCTACGACGGCGCCGACTACCGCCGCGCCGAGGAGGCGCTCGACACCGCCCTCGGTCTCTGCCGCACCGAGGGCGACACCGGCACCGAAGTCGCCTGCGTCACCTGCCTGGTCTACGTGCTGCGGGAGCGGGGCGAGTGGTCGCGGGGCGAGCAGCTCGGGCGCGAGCTGATCGACTCCGGCACCGCCGTCTGGGTGGCCGAAGGACTGATCGGCGCGATCCACGCCTTCCAGGGGAAGCTTGCCTCCGCCCGCCGCCTGCTCACCGCCTCGCGCGGCGTCTCCTCCTCGGTCGGCCACTACAACATGTACGTCGACTCGACCACGGCCCTGGCGATGGTCGCCGCCGCCGAAGGCTTGGACGACGAGGCGTCCAGGCACTGCCGCGAGCTGCTCGCCCGCTGGGAGGAGAGCGAGGACCACCATTACGCGGTCTGGGGGATGCGCTGGGCGGCCGCCTTCCATGCCCGCCACGGCGAACGCGACGGCGCCGGCGCCGGCGCCGAGGCCCTGAGCCGGATGGCTGCCGAAGCGGGCCACCCCGACGCGCTTGCCGCTCTCGCCCAGGCGCTCGGGGAGCTGGCGCTGCTGGAAGGCGACGCGGAGGCCGCGGCCGAACACCTCTCACGCGCTGTCGAGCTCCACCGCAGCCTGGCGATCCCCCACGAGCGGGCCCAGATCGAACTGCGGGCCGGGGTCGTCCTCGCCGCCGCGGGCGAGCGCGAGGAGGCGCTGGAGCGGCTCTGCGACGCCTACCGCTGCGCCCGCAAGCTCGGCGCCGGGCCGCTCGCCTCGGCAGCGGCGCAGGAGGTGGCGGCGCTGGGCGAGTCGGTGGCGCAGCGGCTCGGCAGCCGCGCCGCGGCGGCCTCCGAAGACGGCGTCGCGCTCACCCGTCGCGAGCTCGAGGTGCTGCGCCACGTCGCGGTCGGCCGCACCAACCGCGAGATCGCCCAGGAGCTGTTCATCAGCCAGCGCACCGTCGACATGCACGTCCGCAACCTGCTCGGAAAGCTCGACTGCCGCTCGCGGGTCGAGGCGAGCCACCGCGCCGGCGAGCTGGGACTGCTGGATGCGTAGGTCGCGGTTCGTGGCACTGCTTCTGGTTGCCGTCGCCGTACCGGCGGGCTGCGGATCGGGCGGCTCGACCTCGACCACGAAGGCCCCCTCCGGCAACACCAACATCCACGAACGTCCGGGACAGCAGGCGACCTCGCTGCACCTCAGCGCTGCCGACTGCGAGGCGCTGGCGGCGACGGTGGCGCGGCAGACCGGGCACCAGGTGCAGCGCCAGTCGGAGCCGACCCCGCCCAACTCCCGCTGCCAACTCCAGGGCCGCGGGGTTCACATATCGATCTCCCTCGACACCGCTTACGAGGCGCGACAGCGGTACTCGAACCGGATCGACGAGCAGGTGCAGTTCAACGCCGCCGACCCGACGAAAGTGCCCCACGCGGTGCCCGGCGTCGGCGACAAGGGCGCCTACAACCAGAACGCCACCTGGATTCCCGCCTACAGCACCCTCTGGGCGGTCCGCGGCAACCGTTGGCTCACGGTCGTCTACTCGATCGCCGGCGAGACCCGCCCGCAGCGGCTGGCCGCCGCCGCGCCCCTCGCCCGCCAGGCCTTCAGGCTGACGGCTCGCTAGACGGCGGGATCTCGACCATCACGGTCACCGGGCCGTCGTTGATCAGCGCCACGCCCATGCAGGCGCCGAAGACGCCCTTCTTTGCCCCCAGCCGCTCGCAGAAGCGGTCGTAGAGGGGCTCGGCGGCCTCCGGCCGGGCGGCTCCCGTGTAGCTGGGCCGATTGCCCTTGCGGGCGTCGCCGTAGAGGGTGAACTGGCTGACGCAAAGGACCGCCCGCTCCCCGAGCGGCTCGTTCATCCGCCCCTCGGCGTCGTCGAAGATCCGCAGCTTCCGCACCTTCTCGGCCAGCCGGTCGGCCTCCTCCTCCCGGTCGCCGACGGCAACGCCGAGCAGGACCAGCATCCCCGGGCCGATCTGGGCAACGCGATCGCCCTCGACGTCGACCGCCGCCTGGCTGACGCGCTGGACCAGGGCGCGAATCTAGGGAACCACCCTGATCAGCGGGTGCTTCGAGCCATGATGCCGGCGCTTCTTCGACCTGACGCAGCGCATCCTGCCTTTGACCTTCTTCCGCTTCAGGCCCTTGCGGCACTGCTTGTGCCGTGGCGGCGGCGCGGACAGCGCGGTCCCCGGAGGCGTGACGGCGGGCGGCGTCGCGATCGTCGCCGGTGGTTGGCCGGCTGGCGCCGTCCCCAGGTGGGCGTCGATCGCGGAGACCGACCCCCCGGTCGCCAGCGAAATCACGTTGGCGGCGGCCAGGGTCGTCTGGTTGTTCCAGAACCGGGTCGGGAACCCGTCGTCTTCTTCTTCGAATTCTTCCCCGAACCACTCTTCGAAGTCGATCGAGAAGACGACCTTGTAATCGCCACCGCGCAACCGGTCGAGCGTGTAGGCCCCGCCTGCTTCGGTCGCCGCGCAGATCCAGAGCTCGCCGGTGGCGGCTTCGACGGCACAGACCGGGATTTTCTCCAATGCCGCGCCCGTCACGGCGGAGGAGACATGACCCGAGATCGTCGCGCCGGGGTCGAGCGCGGCGTCGATGCCGCTGGCGGTATCTCCCGCTCCCAATACCACCGGATCGGCTTCATTCCAGTTCGCATGGCCGTCGTAGAACTCGCCGACCAGGTTCTGGCCGCTTTCGTAAGGCTGGAATTCGACCCCGTATTCGCCCGCTTCCAGCTCTTCGAGCGTGTAGGAGCCGTCGGGTTCGGTGTAGGCGCAGTCGGCGAAGCCTGCGCCGGAGACAGGATAGGCGCAGACTTCCACCCCTTCGACCGGCTGGCCGTCGGAGGACTGGGTCACCGTGCCGGCGATGCGCGAGAAGGGAACGAGCTCCGCATCCACCCCGGTCACCGCTTCGTTGCCGACGGCGACCAGGCCCTGGCGGGGAGCGGTGAAGTAGCCGACCCGGCGGGCGTAGAACCAGACTTCGTATTCCCCGGCCGGGAGGCTTTCGATCGCGTACGTCCCGTCAGCCGCCGTGTATTCGCAAGATTTGATGAAGACCGGTTCGAAGCGCGTGGCGCAGACTTCCACCCCTGCGATGCCGTCGTGGCTGACAGCGTCGGTGATCGTTCCTTCGATCCCGCCGGTGAAGACGGCCGAGGCGGCGGCGGGCATGAGCGCCGCCGCACAGAGAGGGGCCGCGAGCGCCGACAGCACCCGCACCCCCCTAGCCTTGTCGCTAAGTCCCCCTGGAGAAATCAAGCGCGCTGGAGTATATGGGTACTGGCCAATTTCCGGCTCATGCTTCGAGTGACTCGATCAGCGAGGAAGAGTCATACGCGCCGAAGAAACGCTCGCCGTTGACGAAGAAGGTGGGCGTGCCGGTGGCGGCGCTGGCCGCGGCGGAGGCGAGGTCGCGGGCGATGCGGTCGCGGTGTGCGCCGGAGTCGATCTCGGCGGCGAGCCGGTCGGCGTCCAGGCCGAGGTCCCGCCCGATCTCCAGCATCGTCTCCAGCGAGAGCTTCGGTTGGCTCGCGTAGAGGGCGTCGTGGTACTCCCAGAACCTCCCCTGCGCGGCGGCCGCCTCGCTCGCTTCCGCCGCCAGCATCGCCAGCGGGTGCCTCTCGGGGATCGGCAGGTGGCGGAACGCGAACAGCAACCGCTCCCCCAACTGCTCGCGCACCCGCCGCAGGCTCTTCTGCGCGCCGAGGCAGAACGGGCATTGGAAGTCGCCGAACATCACCAGCTGCAGCGGCGCCCCGCGCTCGCCCCGCACGTGGTCGACGCCCTCCAACGGAGGTGAGAGCCGTTCCGCCATCGGACACGATGTTATGTGCCCGATGAACAACGTCGAGTCGATCTTCGTTCTCATCCTCGCCGCCGCCCTGCTGGTGCGGCTCGCCGACTACGGCAAGATCCCGGCGCCGATCGTGCTCGTTCTCGGCGGCCTCGCGATCGCCTTCGTCCCCGGCCTGCCCAGCGTCGAGCTCGATCCCGACACGGTCTTCCTCGTCTTCCTGCCGCCGCTGGTCTACGCCGCCGGCTGGCGCACCTCGCCGCAGGAGCTGCGAGCGGTGATGCGGCCGCTGGCGCTGCTCGCGGTCGCGCTCGTTTTCGTCGCCGCCGCCGCGGTCGCGGTGGTCGCGCACGCGCTGGTACCGGGGATGAGCTGGGCCGAGGCGGCGATCCTCGGCGCCGTCCTCGCCCCCACCGACGCCGTCGCCGCGACCTCGATCTTCCGCCGTCTCGGCGCCCCCGAGCGGGTGCGGCTGCTGGTCGAAGGCGAGTCGATGATCAACGACGGCACCGCTTTGGTCCTCTACCGGATCGCGGTCGGGGTGGCGACCGGCGCCGCCTTCAGCCTCGGTGACGCGGCGCTCGAATTCGTCGCCGTCTCGCTCGGCGGCATCGCGGTCGGGATCGCGGTCGGCGTCCTCTCCGACCTCGTCGTCCGCCGCCAGACCGACGCCGGGCTCTCGATCGTCCTCACCGTCCTCACCGCCTACGGCGCCTACTTCGGCGCCGAGGAACTGCACGTCTCCGGCATCCTCGCCGCCGTCGTCGCCGGGCTCTACGGCGGCTACCGCTCGCACCGCTCGCTCGACGCCGACATCCGCCTCAGCGCGATCGCCTTCTGGGGCGTCCTCGTCTACGGGCTGGAGATCACCCTCTTCGTCCTTCTCGGCTTGGAGCTGCCCGCGATCGTCGACACCCTCAACGAAACCTCCTCGGGGGTGAGCGAGCTGTGGGGGCCGGTGGCGGCGCTCGCCGCCACCTCGATCGGAGTCCGCCTTGCCTTCGTCTTCGCGATGGGCTCCGACGCGGGCGAAACCGCCGGCCAGCGCTTCGCCGTCGGCTGGAGCGGGATGCGCGGCGCCGTGTCCCTCGCCGCCGCGCTGGCGGTGCCGCTCAGCGTCTCGGCGCGGCCGCAGATCATCTTCCTCACCTTCGCCCTGATCCTCGTCACGTTGGTCGGCCAGGGCCTTTCGCTGCCGTTCATCGTCCGGGCGCTGGGACTGGAGGAGCCGCGACGCTGGTCCGACGAAGAGGCGGTGGCGCGGATGGAGGCGGCGCAGTCGGCTCTGGACCGAATCGACGAGATGGAGGACGACGAGCGCGCCTCCGAGACCCAGCTGAAGCGCCTGCGCGACCTCTACCGTGCCCGTTTTCGCACCTGCCAGGCAGTCCTCGGCGGCGAGGATCCCGAGGTAGCCGCCCGTGAACAACGCATCGCCGACTACGGGGAGCTGCGAAGAGAGCTGATCGGAATAGAGCGCGAGGAGCTGCTCGACCTGCGACAGGCCGGACGCTTGCGCAACCAAACCCTGCGCCAAATCGAGCGCGACCTCGATCTGGAGGAGGCTCGGATCAGGTCCTAGGAGGGGTTCGGCGGACAACAGCGGGGAGCGTCCGGCGAACCCCTCCCCGACCCCGACTCACGCCGCGAAGAACTCCCGGGCTCTTTCGGCGACCAGCTGGGGCATCTCGTCGGCGATGAAGTGGCCGCAGCCCTCCACTTTCTCCAGGGTCATGTCGTCTGCATGTTGCTCGTAGCCGGATAGGAGGTTGTGGTTGAGGGCGGCGTCGCCGGTGCCGAAGAGGAGCTTGGTGGGGACTTGGAGGCGGGATTTGGCGTAGCGGCCTTTGGCGATATCCCTTGCCTCGCGGAGGTTGAAGACCCGGTACATCTGCACCGCCGCCATCGCCCGCTCCGGCTCGGTGAAGGTGTCGGAGAAGGCGTGAAGGGTGGCGTCGTCCCAGACCTCGCGCCGCACCGAGCCGCCGGCCAGGACTTTCGGGATGAACCTGCCGCTGCGGTGGAGGCGGTAGCCGATCCCCGGGCTGAGGATCAGCCACTGGTACCAGAAGCGCCAGAGGTGCGGCGCCATCGCCCGCATGCTCGTCCAGGGCGGCAGGATGTTCAGCGCCAGGTAGCGCTGGAAGCGCTCCGGCTCGCGCAGGCAGAGGAGGAAGCCGATCCAGCCGCCCCAATCGTGGCCGACCAGCTTCACCCGTTTCAGCCCGAGCTCGTCGAGGACGGCGAGCACGTCGTCGGCGAGGTTCTCCTTCTCGTAGCCGTCCGCGGGAGCCTCGGACCAGCCGAAACCGCGCTGGTCGAGGGCGATGACGCGATGACGGTCGGCCAGTGCCGGCATCAGGTGGCGCCACTCGTACCAGTGCTGCGGCCAGCCGTGCAGGCAGAGGACGACGTCGTCGCCGGTCCCCGCTTCGGCGTAGTGGAGCTCGACCCCGCGGGCGCGAACCTGGTGGTGGGTGACACCGTCGACGTGAGGCAAACCGCTCACAGCCGACAGCCTAGGCGAACTGCATCAAATCCTGGCTCTCCTACAACCAGAATTTGATGCAGTTCGATCCGTCGGCCGGCGCAGGCGTGGCGACCGGCTGCGCGCCGGGAGGTCGCGCCGGTCGCCTACCCCCTTCCGCTCAGCGCAGCGCGGCCGCGGCTGCCTGGCGGAAGTCGTTGAGAACTTCCTCCATCGCCCCGACCTCGCAGGGAACGCCTTCCGGCCAGGGCTTGTCCGGATGCTCCTGAAGCGTCTTCAGGCCGTTGCCGCTGATCACCGCGACGACGACCTCGTCGGGTCCGAGCTTCCCTTCCTGGGCGAGCCGAGCGGTCGAGGCGATCGTGGTGCCGCCAGCCGGCTCGGTGAGGATTCCCTCGGTCTGGCCGAGCAGGTCGATCGCGTTCCAGATCTCCTCGTCGGGGACCGCCGCCGCCGAGCCGCCGCGGGAGCGGACCGCGTCGACGACGAGACCGCCGTCGCCCGGGGCGCCGATCGCCAGCGAGTGCGCCGCCGTCTCCGGCGTCTGCGGCTCGATCTCGCCGCCGCTGCGAATCGCGGTGGAGATCGGCGAGCAGCCGCTCGCCTGGGCGATGTCGATCTTCGAATGCGCGGTCTCGGCGAGACCGACCTTCTCCAGCTCGAGCAGCCCCTTGTGGACGCGCGAGGAGAGGGTCCCGCCCGCGGCCGGGATCACGAAGTGGTCGGGTGCCTTCCAGCCCAGCTCCTCGACGACCTCGAAGGCCATCGTCTTCGCCCCCTCGGCGTAGAACGGGCGCAGGGTGATGTTGGCGAACTCCATCCCGGTCGTGATCGCCAGCTCGCGACAGGCGCGGTTGGCCTGGTCGTAGTTGGCGTCGAGCTGGATCACCTGGGCGCCCATCGCGCGACAGGCCTTCGCCTTCCCCTTCTCCATGTTGCCCGGATAGAAGATGTAGGGCGCAGCCCCCGCCTGAGCCGCCAACGAGGCGACGGCGGTGCCGACGTTGCCGGTCGAGACGCAGCCGACCTCGTCCTTGCCCAGCTCCAGCAGGCGCGCGATCGCCATCCCGACGACGCGGTCCTTGTAGGAGAGCGAGGGCCGGTTGGTCGAGTCGTCCTTCAGGTAGAGGCTGCCGAGGCCGAGCTCGGCGCCGAGCCGCTCGGCGTGGATCAGCGGCGTTTTGCCGGCGAACCGAGCCACCCGCTGCTGGGCGCGGCGACTGACGATCGGCAACAGCTCCTCGAAGCGCCAGACGTTCCACGGACGGCCCTCGAGTCCCCGCTCGGCGATCGCCTCTCTGGCGCGCTCGTAGTCGTAGTCGATGTCGAGGCCTTCGCCGCAGGCCGGGCACTTGAAGGCGGTGTCCAGCAGCGGCGTCCGGTAACCGCAGTCGCGGCAGGCGAGTTCGGTGGCGCAGGAGCTGGTCCGGTGCCCATAGGGCTCGGTGAGATGCGGATCCACCGCGTCACTCATGACTCCTCCTTTGCCGCCGATCCCTCGGCGCTAAGTCGACCAATCGCAGGGGTATAACACATGGGTTGCTGCTGCTCAATGCTTTCTGCGCAAAAAGCTCTCTCCGACGCGCGCACTAATTTCAGCACGGTAGCGGAACGAGAAGCGCGCGCAAACGCATATATGTGTGTCGTCTGTAGAGTTTCTGTCCGCAAACGCAAAGGATCCCCTCGAATGACCCCTCAAGAGCGCTTCGCAATCAACCTTCGTCGAGCCCGTGCCGAGGCCGGCGTCTCACAGGAAGAGCTCGGCTACATCTGCGATCTGCACCGCACCGAGGTGTCGCTGCTCGAGCGCGCCGGACGCGAGCCGCGCCTGGCGACGATCGTCAAGCTTGCCGGCGCGCTGAACGTGAAACCGGCCCAGCTCTGCGACGGCATCTCGTGGCTGCCGAAAGCGCGCCGCTTCGACGTCAAGCGGCCGCCGAAGCAATAAAAGGGGCGGGTGCCACCCCATTGGCCCCGCCCCTTCGATGCGATCGAAAGGTCGATGAAGGGAGGCGGGGCGACGTCGGCCGTGCCGACGTGACCAGGATCCGTCATGACGATTTAGATCCTGGCTCAGGATCGGTCCTCCTTTGCCACCCCAAGGCGGTTTCCCTGATCCGAGACCCCGCCTCCTTCACCGGTTGATCGCCCGGCACGCGCATTCATAACACACCGTCTTGTATCAATCAAGGGTGTTTGCTCAATCGTCACAGCCTTTGTTACAGACGATCGGGAGAGCGCGGCGTTCCCTACGAAGCGGCGGTGGGAGCGGGCTGGACGGGGATGTCCGCGCTCTCCGGCCAGACCTCGAGAGCCTCGGCGCTGTCCTCGACGCCGAGCGCAACCAGCAGCTCCTCGGCCGTGTGGGGGGCGAATGGGAGCAGGGTCCGCGCCAGGAGGGCGAGCGCTGCGAGCTGGGCCTCGGCGTCGGCGCGGTCGAGCCGGCCGCGGCGTTTGACCACCCGCTTCTCGAAGTCCTGGATCCGCTCGAAGAGGCGGGTGATGTTGCGGACCGACTTGTGCATCTGCAGGTCGGCGGTGTCGTCGGTGATTCGCGCGAGGCCGTTCTCGCACCATTTGCGCAGACGGTCGCGCATGTGCTCGGTGTCGGCGGCCGCCGCCGGATCGTGCGCGAGGCTCTCCAGCCCCGCCAGGCGCTCGAACGTGTAGTTCCAGAGGCTGCGCAGGAAGCGGGCGGCGAAACGGACCGCGCCGTCGCTCCAGTTCAGCGTCTTCGCCGGCCCGGCCGCGTACAGGACGGCCAACCGCACGGTGTCGGCGCCGTGCTCGGCGACCAGCTCGTCGGGGTCGACGACGTTGCCGAGGTGCTTGCTCATCTTGCGCCCGTCGGCGATCACCATCTCGTGGAAGAGGCAGCCGGCGAACGGCTCCCCCTCCTCCATGAAGGCAAAGGGACCGATATCGCGCAGCGCCTTGGTGACGACCCGCTGGTCGAAGACGAAGCCGCCGCTGTCGTTGCCGGCGACCAGCCGCTCGGACGGCAACCACCTCTGCAGGTCGGGATGGGTGAACATCCGCTCGTCGCGGTCCTCGGGCGGGACCGCCGCTGGCACCCAGAGCCAGAGCGCGTCGAAGTGGCAGTCGAGGGTGTCGGTCTCGCGCCTGGCGGCGGCGCCGCACTTCGGGCACTCGACGTCGACGAAGTCGGGGCGCTCGGCGAGCGGGTTCCCTTCGCCGGTGGGCTTGATGTCTCGGGGGAGGACGACCGGCAGGTCCTCCTCGGAGACCGGCTGCGGGCCGCACTCGTCGCAGAGAATGACCGGGATCGGCGTCCCCCAGGAGCGCTGGCGGGAGATCGAGAAGTCGTTGGCGCGGTAGCGGATCGTCTCACGGGCGCCCTCGACCGGGGCGGGCGCGGGCCCCTCCCCCTCCTCGGGCGCGGCCGGGACCTCGACCCGATCGAGCCGCTCGGCGAGGTCACGGTCGGCCTCGTTGATCGCGGGGATCCCCAGCGCCGCGGTCGGCCCGAAGCGGGCGTCGACCAGCGGCGTCACCGCCACCGGCAGCTCCCCACCGTCCGGGCCCGGGATCGAAAGGCCGGTGTCGACCAGCGGCACCGAGCGGGCGTCGCGGGCGCTGCGCTCCCAGCCACCCGAGCGCATCTTCTCCAGCTCCTCGCGCACCGAGTCGCCGGCGACCCACGCGTCGACGCCTGGGTGACGCGGCGAGAGCAGGACGAAGGCGGCGCGAGCGGCGAACTTGCGGTGGGGGGTGAAGACCGTCAGCGAGCGCCCCTCGCCCTGCAGGTCGAGCTCGACCCCCTCGGAGCGACCGAGGATGTAGCGCTGGGTCGCCAGCGAGAGCTCATCCCACTTCCCACCCTGCTCCAAGCGCGCGGTGTTGCGGTCGTTCTCCTCGAGGTAGGGGGTGATGCGCAGGAACCAGGTCGGGCGGCGAATCAGCCGCACCTCGTTGTGGCAGCGCCAGCAGCGCCCGTCCTCGACCTGGATCGAAGCGAGCGTGGTCTGGCAGGTGTCGCACCAGTCGACGGTGGCGTCGTCGCGGTAGATCAGGTCGCGCTCCCAGAGCGTGTTGAAGAGCCACTGCGACCAGCGGTACTGGCCCTCGTCGGAGCTGTAGAAGACGCGGTCGTAGTCGAAGGAGAAGCCGAGCCGCTTCATCTGCCCGAGCATGCGCTCGCCGCACTCGGCGACCCAGTCGGCGGGCGGCTCCTGGCGCTCGATCGCCGCCAGCTCGGCCGGCAGCCCGAAGGCGTCGAAGCCGAACCCGAACAGGACCGCGTCGCCGCGGCCGCGGCGGAAGCGCGCGTAGGCGTCGCCGATCGAGTAGTCGCGGACGTGGCCCATGTGCAGGTTGCCCGAGGTGAACGGGCTCGAGGGCTTGACGTAGACGTGCTCCTGCCCCTCCTTGGACGTGGGCGCGTCGAAGTCGCCGCGCCGCTGCCAGGCCTCCTGGCGCGCGGGCTCGATCGCCTGCGGGTCGTACTGCTTCCTGCCGTTGCTCATCACTTCAATGATGACTGAGGCGACAAGCGCTCCGCCTGACGCCTAACTGAAGGTCCAGAGCTTGTTGCCCAAGAAGTTGAAGGGCATGGCCACGGCGACGGCGATTGCCTGGGCGGTCAGATCGCCCGTGAGGTGGTTGAAGATCAGCAGCTCCAACACGGCGATGTTGAGGCCGAGGGAGGCGAGGCTGACGGCGAAGAAGCGGGCGGCCTGGAAGTGGGCCGGGCCGTCGCCGGGGCCGAAGGTCCAGCAGCGGTTCCAGAGGAAGTTGTTGGTGACGGCGACGCAGAAGGCGCCGACCGCCGCGGCCGCGTGGTGTACGCCGAGGCTGCCCGCCAGCAGGGCGAAGACGGCGAGGTTGATCAGGTAGCCGGAGCCGCCGACGAGGCCGAATTTGCACAGCTGAACCCAGCTGGCCGGGCGGCGGGCGGCGGCGCTGATCCGATAGGCGAGCTCGGTGGCGGGGCTCATCGCGAACGGGCCAGGTTAACGAGAGGGCCGGGTGCACCCGTTTTCCGCCCGGCTGCGTAGTCTTCCCGCTCCGATGCGGGCAAGGACTGCAACCGTGGCGGCCGTCGCCCTGGCCGCCGTCGCCGTGGCGCTGGCGCTGGCCTTCGGCGGCAAGGAGAGCTCCGACGCCGCCCAGGCGGAGAGCGGCGTGCCGGGCGAACCTTCGGTGGAAGTCATCTCGCCGCGCAACGGCGCCCGCCAGACCGCCCGCGCGGTCGTGGTCAAGGTCGAGGTCGAGAACTTCGAGCTGGCGCCACGCCAGTTCGGCGGCGAACCGCAGCTCGGCGAGGGCCATCTGCGCTTCAGCCTCAACCGCGTCCCCGACTGCGTCGACCCGAAGAAGCTCGAAGACGCGATCAACAGCCCGCTCGGCAAAGGCCGCCTGCAGGGGAGGTCCTTCGACTACGCCAAGTACGCGGGGCCGAACGGGGTCCTGGCCGAGCGGATCGGCAGCGCCGGCAGCTATTCCCCCGCCACCCGGCCGGAGATCTACTACCACGCCCTCCCCCCCGGCTTCTACCGCCTGATCGTCAACCTCGCCCAGAACAACGGCGCCACCACCCAGGTCCACGCCGTCACCAACTTCCAGATCCTGCAGCCGCCCGGCCACCACGCGAGAAAGTGCGAAGACGGCAAAGTGCCGAGCGCCAAGGCCGCCGCGCGCCTTCAATAGCCCAATACTTCACTTTGTATAGTCGGTGGGATGCGTACCTACCGTCGCCTGATGGGATACCTGCGCCCCTACCGGGCGCAGCTGTGGGGATCGCTGGTCTTCGCCTGGGCGGCGATGGGGATGACGGTGCTGATCCCGTGGCTGATCGGCAGGGCGGTCAACGCGATCGAGGACGGCAACAAGCCCGACCTGCTGCCGCTGGCGCTGGCGATCGTCGGTGCCGGCATCCTGCGACTGGGGCTGACGGTGGTGCGGCGCCTGGTCGCCGGCAAGGTCTCGCTGGCAGTCGAATTCGACCTGCGCCAGCAGTTCTACGCGCACCTGCAGCGGCTCGACCTCGGCTTCTTCGACTCCCAGCAGACCGGGCAGCTGATGTCGCGGGCGACGGTCGACCTGCAGTCGATCCGCTTCTTCCTCGGCTACGGGCTGATCTTCATCACCCAGAACCTGTTGACGATCACCCTGGCGGCGGTGGTGATGATCGCGATCAACCCGCTGCTGGCCCTGGTGGCACTGGTCCCGGCGCCGTTCGTCGTCCTCACCGCCAGCCGCTACAACCTGATGTCGCGGCCGGCGCAGCAGGAGGTCCAGCAGCGGATCGCCGAGCTGACCGCGGAGGCCGAGGAGAACGTCTCCGGCATCCGCATCGTCAAGGCCTTCGCCCGCGAGGAGCACCAGCTCCACCGCTTCCAGCGCGCCGTCACCCGCGTCTTCGACCAGAGCATCTACGCGACCAAGCTGCAGGCCACCTTCTCGCCGCTGATCGGGCTGCTGCCGCAGATCGGGATCGCCCTGGTCCTGCTGGTCGGCGGCCGCGAGGTGATCGACGGCAGCCTCAGCCTCGGCGCCTTCGTCGCCTTCTACACCTACGTCGGCATGCTGGCCGGGCCGATGCGCTCGCTCGGGGTGGCGCTGGGGATGGCCCAGCGCGCGATCGCCTCCGGCAACCGCATGTTCGAAATCCTCGACCGCGAACCGGCGATCCAGAGCCCCCCCGAGGCGCCTCCTCTCCCCGCAGGCGGCGGCGCCGTCGAGCTGCGCGGCGTGACGCTGCGCTACGACGGCGGCTCCCCGTCCCTGACGAACGTCGATCTCTCCGTCGAGGCCGGGAAGACGGTGGCGTTGGTCGGGCCGTCCGGGTCGGGGAAGACGAGCCTGGTCGGGCTGATCGCGCGGCTGTACGACCCGAGCGAGGGGACGGTCCTGGTCGACGGCGCCGACGTGCGCTCGGTCGACGTCGGCTCGCTGCGGTCGCAGATCGCCTTCGTCGCCGACGACAGCTTCCTCTTCACCGCCACCGTCGCCGAGAACATCGCCTACGCGCGGCAGGAGGCGACGACGGAGGAGATCGAAGCCGCCGCCCGCCGCGCCCAGGCCGACGGCTTCATCCGCGAACTGCCCGACGGCTACGAGACCCGCGTCGGCGAGCGCGGCCTCACCCTCTCCGGCGGCCAGCGCCAGCGGGTGGCGATCGCCCGCGCCCTGCTCGCCGACCCGCGCATCCTCATCCTCGACGACGCCACCTCCTCGGTCGACGCCACCACCGAGGCCGCGATCAAAGCCGGCCTGCGCGAGGCGATGGCCGGGCGGACGACCTTCATCATCGCCCACCGCCTCTCCACCGTCTCGCTCGCCGACGAGATCGTGGTGATGGACGCGGGGACGATCGTCGACCGCGGCAGCCACGAGGAGCTGATGGAGGGCTGCGGCTTCTACCGCGAGATCGCCGAGCACGGGCTCGCCGACTCGGTCTTCCTCCAGCGCGATCTGGAGGAGCGAGAGGAGGTGGCGCGGCTATGACCGACGATGACCGTTCGTCTGTTCCTTTTGGCGGTATAGGGGCCATAAGGAACAGCGCAGCGCTCTTCCGCGACCTCTGGCGCCTGGTCCGCGGCGAGGACCAGCGGGCGCGCAAGGTGCGCTGGATGATCGGGCTGCTGCGGCCCTACCGCGGGCGCCTGATCCTGATGTTCGCGGCGCTGCTGCTGGAGACCGCCGCCGCTCTGGCGCCGCCGTACCTCCTGGGCAAGGCGATCGACAGCGGCATCAGAGCCGGCGACGTCGCCGCCCTCGACCTGATCGTCGCCGCCTTCGTCCTTGCCACCGTGCTCTACGCGGCAGCCACCTTCTGGGAGACCTACCTCGTCGGCTGGGTCGGGACGCGGGCGCTGCAGGACCTGCGCGAGCGGATCTTCGCCCACCTGCAGGCGATGTCGATCGGCTTCTTCACCCGCCGCAGCCCGGGCGTGCTTATCTCGCGGATGACCAACGACGTCGAAGCGCTGAACCAGCTGGTGACGAGTGGGCTGGTGACGATCTTCTCCAGCACCCTGACGTTGGTCGGGGTGGTCGTGATCATGCTCGCACTCGACCTCAAGCTGGCGCTGATCACCTTCGTCACCTTCCCGCTGCTGGCGGTGGCGAGCGTGATCTTCCGGATCGTCTCCGCCGGCACCTACCGAGCCACCCGCGAGCGGATCGCCGCCGTCACCGCCTACCTGCAGGAAACGCTCAGCGGCGTCCGGGTCGTGCGCAGCTTCGGCCAGGAGCCGCGCCACCGGGCGGCGATGACCGCGCTGAACGAGGAAAACCGCGACGTCAACATGAAGACCGTCTACCTCAACGCCTCCTACTTCCCCGCGGTCGAACTGCTGGCGGCGGTGGGGACGGCGGTGATCCTGCTCTACGGCGGCACCCAGGCGGTCGATGGCGCGCTCGAAGTCGGCGTCGTCGTCGCCTTCGTCGGCTACCTGACCCGCTTCTTCGAACCGATCCAGGAACTCTCCCAGCTCTACACGACCTACCAACAGGGGATGGCGGCGCTGGACAAGATCTTCGACCTGCTGGACACGGCGCCGGACATGGTCGACGCGCCGAACGCGGTCGACCCGGGGACGTTGCGCGGGGAGATCGAGCTCGACGGGGTCTGGTTCTCCTACGCCGAAGAGGGGGAGCCGGCCGAGGACGCTTGGGCGCTGCGCGACGTCGACCTCCACGTGCCGCCCGGGCAGACGCTGGCGCTGGTCGGCGCCACCGGGGCTGGAAAGTCGACCTTCGCGAAGCTGGTCGCGCGCTTCTACGACCCGCAGCAGGGGACTGTGCGAGTGGACGGCCACGACCTGCGCGGGGTGCAGCAGGGGGCGCTGCGTCGTCAGCTCGGGATCGTGCCCCAGGAGGGCTTCCTCTTCAGCGGCAGCGTCCGCGAAAACGTCGCCTTCGGCAGGCCGGAGGCGAGCGAGGGGGAGATCGAAGCCGCGATCGCCGCCGTCGGCGCCACCGAGTTCGTCAAAGCCCTCCCCCAGGGTCTCGACACCGAAGTCGGCGAGCGCGGCATCCAGCTCTCGGCCGGTCAGCGCCAGCTGGTCGCCTTCGCCCGCGCCCTCCTCGCCGAACCCCGCATCCTCATCCTCGACGAGGCCACCTCCAACGTCGACGTCCGCACCGAGAAAACGATCGAGCGCGGCCTCGAGCGCCTCCTCCACGGCCGCACCGCCATCGTCATCGCCCACCGCCTCTCCACCATCCGCCGCGCCGGCAAGATCGTCGTCCTCGAGCAAGGCAGGATCGCCGAGCAGGGTACTCACGAAGAGCTGATCGCCGCCGGCGGGCCGTACTCGAAGCTGTACGGGGCGTGGGTTGAGTCAGCGGCTTAGGGACCAAAACCCTGTCGGTATGGAGGGGGTGGTATCCCTCTCCCTCCCTGGGATTTTCGCCGCTGACTCCCCAGCTCTCGACAACTTTCCAGTGCGAAAATCAGGGACGCCGGTCGGGAGACGGACACCACCCCCTCCCAGCAACAGAGCTCCGGCCGACGCCGAGGGCTCAGCGCACGCAGGCAGATGCGGCAGGGCTTCCGAGTTTGAGCACACTCTGGTGTGTCGAAAATCGGAAGGGTTGGTCAGCGTGACCGCTTTGATCAGCCGGGACCCACGCCGCCTGATTCGGAGCCGCCCGTTTCGCCGTCGCCGCCTTCGGGGGCCACTTCGGCACCGCCGCCGGCGCCGCCGGTTTCGGGGGCCGCTTCTTCTTCGGGGACGACTTCTTCTTCGGGGGCCGCTTCTTCGAATTCGGGTTCGGATTCGACCCCGCCTTCTTCGACCCCGCCGAATTCTTCGCCCCCTTCGGCGCCGGTCGAGCCATCAGCGGTGCTCGGCGTGACCGCTCCAGGGCCTTCGCTGCACTGTTCGAAGCCGTAGATTTCAGCCTGGGTCTCGAATTCTTCGAGCGCCGGGGTCGCTTCGGTCGCCGCCTCGCCGAGGGCGGCGGTGTCTTCGCGTTCGGACGCCAGCTTCACTTCGCCCTCGACCTTGGCCAGCTCTTCCGCCGCTTCGGCGAACTTCATGTAGCTGCCGTCGTCTCCTTCGGGCGTCCCAAGTTCCTGCAGCCGTTCGACCATCCCCGTGTAGAGGTTGGCGGTTTTTTCGATCGTTTCCGGGACGGCGCTTTCTTCGGGTTCCGAATCCAGAGCCCCGACCGCGGCGTTGGTCTCGGCGCAGACGTCGTCGCCGCGTTCGATCAGCTCCGATTTCGTCAGCTCTTCTGGTTCTTCGGTGGTCGTCACCGCCGTCGTTTCGGTCTCGTCGCCACCGCCGCCGCAGCCGCCGATCGCCAGCGCGACCAGCGCGGCGAGCAGAAGCAGGATCGTCTTGTTCGTCTTGTTGCCGGAGAAGCTCACGTGGGTGGCGACGCTAGCAAAGCGATTTGACGGCTTTGCAGGGGTTCAACGAAGCTGCGGCCCAGGGACTCGAACCCCGACTACCTCGTCCAGAGCGAGGCGTGCTGCCATTACACCAGGCCGCAACGGCTGCTCTCAGGATATCGACGCGAGATCGGCGGCGGGATCTTCGAGCCGCGCCACCGCATCGGAAACGTCAACCCCCTCGGCCAGCATCCGCCGCGCCTCGGCCAGGTCCTCCGAGCGCTCGACGCTGAGGCAGCCGGCGACGCGCCCGCCCTGCAGGTACCAGACCGAGAACTCGCCACCGTCGCGGTCGCCCCGCCAGATTTCCTGGTCCCACTCGTAGGCCGGCCCGACGTACTCGAGGCTCGCCCAGTCGGCGAGGTCGCTGAAGAAGTAGGGGACGACGTCGTAATCCTCGTCGGCGTCGAGCATGTTGGCGCCGGCCTTGAGGCCCTGCTGCATCGCCACGTCCCAGTGCTCGACGTGGATGCGGCGGCCGTGGACGACGCTCTCGTACGAGCAGCAATCGCCCGCCGCGTAGATCCCCTCGGCCGAGGTCCGCAGCTTCGAGTCGCAGACGACGCCGCCGTCGCCGACCTCGAGCCCCGCCCGCTGCGCCAGCATCGCGTCCGGTCGCACCCCGGCGCCGACGACGACCGCGTCGCACTCGACCGTCAGCCCGCTCTCGGCGATCACCGCCTTGACCCGGCCGTCGCCCTCGAAGGCGCTCAGGGTCTCGCCGCCGTGGAAAGCGACGCCGTGCTCTTCCAACCGCCCCTGGAACCAGCGCCCCGCCTCCTCGCCGAAGGTCCGCGACAGTGCCACGCCCTCCATCGCGATGATCGTGCACTTCGTCCCCCGCGCGGTCAGCGAGGCCGCCACCTCGCAGCCGATGTAGCTGCCGCCGACCAGGACCACGTGCTCGGCCGCCTCGGCGTCGGCGCGGATCGCGTCGGAGTTGCCGAAGGCGCGCAGGTAGTGGATGCCCTCGTTCTCGGCCCCCTCGACCCGGAGGATGTTGACCATCGCCCCGGTCCCGAGCAGCGCCCTGCCGAAACCGACCTCTTCCCCGCCCTGGACCTTCGCCGTCCGGTTCTCGACATCGAGCGACATCACGTTGCGCCCGGTCAGCAGCTCGACGCCGTTCTCCTCGTACCAGGAGGGCGAGTTGACGTAGGCGTCCTCGCGGCTCGCCTCGCCGCGCAGGTACTCCTTCGAGATCGGCGGCCGTTCGTAGGGCGGCTCGGGCTCGCGCCCGACCAGCAGGATCGAGCCGTCGGCCCCGCGCCGGCGCAGCTCCTGAGCGCAATGGGCGGAGGCCATGCCCCCGCCGATCAGCAGGAAATCGACTTCACGGTCGGCCATCGCAGCAAGCTCCTATCCGGTTGGTGTCCGAACTCCTACCCGGTTAGCGTCCGGGATCACAGCGGTCTTACCCGCCGTTGGCGCCGTTGCCCTCGGGGCCGAAGAGCGTCTTCAGGTCGTCCTCCTTGCCCGGGTCGAGCACGGCGAGGACCTCGTCGCCTTCCTGCAGCACGGTGTCGGCGTTGGGAACGAAGCCCTTGCCGGCGCGCAGGACCGAGATCAGCAGGCTCCCTTCGGGCATCCGCAGGTCGCCGACGCGGCGGCCGGTCACGCCGGAGTCCTTGCCGAGCAGCATCTCGATGATCTCCAGCTGCTCCTCCTGCAGGTCGAGCAGGTGCACCAAGCCGTACTCGGGCACCTCGTGCTCGAGCAGGCGCAGGATCAGGTCGGTCGCCGAGACCGAGGGCTTGATGCCGAGCAGGTCGAAGTGCTGACGGTTGCGCGGGTTGTTGACCCGGGCGATGATCTGGTCGACCAGGTACTTCTCCTTCGCCACCTGGCAGATCAGCACGTTGTCCTCGTCGTCGCCGGTGACCGCGATCACCATGTCGGCGCGCTGGATCCCGGCCCGCTCCAGCACCCAGAGCTCGGAGGCGTCGCCATAGGAGACGTTGTGCTCGAGCTCCTGCTCGACGGTCAGGTAGCGGCGCCGGTCGCTCTCGATCAGCGTCACCTCGTGCCCTTTGTCGAGCAGCTCCCGCGCCAGGTTCCACCCCACCTTGCCCGCTCCGACGACGATGATGTACATGCTTCTTCCAGTTCTCCTAGGTGAGTGGTTCCATGGCGAAGTGGGCGACCATCTAGACCGTCGCCGCGGCGTCGTCGGCCGCTCCGCCGCGATCGGCCGCCTCGCGCACCGCGCTCTCCAGCATGTCGATCGCGACCCGGGTCGGGCAGACCGTGTGCAGCCCCTGCCGCTGGTACCACTCGGCCCGCAGCGGGTCGAGCACGCGCGCGACCACCGTCGGCACTTCGTAGCGCCGCTGGGCGATCTGGGCGATGACGATGTTGGTGTTGTCGCCGTCGGTGGAGGCGATGAAGACGTCAGCCTGCCCGATTCCGGCCGCCTCCAGCGCCTCGGCCTCCAGCCCCGCCCCGACCGTGAACTGGCCGCCGAGGTCCTCCCAGCTCTTCTCCAGCCCGACCTCGAGCCGCGCGTGCGACTCCGGGTCCTCGTCGAGGCAGGAGACGGTGTGGCCCTCGCGGAGCATCGCCCGCGCCACCGAGGAGCCGACGCGGCCGCAACCGACGATCAAGACGAACATGGGCCGGATACTAGACGTAAGGGAGGGGCCTATTCGGGTTCCGGTGGAGCCGTGAGCAGGACCCGGCAGGGGGCTTTCTTCAGCACGTACTCGGTCGCCGCCCCGATCTCGGCCGGCTTGGCGGCGCCGATGCCGCCCAGCACGCCGCCGCCGCGGATCTTCGTCGGCGGCTCCCCGCCGATCACGATCGCTTCCGCGTTGCCGCGGCGGGCGGCCTCGAGGATGCCCGCTCCGACCTTGCGGGCGCGGATCACGTCGGTCGTGACCTCGACGTCTTCGTACTCCTCACCCACCTCGCGCGCCCGCTCCAGCGCCCGCCGCGCCTGCTCCTCGCGCTCCTTCGGCAGCTTCGCGTCCAACGGCAGCGTCAGCGGCACCTCGATCACGTAGACGACGTCGAGCCGGGAGATCCCCTCGTCGCGGTCCCCGTCCGCGTCGGCCGCGGCCAGCCTCCCCGCGGTGGCGACGATGTCGTCGTCGAACCTGGTGCCGAAGACGGGCACGAGGATGTTGCTGAACTCGATCTCCGGCACCTGCTTGGTCAGCGCCCGCTCGGTGACCGAGACCCGCTTGGTCAGCGTCGTCCCCTCGACGACCTTGCGGTAGACGACGTAGAAGACGAGCCCGAAGGCCATCCAGGCGAGGCCGACCCAGCGCGCGGTCGAGTGGTAGGCGAGGACGCTGATGAAGGCGAGGCCGCTGAGGACGGCGGCGGCGACCGCCGGCAGCGGCACCGTGGCGACACCCCAGTGGAACCCGAAGGGGATTCGGAACGGCCGCCGCCGGTCGGGTTCCTTCACCCGCAGACGAATGATCGAGAGGTGGGCGATCGTGATCGCCAGCGTCGCCCCAAAGGCGTAGATGCTGGCCAGCAGCTTGACGTCGGTGGGGACGACGAGGCCGATCGCGACGATGCCGCTGATCGCGATCGCCACGTAGGGAGTGGCCGTGCGACGGTCGAGTTGGCCGAGCCAGCTGGGGATCTGGCGGTTGATCGCCAGCGTGTAGATGTGGCGGGAGACGCCGAGCATCGAGGTGCTGGCGGCCCAGATCAGGACCGGGGTCGCGATTGCGGTGACCAGCCAGCGCATCAGGTCGGCAACCCAGGCCGGGTGGTACTGCGAGACCACCCCCAGCACCGGCTCCTCGACGAACTCGCCGCCGAGAGCGGTGTGCAGCCCGGCGGGGCCGGCGACCACCGGCACCGCCATCAGCGCGATCGCCGCCATCAGCGCGTAGACGAGCGGAACGCCGATAGCGCCGATCGCGGCGACCCGGCGCAGATCGTCGCGGCCGACGTCGATGTCGGGCGCCAGGTCCGAGGCGGCCTCGATCCCGGCGTAGGCGAGCATCGCCACCACCGCCGCGTAGACGATGTTCTTGAAGGTCGGCTCGGTGAAGAGTTGGACGTGCTCGGTGAGGCGGTCGGGGTGCATCACGACCAGCGCCCCGACGACGATCACCGCCAGCTGCAGGCCGAGGTCGGCGAGGGCGAGGAAGACCAGCGAGGCCTGCCGCTCGCGGCCGGTGACGTTGAGGATGTTGAGGACGCAGACCCCGACGATCACCGCCGTCGCGATGGCGATCTCCCAGCCCGCGTCGCTGAAGCTGCCGGAGACAGGCTCCAGGTAATGCGGCACCGAGATCGCCGCCAGGGCGATCACGATCAGGTAGTCGATCAGGATCGCCCAGCCGGCGATGAAGGCGACCAGCTCGTTGAAGGCGTGGCGGGCGAAGGTCGAGGAACCGCCGCGCTCCCGGAACATCGCACCGCCCTCGACGTAGGTGAGCGTGGTGAGGCCGAAGAGGAGGCCGGCGGCGAGGAAGATCAGCGGCGTCAGGCCGAGGCCGCGGTCGGCGACGACGCCGAGGGCGAAGTAGATCGAGAAGCCGACCGCAGAGTAGGCGGCGGCGAAGAGCCAGGGGACCCCGAGGCCGCGCTCGAGGATCGGCTCGGCGCGGGGCTCCTCGGGCCGGCGCGGGCTCTCGGCCGGCGGGCGGCCGTCGCTGCGCGACCGCTGCTGGCCGTTCATCTCCCCAACCTCGCCCCCGCCCAGAGGCGGCCGGCGCCGACGCCGACGAAGGCGAGCCCCATCAGGAAGCCGAGCGAGAGCGGGCCACCGCCGCCCGCAATGGTTACGACCAGCAGCGCGAGGCCGATCGCGACGAAGGCGAGCGAGAAGGCACGGACGGCGCCGCGGTAGATGCGCTCGCCGCTCATTGGAGAACCTCCGCCAGTGCCGCGCCGGGAATCGCCGTCGGCTTTTCGGTCGGGTCGGAGACGATGATCACCCGACAGGGGCGCTCGCCGAGGATCGTCTGCAGGGTCTTGTCGTACTGCGGGATGCCGTTGCGGTAGCTGAGGCCCATGACGATCGCCTCCGCCTTGATCTCGGCCGCCTCCTCGGAGACGGAGTAGCCCGCCTGGCCCGGCCGCACGCGCGAAACGTGGCCGGTCACACGCTGGCCGCCGATCAGCTTCGCCTCCTCGATCTTGCGCTGCGCTTCGCCTTCCTGGTCGGCCATCTCGGCGCTCAGAGGCAGGTTCGTCGGCACCGTCATCATCGAGTGGACGTGGATGCCGCGGCGTTTCTTGCCGGCGAGCTTGACCGCGGTCGCGACCATCTCCGGCGAGAATTCTTCGTCGTCCTCGAAGGCGACCAGCACGCTTCGGTACTCGACCTCCTCCACCCCGAGCGGCTCCGGCAGCACCACCTTCACCGTCTGCGTCAGCGGCAGGCGCTGGTTGCGGCGGTAGAGGACGTAGACGGCGATGCCGAGCACCATCCAGCCGGTGCCGACGAAGAGCGTGCGCGGGTTCAGCGCCATGACCACGATCCAGGCGGCGAAGGTGCCGAAGCCGCCGAGCACCGCCGTCACCGGCACCTCGAAGCCGAAGGCGTGGACGTTGCCGCGGGGTTTCCAGGTGCGCTCGCGGTCGGGGTGTTTGCGGCGCAGCTGGATCACCGCTATGTGGGCGATCGTGAACGAGAGCATCGCCCCGAACGAGTACATCGTCGCCAGGAAGTCGGTCTGGCCCGGCAGCAGGGTGACGATCGCGATCGCGCCGAAGATCAGGATCGCGATGTAGGGGGTGCGGTACTTGGGGTGGACCTGGCGCAGGCCCTCGGGCAGCTGGCGGTGCTGCCCCATCGAGTAGGTGAGGCGGGAGACGCCGATCAGGCCGGCGTTGGTGGCGATCAGCAGGATCACCGCCGCAAGGACGCCGACGTAGTAGCGGAGGACTTCGGTCGGGCCGTGCGCGAGGCCGAGGTTCTCGACGATGCCGAGGATCGGGTCGTCGGCGAACGTCGAGCCGAGCGCGGTCGTGTACTCGCCGCCGTGGTGAACCACCGGCATCGCCGAGAGGGCGACGATCGGGATCAGCAGGTAGAGCCCGAGCACGGCGGCGACGACGAGGCCGACGCTGTGGGGAATCGTGCGGGCGGCGTCTTTGGCCTCCTCGGCCATGTTGGAGATCGTCTCGATCCCGGTGTAGGCGATCATCCCGACCGCGATCCCGAGCGCGAAGTCGCTCCAGGTCGGGGCGACGCCGAGGTGAACGTTGTCGACCAGGATCGTCGGGCTGAGGACGAGGACGATGCCGATCCCGACCAGCACCACCTGGGTGGCGAGGTCGGCGATGGCGAGGATGAGGTTGAGTTTCGCCGACTCCTCGGTGCCGCGGATGTTGATCACCGCGAGGGCGACGATCAGGGCGGCGCCGCCGACGATGTCGCCGGGGCTGTCGCCGAGCCAGGGCCAGAAGACCGCTAGGTAATGGGGCACGAAGAAGGCCGAGATCGCGACCGTGATCGTGTAGTTGAGCATCTGCCCCCAGGCGGCGACGAAGCTGACCAGCTCGTTGAAGGCGTGGCGGGCGAAGCTGGAGGAGCCGCCGGCCTCCGGGAACATCACCGTCGCCTCGGCGTAGGTGGCGGCGGTGGCGGCGAAGATCAGGCCGGAGACGACGAAGGCGATCGGGGTGAGGCCGAGGGCGAAGGCGGCGGTCACGCCGAGGGCGTAATAGATCGAGGAGCCGACGTTCCCGTAGGCGGCGGAAAAGAGGGCGCCGACGCCGTGGACGCGGCTCAGCGACTCGTCTCTGGGGATCCGCTGGGCCAATTCAGGTCGTGCTTGGAGAGGTCACTCAGACCGAATATACGGACGCGACGGGCGCTCTCCGCACGTGCGCTCGTGAGAGTTGAGACACAGCCGTGCAGCCGCAGAGGCCGAGGGTCAGCTCGAGCTCCGCTCGGAGCAGCTCCAACACCTGGGCGACGCCCTCCCTGCCGGCAGCGGCGAGGCCCCAGAGGGCGGGTCGGCCGACGAGGACGGCCTCGGCGCCGAGGGCGAGCGCGGTGGCGACGTCGACGCCGCGGCGGATGCCGCCGTCGACGAGGAGCGTGCCGCGTCCCCTGACCGAGTCGGCGACCTCCGGCAGGGCGTCGGCGGTGGCGAGCGAGCGGTCGAGCTGGCGGCCGCCGTGGTTGGAGACGACGACGCCGGCGGCGCCGTGCTCGAGCGCCAGCTCGGCGTCCTCGGGGGTGACGACGCCCTTGACCAGGACCGGCACGCTGCACTCGGAGGCGAGGTCTTCGACGTCGGCCCAGGTGAGAGCGTGGTTCATCAGGGCGAAGGTGTCCTCGATCGAGAGCGACTTGTCGCCGCCGACGGCCGCGGTCAGGCTCGGCGTCCCCAGCTCCTTCGGCAGGGTGAAGCCGTTGCGGCGGTCGCGCTCGCGGTTGCCGCCGGGAGGCGCGTCGGCGGTGACGACGATCGCCTCGAAGCCGGCCTCGATCGCCTCCTCCATCAGCGCCCGGGTGATGGCCTCGTCCTCGAAGGCGTAGAGCTGGAACCAGTGGCGGGCAGCGGGTGCGGCGGCGGCCACCTCGGCGGGACGGGTGTTCGAG
Source organism: Solirubrobacterales bacterium (assembly GCA_044868125.1). GTDB lineage: Bacteria > Actinomycetota > Thermoleophilia > Solirubrobacterales > 70-9 > VAYN01. Next base: position 29,536 of record JBIOWB010000143.1, read on the forward strand.
AGCGTCGAGAGGCACATCACGGTTCCAGCCTCGGCGGCTCCCGCGGCCATCCCGGCCTCGGCTTCCGGGTGGGCCATCCGCTGGTAGGCGACGGGTGCCACCAGCACCGGCATCGCCGCCGGCTTCCCCAGCACCTCGGTCGCGGTCGAGACCTCGCGCACGTCGTTCAGCACCCGCGGCCGCAACCGCCAGTGGCCCCAGGCCTCGACGTTCTCCCGCAGGGTGATCTCGTCGCCCGCCCCGCCGGCGAAGTAATCCAACGGTCCCCGCTCGAGCTTCGCCGCGGCCAACCGCTCGAAATCGGCGACGTTGATCGGCTCGTGCTCCACGCGCGCGACCCTAGCGCCGGGACGCGCCCGGCGCTCAGCGGCGGCCGTGGTGTGGCTTGGGGATCTTGAAGCGAGCAACGGCGGGTGAGCCGTCGACGTTCCCGGCCGCGTCCACGGCTATGGCCCGGAAGGTGTGCCCGCCAGGCTTCAGGTGCTTGTAGGTCCGGGGCGATCCGCAGGGCTTGAAGTCCCCTTTGTCGAGACGGCAGAGGAATCCCTGCGTCGTCTCTGAGGCGGAAAACCAGAATTTCGCGGTGCGGGTGGCGATGCGGAGCTGGCTCTTTTCGATCTTGGTTTCCGGAGCGGTGGTGTCGGGAGGGCGCGGAACCGATTCGAACGGGTTTGGGGTTTCGGTGTCTCTTGCCGGCAGGGTCATCGAGACGTTGATGCTGAACGAGACCTGTTCCGCTTCGCCGCCGCTTTCGTCGAATACGCCGTCGACGGCGATCATGTACGTCTGGCCGGCGACCACTTGCGCCTGTTTTTCCGGCCAGATTTCGTTGTTGAACGGCACCCGGGCCAGAGCGTCGACCGAGCTGCCCTGATAGAGGCCGACGATGGCGCCAGCGAAGCAGCAGGCGCTGAGGTGCACGAGGCCGGTTTCTGGCGCCGCCCACTCGTACCAGACCGAAGCTCCCCCGGGGTCGCCTTCGTGTTCGGGCTCGCCGATCTCCTTGGAGGCGCCCCAGTTGTAGCCCAGCAGGCGCGCGAAGTAGAAGGGTTCTTGGCCGGGTTCGAATTCAAAGGTTTGGCCGGCGACGGTGAGGTCCGCCGCGTCGGCGAAGTCGTCGTTGGGCGGCGGCGGGGTCGTTTCGATTCGCAGCACCGCTTCGCCTTCGGTGACCGGCGGCGGCGCTTCGGGAAGGCTGAAGGCGTTCCCGTCCACCCCGATCACGTATTTCGTCCCACTCACGGCCTTGAACGTGTACTCGCGTTCGTTGAAGCAGTGCGGCCCCTGGGCGCTGTTCCCGCTCGCCACCTTGGTCAGGTTGCTGAGTTCCGTGCCTTTGAAGACCCCGATAACCGCCGGGAAATTGCTCCCGCAGGCTCCGATCGTCACCCATTCCGTCGCTTCCGCTTCCCATTCGAACCAGATCGAATGATGCGCCGCGAAGGGAGAGACGTCCTCCCCCGTCTCCGCTTCCGCTTCCACGTTCGACCGCGTGACTTCGATCGGCAGGCCCCCGGGAAACCCCGCTGGCAACGTCTCCCGGTTTTCGAAATCGTCGTTCGTCGGCGCTGCCGCGAGCGCCTCGGTCGGCACCAGGCACGAGACCAGCGCCAGCGCCAGCGTAATCTTCATCCCCCACCTCATCGGCGCTGAGCCTACAGGCGATCGGGCTCGGGGCCGCAGCAGCGACGGCCTGAATTGCCACAAACCACGCGCCACACGTGTGTGGGTGCGGGTCAGGCCCCGGGAGTTGTCCGCGAGTCCGCGAAATTACGTGCAGTACAAGCCTTTTCGCGGACTCGCGGGGACGAAAGGCGATCGCGGTGGATCTCAGAGCCCTCTTGAGGCCACCTTCCCCAGCCTCCCTGCCTGCCCCTGATTTTCGCAGTGCCCGTCAGCGAAAGATGGAGCGTCAACGGCGAAAATCACAGGGCGGGAGAGGGGCACCCACCCCTCCCCCGCCCAGGTCCTAGAAGTGGACGATCGGGATGATGAGGATGGCGACGATGTTCGCCACCTTGATCATCGGGTTGATCGCCGGGCCGGCCGTGTCCTTGTAGGGGTCGCCGACCGTGTCGCCGGTCACCGAGGCGGCGTGGGCCTCGGAGCCCTTGCCGCCGTGGGCGCCGTCCTCGATCAGCTTCTTCGCGTTGTCCCAGGCGCCGCCGCCGGCGGTCATCGAGATCGCCATGAAGAGGCCGACCACGATCACCCCGATCAGCAGGCCGCCGAGCGCGTCGACGCTGAGCAGGCCGACGATCACCGGCACGACGATCGGGATCAGAGCCGGCAGAATCATCTCTTTCTGCGCCGCCAGGGTGACGATGCTGACCGTGTGCCCGTACTCGGGTTTTTCGGTCCCCTCCATGATCCCGGGGTGGTCTTCGAACTGTTTGCGCACCTGTTCGACCACCTGTCCGCCGGCACGGCCGACAGCCTCGATCGCCAGGGCAGAGAACAGGTAGACCATCATCCCGCCGATGATCAGCCCGATCAGGACGTCCGGGCTGGTCAGGTGGAAGAGACCGTTGAGGTCGAACCCAGAGGGCGCCTCTTCGGCCAATTCGCTGCGGAAGGCGGCGAACAGCACCAGCGCCGCGAGGGCGGCGGAACCGATCGCGTAACCCTTGGTCACGGCCTTGGTCGTGTTGCCGACCGCGTCGAGCGGGTCGGTGACGTTGCGGACGTCCTCGGGCAGCTCCGCCATCTCGGCGATGCCGCCGGCGTTGTCGGTGATCGGCCCGAAGGCGTCGAGGGCGACGATCAGGCCGCAGAGCGAGAGCTGGGCGACGACGGCGATGCCGATGCCGTAGATGCCCGCCAGCTCGTTGGCGCCGAGGATCGCCAGGGCGATGACGAGCGCCGGAGCGGCGGTCGACTGGAAGCCCTGGGCCAGCCCCTGGATGATGTTCGTCGCGTGCCCGGTCTCCGAGGCCTGGGCGATCGTCCTCACCGGCCGGAACCGGGTCGACGTATAAAATTCGGTGATCGCGAACAGCAGCGCGGTGACGGCGACGCCGATCACCGCGCAGAGCCATAGGTCGGTGACGCTGACGGCCTTGGCGGCGGTGTCGGCGATGCCGAGTCGCACCGGGTCGCTCATCAGCCAGTCGGTGATCGGGTAGAAGGCCGCGACCGAGAGGATGCCGGAGATCAGCAGGCCGGTGTAGAGCGCGCCCTCGACCCTGTCGGTTTTGGTCCGCACGCAGAGCGCCCCGATGATCGAGGCGACGATCGCCACGCCACCCAGGACCAGCGGGTAGATCGCGACCTCGCGGGCGAATTCGCCGGTGAAGGTGAGGACGCCGAGCAGCATCACCGCCACCGTCGTGACCGCGTAGGTCTCAAACAGGTCGGCGGCCATGCCGGCGCAGTCGCCGACGTTGTCGCCGACGTTGTCGGCGATCACGGCCGGGTTGCGGGGGTCGTCCTCGGGGATCCCCGCCTCGACCTTGCCGACCAAGTCGGCGCCGACGTCGGCGGCCTTGGTGAAGATGCCGCCGCCGAGACGGGCGAAGACCGAGATCAGCGAGCCACCGAAGCCGAGGCCGATCAGCGCGTCGACCGCCTCCTTGTCGCTCGAGCCGGTGATGACCAGGACTCCGTAGTAGCCGGCGACGCCGAGCAGCGCCAGGCCGACCACCAGAAGACCGGTGACCGAGCCGCCTTTGAAGGCGACGTCGAGCGCCGGCGGCACGCCGCCGCGGGCGGCCTCGGCGACGCGGGCGTTGGCCCGCACCGAGACGTTCATCCCGATGAAGCCGGTCGCGCCCGAGAGCGTGGCGCCGATGATGAAGCCGATCGCGGTCTTGTAGTCCTGCAGAAGCAGCAGCAGAATCGCAATCGGCACCGCGACCGCGGCAATGATCGTGTACTGGCGGTTCAGGTAGGCCTGAGCGCCTTCCTGGACGGCGCCAGAGATTTCGCGCATGCGGTCGTTGCCCGGCGATTTCGACAGCAGGCGCTGGGTGACGATAAGTCCGTAGATGACGGCGGCGCCTGCGCAGACGAGCGCGACGACCACGCCGTATTCGGTCAGAAAGTCGGTCAAGTTCCTATTCCTCCGGTGGATTTAGCGGCGCGGGAGTCTATAGACGAAGGCGGCGGCAGCGCTGAGACGGGCTCTTTGCCCGCTTTTGGAGGCTGGTTACCCGCTTCTTGGCACTCGGTTACGCCGACTGCCAGTGGCCTGAGTCGGTAGTCGTGTGCCGCATCTGGCGAGTGACTCGTCGTTCGCAGCAAGGACGCAGGATGCAGCCTTTGCTGGTTGCAAAGGCGAATCCGAGGACGCCGCTGGGGGCGGCGAGGCGCCGCCAGGGCGGTGCAGGGCTACCGAGTCAGGCCACCAGCGTGCTCGGCGCCGGAGTAGGTGCGCCGCGTCTCCGCCACCGCGTCGCGGTATATGTCCTCGATCGAGACGCCGTTGTCGAGCGCCTCGCGGGCCCGCTCGGCCCCGTTGCGCTCGGGCAGCCATATGTCGAGCCCCAGTTGCGTCCGCGCCGGCTCGGTCCAGACCAGCACCTGCTCGAGCAGCGAGCGCGTCGGCACCTCCTCGCCACCGCGGCGGAAGTCGATCATCCGCCCGCCGGCGCCGTAGCGGATCGCCCGCCAGAGGTTCTCCTCGATCTCACGATCGGCCAACGGCGCGCTCTTGCCCTCGTAGCCGTGCTCGTCGTAGTCGAGCGCGGTCTGGGCGATGCAGGCGGCGATCAGCGCCGCCAGCGCGAACGACTCGTCCCCCCGGGTCTGCGCGTCGCAGATCCGCACCTCGACCGTGCCGAAGCTGTGGTGCGGCCGCACGCTCCACCACAGCTGCGTCGACTCGATCACCGAGCCCGCCCGCTGCAGGGTCTCGATGAACCGCGCATAACGGTCCCAGTCGAGGAAGGGCGAGGGCACCCCGCAGCGCGGGAAGGTGCGGGTGAAGATCTCGCTGCGGACGCTGTGCAGGCCGCTGTCGCGGCGGTCGAGGAAGGGCGAGTTGGCCGAGACCGCCAGCAATAGCGGCAGCAGCTCACGCAGCCGGTCGCAGACCGCGATCGCCCGGTCGGCCCCCCGCACCCCCATGTGCAGATGCAGGCTCCAGGTGTTGTTGCGCTGCGCCACCCAGCCCAGTTCCCGGCGCAACCGGTTGTAGTGCGGGGTGTCGATGATCCGCTGCTCGAGATAGTCGGCCCACGGGTGCGTCCCCATCGCCCCCAGCGTCAGGCCCATCCCGCCGACCAGGTCGAACAGCCGCGCCCGCCGCTCGCGCTGACGCTCGACCGCCTCGCCAAAGGTCTCCGAGCGCCCCGAGCGGATCTCGACCTCGGAGGCGATCAGCTCCCCCGCCGCCGACTCCGCCAGCACCTCGTCCTGCCGGCAGGCCGCCATCACGTCCTCGAAGCGGTGCTCCAGCTCCAGCGTCCGCGGGTCGAGGATCGCGAACTCCTCCTCGAGGCCGATCGTGAAGTCCTGCGAGGACTCGAACTTCTCGCGGGCGAGATCGAGGTCGATGGCCAAGATCGGGAGCTAGGCGAGGTAGAAGTAGAGCGCGTAGAGCAGGTCGACGGCGGGACTGGAGGTGTGGACCGTCACCTCCGGCGGCACCTGCAGCAGCTGCTCGGAGTAGTTGAAGATGATCTTGACGCCGGCCTTGACCAGCCGGTCGGCGACGTCCTGGGCCGCGTCGGCCGGCACCGCCAGCACCCCGACGACGATCTCCTCCTCGGCGACGACGTCGGGCAGGTCGCCGATGTCGCGCACGCTGAGCTCGCCGATCCCCTTGCCGACGACGGTCGGGTCGGTATCGAAGATCGCCACCACCTGGAAGCCGTGGTCGGCGAAGATCGGCGATTTGGCGATCGCCTGGCCGAGGTTGCCGGCCCCGAAGAGGGCGATGTTGTGCTGGCCAGAGGTGCGGAGGATCTTGCGGATCTCCGAGACCAGCGAGTCGACGTTGTAGCCGACGCCGCGCTTGCCGAACTTGCCGAAGCCGGAGAGGTCGCGCCGGATCTGGGTCGGGTTGATGTGGGTGTACTCGGAGAGCTCTTGCGAGGAGATCGTCTCCCGCCCCATCTTCCTCGCCTGCGTCAGCACCTGCAGGTAGCGGGAGAGCCGCGCCGCAACGCCGAGCGAGAGCCGCTCGCCTTCGACGAACGCCCCGGCGGCGTCGAACTCCTCGATCACCTCGACCATGCCCCCACAGTATCGAGCCTCGCTTTCACCGCGGCGTCGTCCAGGATCAGCTCCGAGACCTCGACCCCGTCCACCTCGACCACCGGGATCCGCTCGAGGTAGCGCCGCAGCAGCAGGTCGTGGCTCTCGACGTCGATCTCGCGCAGCTCGAAGCGGTAGCCCTCGTCGTGGAAGGCGACGATCCGCTCGATCGCCTCCTCGCAGAGATGGCAGCCCGGACGGGAGTAGACGACGACCTCGGCCACGTTTTAGTGCCGACGGGACGATTCCGGTCCATATAGGACCCTTTTCGTCCCGTCGGCAATCCGTTCGCCCGTTGCGAAGGCGTCGTAGCCGAGGTAGTCGGGGTACTCGAGGCGAGGGGCGTGGCGGGCGGCGGCTCCGATCATCGCCGCATTGTCGGTGCAGAGGGCGATCGGGACCAGCTTCAGCCGCACCCCCATCTCCTCGCAGAGTGCCGCCACCGCCTCGCGCAGCGGCCCGTTGGCGGCGACGCCGCCGCCGAGCGCGACCGCCTCCCAGTCCCCCTTCTTCAGCGCCCGCTTCAGCTTCGTCCGCAGCTGCTCTACCACCGCGGCCTGGAAGGAAGCGGCTATGTCGGCGCTGCGCTCTCGCACGCCTTCCGGGCCGAGCTCTCTGCAGCGGTAGAGGACCGCCGTCTTCAGGCCGCTGAAGCTGAAGTCGAGGCCTGGGTCGCGGGCCATCGCCACCGGCATCTCGAACGCCTCCGGGTCGCCCTGCTCCGCCTCCTTCTGGATCAGCGGCCCACCGGGGTAGCCGAGCCCGAGCAGCCGTGCCGACTTGTCGAAGGCCTCGCCGGCGGCGTCGTCGAGCGTCTGTCCGAGCAGCTCGTAGCCCTCGTGGTCGCGCACCCCCGCCAGCATCGTGTGGCCGCCGCTGGCGATCAGGCAGAGGAAGGGCGGCCCCAGCGGCTCCGGCTCGAGGAAGTTGGCGGCGACGTGCCCCTGCAGGTGGTCGACGGGGATCAGCGGCAGACGGCGGGCGGCGGCGATCCCCTTGGCGGCGCTGATCCCGACCAGCAGCGCCCCGATCAGCCCCGGCCCGGCCGTGGCGGCGACGGCCTCGACGTCGTCCAGCGTCACCCCCGCCTCCCGCAGCGCCGCCTCGACCACCGGCTCGACCAGCTCCAGGTGGTGGCGGGCCGCAACCTCCGGCACCACGCCGCCGAACCCTTCGTGGGCTTTGGCCTGGGAGGAGATGACGTTGCTGAGGATGCGCGGCCCGTCGAGGACGGCGGCGCAGGTGTCGTCGCAGGAGGTCTCGATCGCCAGCAGCACTTCAGCTCCCTAGTCCAACCACATGATCAGGGCGTCCTCGCCGTTGTCGTGGTAGTAGCGAGGACGCACCCCGGCGGAACGGAAGCCGAAGCGTTCGTACATGCCGATCGCGCGGTGGTTGGATACCCGGACCTCGAGCGTGAAGGGCAGCTTCTCCCGCGACTCCTCGATCAGGTGCCGCATCAGCTGGCCGGCGACGCCGCCACCGCGGCGCTCGGGGGCGACAGCGATGTTCATCAGGTGCCAGACCTGGTCGTAGCGGGAGCAGATCACGTAGCCGAGCAGCTCGTCGCCGGCGCTGGCGGCGAGGCAGATCCCCGAAGGCTTGGAGAGCTCGAGCACGAACATCGCCAGCGACCAGGGGGTGGGGAACGAGCGTCGCTCGATCGAGATCACCGCCGGCAGATCGCTGTAGGCGAGCCGCCGGATCTGCACCGCCTGCTTCAGCTCACTGGGCCTTTTGGAAAGCGTCTCGCTCACGCCACCGCTCCGCGTCCGGGGGTCTGAGGTAGATCGGGGCGAGCTCGTCGCGGTCCTCTTCGCCCACCGCCGCCGCGAGAGCGCAGACGTGCCGCGCGGCGACTCGGTGGACGGGATCGGAGTCGTCCGGTATGCGGACGCCGTCTCGAGCCAGCTCCTGGCGGAATCGTACCGCCCCCGAACCGGCGACCGACGGGGTTTCGCCCAGCTGCGACACCCGCTCGGCCAGCTCTTCCGGCCGGTAGACGGCCGGCTCCCAGAGCCGCTTCCCGTCGATCCCGTAGAGCGCGGCGAAGACCTCGCCGCGCCAGCCGTCCAGCACCGCCAGGGCGGCGCCACCCGCCGCCCCCCGGATTCCCCGCGCCAGCGCGTCAAGGGTGCAGACTCCGCGCGCCGGCAACCCGAGGCTGACGCCGAGGCCGTGGGCGGTCGCGATCCCGATCCGGACGCCGGTGAAGGTGCCGGGACCGAGACCGACTGCGAGCAGGTCGACCGCCTCCCAGCCGCCGGCAGCGGCAGCGGCCTTCTCGACCTCCGCCAAGAGACCGGTCGAGTGCAGCGGCCTCCCCCGCGGGGAGAGCCCCAACTGCGACTCGTGCAGAACCTCGCCGTCGCGCCAGGCGCAGGCGACGGTGTCGACCGTCGCGGTATCGAAGCCGACGACGATCAGCGGCTTGCTATCCCTCGACCCGGAAGGCCCAGGACCCGACCTTCTTGCCCTTGACGAACCAGCTGACGACGTGCCGGCCGGGGATCGTCGAGGTGATCTTGTTCACGTAGAGCGTCCCCTGTTCGGCTTCCTGGGCCTGAGCGCAGAGGTTTTTCCCGCTCGGGAACTTGACGCAGACGGAGTAGACGACGTCACCGTTGAAGCTTTTGAAGAATGCGCCCTTCTTCGCTTTCCTCGGACAGACGTGGGCGGGCTTGGCGTTGCGCGAGACGCCGCACCCCACGTAGTGCTTGTAGGCGACCGCGCCGGCCGTGGCGGGCACCGCGGTCGCCAGCAGTCCGGTCGCGAGCATCACTGCCGCAAGCGTCTTCAGTCCCTTCATCCGTCCTTGCCCTTTCTGGTTCGAAAGCTTCCGAGCGCCGATGCTACAAACTCGGTGCACCTTTTCCCGAACACCGTCAACCTGGGTTGGGTGCGCCCCAGTCGACTTCTATCCGCCGCCGCTCCTCGGCCCCGTGGACGAGGCGCACCTCGATCGCGGGGCGGCCGAGGCGACCGGCGCCGGCATCGGGCCACTCGACGAAGGCGACGCCGTCGGGGCCGATGTAGTCGTCGAGCAGCGCCGGGTCCTCCCCTTCGAGGTCCGCCAGGCGATAGAGGTCGAGGTGGGATATCGGCAGGCGACCGCTCCCGTAGCGCTGGCCGATCGTGAAGGTGGGCGAGGTGACCGGACCGGTGATGCCGAGGGCGCGGCAGGCGCCGCGGATCAGCGTCGTCTTGCCGGCGCCCAGCTCGCCGGAGAGGAGGACGACGTCGCCCGGGCCCAACCGCTCGGCGATCCGCGCGCCGAGCGCTTCGGTCTCGGCGGCGCTGCTCGACTCGACGACCTCCGTCCCGCTCATCCGAAGAAACCGAGCTGGTCGCTGGGCGGCGGGGGCGCGTCGTCCTCGCCGTCGGCTTCGGCCAGTTCCTCGGCGCTGGGAACGGGATCGGGCAGCGGCCGCCGCAGCAGCTCGGGAACGGTCGCGAAGTCGCCCCGCAACGTCTCCTTCACCGCCGGCGTCCGCAGCGCCGCGGCGGGGTGGAAGAGCGGCAACAGATAGACGGTGCGGCCGCCGAGGCTGTGCACCTGTGGAGTGCCGCGCACCTTGGTGATCCCGACCTGGCTGCCGCTGAGCAGCTTCGTCGCGAAGTTGCCGAGCGTGCAGACGACCCGCGGCTCGATCAGCCGCACCTGCTCCCAGAGCCAGGGCTCGCAGGCCTGGACCTCCAGCGGCTGCGGGTCGCGGTTGCCGGGCGGGCGCGACTTCAGCACGTTGGCGATGAAGACGTCCTCGCGCGAGAGGCCGATCTCTTCCAGCAGCTGGTTCAGCAGCTGCCCGGCGCGGCCGACGAACGGCAGCCCCTGCCGGTCCTCTTCGGCCCCAGGCGCCTCGCCGACGAACATCAGGTCGGCGTCGGCGTTGCCCGCCCCGAAAACCGCCTTGGTGCGGGTCTCGTACAGCGGGCATCTTTCGCAGCTCTGCACTTCCTTGTAGAGCTCGACGAGCTTCTCCCGCCGCTCCTCGGCGCTCGCGCTCATGGGAGATCCTCCCCCCTCGCCCGCCGCTTGCGCGACTCGCTCATGCGGTCCTGCCGCGCCGCCTCCCGCTCGCGCCGCCGCGATTCGTCAGAGCGAACCTTCGCCCCCCGCGGTTGCCGCCCGGGCGGCGCCACCGTCGAATAGCGGCGCCGCGTCCGCTCCGAGCCGCACTCCTTGCAGGCGACCGCGATCCCCGCCCGCACCAGCTCCTCGAACCGAGCCCCGCACGCCTCGCACTCGAACTCGTAGATCGGCATCGCGCGGGCATCGTAATCCCCCGCCCCCCGTCCATCCGGTTTCCGCGCCGTTGCCTCACTCATCGCTTTTCGTAATGACACCTTTCACAATTCCTTGACACACACCACTCAACGATGACAGCCTGAAGCAGTCCATTTCACTCGAAGGGGAGTCTCTCTTGAAGATCAAGTCTCTCGTCAGCGTTGTCTTGGCGGTGCTGGCGCTCACCTGGGCCCTGGCGATCCCGGCTGTCGCGGCCGTGAAGCTTTCGATTCAGACGGCCGCCGACAAGGCGTTCATCTTCGCCAAGCACACCTGCGCCCACGACAACAACTGCGTCCGCTACGGCGTCACCAACTGCCACCGCCAGAGCCTCCACGTGGTCATCTGTCGGATCTTCGACGAACGCAGCACGGAAGCCCAGGGGCGCTACCACTGCACCCGTCTGGTCAGGGTCGCGCTCGATCCGGTGACCTACCGGATCGTCATCACCGGCCAGGGCAGCTGGCAGTGCTGAGGAACCTCTCTCCGTTTTGAGAGACGGGGGAGCCGCTCCGGGCAGCGGCTCCCAATCCCGGCCCTTGGCGCTGGTCAGGCTCTCCTCGTCGAGGCAGCGGCGGAGCTCGGCGGGCTCGGCGGCTCGACGCGGTTCGTAGGCGTCGGCAGAGGAAACGGCGCCTGAGAGGCGAATGCTGTGCGGTGATGAAGGAACGGGGGCGGCTGAAGCGCGTCAGGCACGCTGCCGGTTGCGGGGCCGCCGCGGCGGCGGCCGTCGCGCTTGCCGTTCCGGCGCCCGCTTCCGCCCGGGGCGACTACGAACTGCGGCAACGCAGTCTCCACCTCTCCCTCTCGTCGATCGCCACCCGCGGCTACTCGGTCGGCGTCGAAACGCTCGGCCACCATCGGGTGACCATGTTCGTCGAAAAAGGGAACCAGCTCGCCACCTACACCGTCAGGGGCAAGGTCAGCCGCCATCGCATCACGGCTGACTTCGGGCGTTTCGGCCGGGTCTCGCTGCGCTTCCACGGCAAGCCGCACAGGTTCGAGGTCAGGTCGAAGTCGAGGGCGGCAGGGCCCCGTCATCGCTGCAGCGGCCGTCGGCCCGAACGCGAAGTCGGGCACTTCCGCGGCGCGATCGAATTCAAGGGACAGCAGGGCTTCACCAGGCTTGCGGTGGGAAGGACGCGCGGAGAAGTGCGTCGTACCTACCGCCAGGTTTGTCGACTGGTCCACCGACGACAGCGGGCGGGCATCAGCAGCAGCGCCAGCGCCAGTCCCCTTGGCTTCGCCCTCTCGATCCTCACCGCACGCTCCCGGCTTGCCGGGACCCTGGTCCGTTTCAACGCGATCAGCCTCGAATCGCCGCTGGGGATCGACCTCTCCGGACAGGATCTGCTCTCGATCGTCAGCGTCTCGTTACGGCAACGAGTCGGGCGGGTCCGGGTCCTGCGCTCAACCCTTCAGACCGTCGACTCCGACCTGATCAGGGTGAGTCGCCGGGGACGTCGACCCGCGACCGTCCGGGTGGCCCTCCCCTCCCCCTTCAGGGGCAACGCGCGCTACAAAGGGGCGACCAGGGGGTCGCCTGCCTCCTGGACGGGCTCCTTGAGCGTGCGGCTGCTGGGGAGCGGGGTGCTGCCGCTCGCCGGACCGTCGTTCAGGGCGACCCTCTGCCGCACGAGCGCGTTCAACCCGCGCAGCCCCTGTTTCCGCCGCGCCGAAGCGAGGGCCGCTAGGGCAGCGGCTCCCACTCCCATCCCTTGGCGCTGGCCAGGCTCTCCTCGCTGAGGTAGCGGCGGAACTCGTCGAGCTCGGCCGGCTCGACGCTGTAGACGTGGTCGGGCTCGGGAAAGTGTCGGCTGCGGACCTCGTCGCGGTAGCGCTCGACGGCGGCGACCATCGTCTCGTGGACGTCGGCGTAGCGCTTGACGAATTTCGCCATGTGGCCGGTGGTGATCCCGAGCAGGTCGTGGAAGACGAGAACCTGGCCCGAGGTCCCCGGCCCGGCGCCGATTCCGATCGTCGGCACCTCGAGGCGTTTGACGATTTCGTCGGTGATCGCCGAGGGGACCGCCTCGATCACGATCGCGAAGCAGCCGACCGCCTGCAGCGCCAGGCAGTCCTCGAGCAGCTTGATCGCGCTCTTGGCGCTCTTGCCCTGCGCTTTGTAGCCGCCGAGGGCGGTCGCGGTCTGGGGGGTGAGGCCGACGTGGCCCATCACCGGGATGCCGGACTGGACGATCGCCCGGGCGCGCTCGACGATGACGCCGCCGGCCTCGAGCTTGACCGCCTGGCAGCCGGTCTCCTTGACCAGGCGCTGGGCGCTGCGAATCGCCTCCTCGTTGCTCGCCTCGTAGCTGCCCATCGGCATGTCGCCGACCATCAGCGGCGTCTTCAGGCCGCGGCGGACCGCTTTGCCGAGGATCAACATCTCCTCCATCGAGACCAGCTTCGTGTCGGGGTAGCCGAGGACGACATTGGCGGCGGAGTCGCCGACGAGGACGACGTCGACGTCGGCGGCCTCGGCCACGGTCGCCGAGGGGTAGTCGTAGGCGGTGACCATCACGATCGGTTCGCCGTTGGCCTGCATCTCGCCCAGGCGCGGCAGGCTTACCGGGCGACGGTCGCCACTCTCGGGGGCGGTGTGAGAACGGCCTCCAGAGCTCATTTGAGAAGCACCTCCGGATGGCTGTCGACGGCGATCGCCTTGTTGTCGTCGTCGACGTGGACGACGACCGGTGAGTAGCGCTCGAGATCGGCCTCGTCGTAGGCGCCGAACGAGGCGACGATGATCTTGTGGCCGGGCTCGACCAGGTGGGCGGCGGCGCCGTTGACCTGCATCGTGCCCGAGCCCGGCTCGCCGTCGATCACGTAGGTGACGAAGCGGGAGCCGTTGTCGACGTCCCAGACGTGGACCTGCTCGTTCGCGATCAGGTCGGCACCGGCCATCAGCTCGGTGTCGATCGTGATGCTGCCGATGTAGTCGACGTCGCAGTCGGTCACCGTCGCCCGGTGGATCTTCGACTTCAGCATCTGTCTCTGCACTGCTTTCCCCTTTCCGGGCTCAGGTGTTGCTGGTGATGGTCGGTTGAATCAAGACGTTGTCGATCAGGCGCGCCGGGCCGACGCGGGCGGCGACGAGGACGAGCACGGGGCGGTCTTCGAGCGCGTGGACGCGCTCGAGCGTCTCCGCGTCGCGGGCCTCCAGGTACTCGGGCTCGATCGCGGCGGCGACGAGCTCGCGGCGGGCGGCCTCGAGACCCATGCCGAGCGAGCCCTGCCCGGCGCCGCGCTCGGCGGCGTCGAGGGCGCGGGAGAGCGCGGTGGCGCGCTCCCGGTCCTCCGGACCCAGGTAGGCGTTGCGCGAGCTCATCGCCAGGCCGTCGGGCTCGCGCACGGTCGGCAGCACCTCGATCCGCACCGGGAAGTCGAGGTCGCGGACCATGCGGCGAATCACGACCGCCTGCTGGGCGTCCTTCTGGCCGAAGTAGGCGACGTCGGGGCCGACCAGGTTGAAGAGCTTGGCGACGACGGTGGTGACGCCGCGGAAGTGCTCGGGTCCGCGGCGGGACGGGTCGCCGTCGAGGACGTTCGTGAGCGGATCGGTCACTTCGACATAGGTGGCTATGCGATTAAGACCATCGGGGTAAACCTCATCGACCGCGGGTGCGAAGACCAGGTCGGCGCCTGCCTCGCCGGCGAGGCGCAGGTCGCGCTCCTCGTCGCGCGGGTAGCGGTCGAGGTCCTCGCCGGCGCCGAACTGGGTCGGATTGACGAAGAGGCTCATCACCACCAGGCCGCACTCTGCGCGGGCGGCGCGGATCAGCGACAGATGCCCCTCGTGCAGACAGCCCATCGTCGGCACCAGGCCGATCGTCCGCCCATCCTGGCGGGCACCGTCGACGGCAGCGCGAAGGTCGGCCTTGGTGCGCAGGGCGGGAGCGGCCACGTTGGGACGAGGGTTATCGGCGAGGAGATTCGAGTTCATAGGTCCATGCCCTGGGGGTCACGGCCGTGCGAAGTAAAATTATAGGCGCACCTCGTTGCGCTTCTGTGACAAATCGCGCGGAAGAGCCGCTATTTGCCTGGCCGGCGAGGCGCCGACTTGGCAACCTCGTCGCCCAGCAAGCGCTTCCGCGCGGCGCGGAATGCAACGCCGCCGACGGCCAGATAGACCGCGATCGGCGCGACCAGACCGGGCAACGTCTCCTCCACGGGCACCCCGGCGATATGCCCGATCGCCATCAGTCGTAGGTGACGAGGGAAAGTTCTTCGAAGTGGAGGACGTCGCCCGCGGGCTCTCCGTCGGCGCGAACCGGAACGACGAAGACATGGAACTCCTGGCGCCCCTGCTTGATCAGCTGCTTCAGGGCGTCGGTGACCGTGACCACCATCAAGGCCGGATTGAGCGCGTGAGGCGGACGGTAATCGAAGGGGTGGATCGGACCCGCGGGAACCTCACAGTGGCCCTCGTCGCCGTAGCACGGGCCATGGCCGAAGACATAGAAGGAACCGGCGTACCCGGCGTCGTCCTCCACCGGCGCGGCGGCACCGGCCGACGGCTCGTCGAAATAGACCCGGCCCTCGTAGGAGTCACCACGGTGCTCGACTCGGTGGAAGCGAAGGTCGGCACGGTAGAAGTCCGGCTGGTCTTCGAAGACCGGGACGGCGAACGGCTCTTCGGGCGGCGTGCGGTACTGCTCCATCAGGCTTTTACCTCCCGGCTTTGGGTGCTCCCCGCGTATTCGTAGCCGAGTGCGCTGGTGTCGAGCACGTCCTGCACGGTCATGTCCAGCCCCCGCAGGACTTTGCCCCAGATCGTGGGACGCGGCCCCCGGTTCGAGTGTGTCGTCTGCCAGAGCGACCAGAGACGATCGACCATCGTGTGGTGCGCCCAGAAGATCGGGTCATAAGCAGCGATGGCAACTACCCCCATCGAGCCCCCGACCCATCCGTGAACGCGATTGTGGAGCTGAATCTCCAACTGCAGGGAGAAGTCGTCGAAGTTCGGCAGTTCGAGGATTTCCTGGACTTTGGAGGCAGGCGGCAGCCCGGCCGGCTGCTGCGGGTTACGCGACGTATGGCTCGGCCAGCTTTCCCGTTCGGTCAGAAGCGGCGGCAGGTCGGAGCCCGCAAGCGGATTGGGAGAGCCTTCAGCCTCTTCGTCTTTGAAGGCGGCGGGGATTCCGGTGGCACGCGATGCTGGCCAGTCCCACCAAGGGAGCATCGCCAATGGTTCTTTGGTCTGGAGGGCAAGCTCGAGCCGGTACAGGTAAGCGCGATGCCAGGGCAAGAAGAGGTTGTCGAAGCTGTTGATCGAGTGCTCGCATTTGTTGCGGGGAACACCGTGCAGTCCCGCCCAGTACCAGAACCCGTTGGTGTCGCGGAGTTTTTGAATCTCCCGGAAGCCGGCCCGCAGGGCTTTCAGCTGGTCCGGTCGCAGCTTGGCGATGCTCTTGCGATGCCGGATGCGCGGATTCGGCTGGATCGGCGAGCGATGCGGGGTGGCCATGGAACGAACCTAGGCAGCCCCTTCCTATGGCGTCAACTCTCTTTATTGAATACCGAGTTGTTGCTGCAAAAGAAGCCGCTCATTGCGTGGATCCGATCGGCTTCGCGGGAGCGCCGGCGACGATCGTTCCCCTGTCGACGTCCCGGTTCACGACCGAGTTGGCGCCGATCACGCAGCGGTCGCCGATCTTGACGCCGCTGGTGACGACGCAGTTGACGCCGAACCAGCAATTGGAGCCGATCTGCACGGGCCCCTTCGAGGTGAAGCCCTGCCAGGTGATCGGCTGGGTCGGATCGTCGTAGCGGTGCTCGGCGTCGCCGACGAAGCAGCCGTTGGCGAACATCGTGTGGTCCCCGATCGTCACGCTCTCCTGGGCGGCGATCATCACGTTGCGGTTGAGGAAGCAGCCCTCGCCGATCTCGATCCGCGCCCCCGGTGCCAGGGTCAGCCAGCAGCCCGGCTCCAGCAACGTCCCGGCGCCGATCTTCAGCCGCCCCTCGTCGAGCGCCTCCAGGATCTCGCCCTCGACCGGATGGCGGACGAAGAAGCCGCCGCGGGCGGCGTGCCGGTTGATCCACCACCGCCGCAGCAGGCGGTGGTTGCGCTCATACCAGCGCCGCTTCGCCCACCACAACCGCCAACCGCTCGTAGCCACGCGCCCACCCTAGACGCCGACGGGACGAAAACGGTCCATGCGAGCGGTTTCGTCCTGCCGGCAGGGAAGCGGCTTAGACTGGCGCGATGGCTGAGCTGCGCGGCGGCATCGATCTCGGCGGCACGAAGATCCAGACGGCCATCGTCGACGCCGCGGGCGAGGTCGTCGGCGAAGCGCGCGAGCCGACGCCGACCGAGGGCGGCCCCGAAGACGTCGCGGCGGCGATGGCGAAGGCGCTGCGCGAGGCCGCCGAAGGCGCCGGCGTGGAGCCGAGCGAGCTGGCGGGCGTCGGTGTCGGGTCCCCCGGCGATGCCGACGAGAAGACCGGCGTCGTCTCATCGGCCCGGAACCTGCCCGGCTGGGAAGGCAGGTTCGCGCTGGCCGAAGAGCTGAGCGAGGCACTCGGCACCCAGGTCAGGGTCGGCAACGACGTCCAGGTCGCGACCGAAGCCGAGTTCCACCTCGGCGCCGGCAAGGAGTTCCAGAGCCTGATCGGGGTCTTCTGGGGGACCGGCGTCGGCGGCGGCCTCGTCCTCGACGGCAAGCCGTGGCTGGGTCGTGGCGCCGCCGGCGAGATCGGCCACGTGGTCGTCAAGCGTGGCGGCCACAGGTGCCCCTGTGGGCGCCGGGGCTGCCTCGAGGCCTACGCCGGCCGCAAAGCGATGGAAGAGGAGGCGCAGCGGCGGCACAGGGAGGGCGAGAAGACCGACCTCTTCAAGCTGATGGAGAAGCACGGAAGACCGCGCCTCACCAGCGGCATCTGGGAGCGCGCCCTCGACCGCGAGGACAAGCTCGCCGAGCACCTGATCGAGCGCGCGATCGAGGCGCTCGGCACCGGCATCGCCTCGGCGATCAACCTGCTCGACGTCGAAGCGGTGATCCTCGGCGGCGGCCTCGGCATCCGCTTCGGCGAGCGGCTGATGGATCCGCTGACGGAGGAGATGCTCGAGCACCTCTTCATCGACGAGCGCCCACCGGCGGTGCGGGTCGCCTCGCTCGGCGACCTCGGCGGCGCGATCGGGGCTTCCCTGCTGATCTCTCGCTAGACCCGGCCGGAAGCCTGGCGCTGCTGCCGCGCGACGGCGTCGACCAGGACCGCGAGCAGGAGGACGCCGCCGGTGACCATGAACTTGACCGCCGAGGAGAGGGCGAGCAGGTCCATCCCGTTGGAGATCGAGCCGATCACCAGAGCGCCGAGCAGGGCCGTCCAGACCGAGCCGCGACCGCCGAAGAGGCTGGTCCCGGCGATCACGGGGCCGGCGATCGCCAGCAGCAGCAGTTCGTTGCCGCCGGAGTTCTGGTTGACCGCGAGCAGGCGCGAGGCGGCCAGGACGCCGCCGATCGCCGCCATCGTCCCGGCGATCCCGAAGACCGCGACGCGGATGCCGTTGACGCTGATCCCGGCGCGGCGCGCCGCCTCGGAATTGCCGCCCACCGCGTAGACGTGGCGGCCGAAGCCGGTCATCTTCACCACGTACTCCATGCCGACGACGAAGGCCATCAGGATCAGCAGCGCCAGGGGCAGGCCGCGATCCGAGTTGAGGACCGCGATCGCGACGATCACCACCGCCGCGACCGCGACGAAGCGGACGATCAACGAGGTCGGGCTCTGGGTGTCGAGCCCGGCGTCGCGACGGCGTTTGTAGCCGATCGCCAGCACCGCGCCGTAGGCCGCGATCGCGATCGCGGCGAAGATCCAGCCGACCGCGTCGGAGTAGAAGGTGTTGGCGAGGCCGGTGATCTTCGGGTCGGTGAGGTTGATCGACCCGGTCGACCCCAGCACTTGCAGCAACGCCCCCTGCCAGGCCAACAATCCCGCCAAGGTGACGACGAAGGAGGGCACGCCGAAGCGGCTGAAGAGGAAGCCCTGGAGGACACCGATCGCCAGCCCGACCACCACCGCGGCGGCGATCGCCAGGTACGGGCTCCAGCCGTGCTGGACGTTGAGCACCGCCATCACCGCCGCGGCGAGGCCGCTGACGGCACCGACCGAGAGGTCGATCTCCCCCAGCAGCAGCACGAAGACGATGCCAACCGAGATCAGCCCGACCGCGGTGATCTGCAGCATCAGGTTGGTCAGGTTCTCGGCCGAGAGGAAGCGGTCGTTCTCGAACTGGAAGATCGCCCAGATCAAGGCCAGGCCGATGACGACCCGCAGCGACGCCAGGTCCCCCTGGACGATCCGCCGCACCGTTTCGCGGCGGCTATTGCCCTCTTCCGAGGAGGCTTCGGGCCCCTGTGCTTCGGCGCTATCGACGGTCTCGCTCATTTCTCCTCCCCCTCAGCCTTTTTCTGCTCCCCTTTGGCCTGTTCCCCGTTGCCTTCTTGACCGGCGCCGGTGATTGCCGAGACGACGTGCTCCTCGGTCGTCCGCTGGGCGTCGAACTCGCCGCCGGCCCGGCCGAGCCGCAGGACGAAGATCCGGTCGGCCACCTCGAAGACGTCGGCGAGGTTGTGGCTGATCACGACGACGCCGAGGTCGCGCTCGCGCAGGCGCCGGATCAGGTTCAGCACCTGGGCCGTCTGGGCCACGCCGAGGGCCGCCGTCGGCTCGTCCAGCAGCACTACTTTCGGCTCGCCCAGCAGGGAGCGCGCCACCGCGACCTGCTGGCGCTGGCCGCCGGAGAGCGTCCCGACCTCGCTGCGCAGGCTCGGGATCGTCACCGCCAGGTTCGAGAGCAGGTCGCTGGTCTGGTGCTCCATGTCGGCCTCGTCGAGCTGCCGGGTCAGCTGCCCCGGTCCCGCCGCCACCTCCTCGCGGCCGAGGAAGAGGTTGGCGACGACGTCGAGGTTGTCGCAGAGGGCGAGGTCCTGGTAGACGGTCGCGATCCCCAGTTCGACCGCGTCCTGGGGCCCTTTGATCTTCACTTCCTCGCCGTCGAAGCGGATCGTTCCCTCGTCGGTGGCGTGGATGCCGGCGATCGCCTTCACCATCGTCGACTTGCCGGCACCGTTGTCGCCGACGAGGCCGACCACCTCGCCGGCGTGGACGGCGAAGTCGACCCGGTCCAGAGCTTGGACCGGGCCGAATCTCTTGCTGACTTTCTCCAGCTCCAGTAGGGGAGTGCCGGAGGCCACTCACATCACCCGGAGATCCCGGCTTCTTTGCACGCGGCCTTGTACGGGCCGGTGCAGAGTTCGCCGGCGGTGACGAACCCGTCGGCGACCACCGTGCTCTTGACGTTTTCTTTCGTCACGGCCTGCGGTTCGAGCAGCGCCGACGGCACGTCGATCTTGCCGTTGTTGACTTTCTCGGTGAGTTTGTCTTTCGGCGCTTCTTTGCCTTCGGCGAGGGCGATCGCGATTTCGGCGCTGATCTTCGCCTCCGGTTCGATTTCCTTGTACACGGTCATGTACTGCTGGCCGGCGAGCACCCGCTGCAGGCCGGCGACCGTCGCGTCCTGACCGGTGACCGGCTTTTCTTCGGGATTGATCCCGGCGCCTTTCATCGCCGCGATCGCGCCGCCGCCGGTGTCGTCGTTGGCCGCGTAGATCCCGGCGAAGCCGCTCTTGCCGAGCGCGGTGATCGCCTGCTGCGCCTCGCGCTGGGCGTTTTCGGCGGACCAGCCGGGCGTGTCGTATTCCTTGGCGACCTGGACGCCTTCTTTTTCGAAGGCGTTGTGGGCGCCTTTCTTGAACAGCGCCGCGTTCGGGTCGGCCGGGTCGCCGTTGATCATGATGATCGGGCCGCTGGCGCTGCCGTCTTCTTTCAGTTTCTTCGAGAGCGTTTCGCCCTGGAGTTCACCGACTTTTTCGTTGTCGAAGGAGACGTAGGCGTCGATTTCGGCGTTTTCGATCAAGCGGTCGTAGCTGACCACCGGCACCTGCTGGGCCTTCGCCTTTTCGGCGATCGCCGCCGCCGATTTCGAGTCCATCGGGTCGACGACGAGCACTTCCGCGCCCTGGGTCAGCGCCGATTCCGCCTGACTCTGCTGTTTGGAGGCGTCACCGCCGGCGTTGAGGTAGATGACTTCGCAGTCTTCGCATTCTTCTTCGACTGCCTTTTCGAAGTCGGGCTTGTCGTCCGATTCGTAGCGGGGCGTTTCGTTTTCCGGCAGCAGCAGGGCGATCTTCGGCCCACCTCCGCCGCCACCGCCGCCGCAACCGGCGACCAGGAGACCAACCGCCAGCAGCGCGCAACCCATGAACGCCAGTCGTCGCAACAACGCAGATCGGAACATGACCCTCCTCCTTGGGATTGGCACCCTGACCAGTACCCCAGCGCAGACGTTTCATTCACTGCCGGAGAGGAAGCGGTCAATCCAGGACGAGCGGCAGCAAGGACTGTCTGTCCGTTGGCCTAAGCGGCCACCGGCGCGCGCCCCGGGGAGCGCTTGCGCTTTGCCGGCTCGACCAGCTCGGCGAGGAAGCGCCCGGTGTAGGAGCCCGACGTGGCGGCGACCTCCTCCGGAGTGCCCGTGGCGACGACCTCCCCGCCGCCTTCGCCGCCCTCGGGGCCGAGGTCGACCAGCCAGTCGGCGGTCTTGATCACGTCGAGGTTGTGCTCGATCACGACCACGGTGTTACCGGCGTCGACCAGGCGGCCGAGCACGTCGAGCAGCCGCTGGACGTCGGCGAAATGGAGGCCGGTGGTCGGCTCGTCGAGGATGTAGAGGGTGTCGCCGGTGGCGACTTTGGAGAGCTCGGTCGCCAGCTTCACCCGCTGCGCCTCGCCCCCGGAGAGCGTCGTCGCCGGTTGCCCGAGGCGGATGTAGCCGAGGCCGACGTCGTTGAGGGTGCGCAGGCGGCGGGCGATCTTCGGCACGTTCTCGAAGAACTCGACCGCCTCCTCCACCGACATCTCCAGCACGTCGGCGATGTTCTTTCCCTTGAAGCGAACCTCGAGCGTCTCGCGGTTGTAGCGCTTGCCGTGGCACTGCTCGCAGGGCACGTAGACGTCGGGCAGGAAGTGCATCTCGATCTTGATCTGGCCGTCGCCCTTGCAGACCTCGCAGCGGCCGCCCTTGACGTTGAAGCTGAAGCGACCGGGCTTGTAGCCGCGCGCCCGCGCCTCCTGGGTCTGGGTGAAGAGCGCCCGGATGTGGTCGAAGACGCCGGTGTAGGTGGCCGGGTTCGAGCGCGGCGTGCGGCCGATCGGCGACTGGTCGATGTTGATGATCTTGTCGATCTGGCTGAGGCCGTCGATCCCGTCGTGGGCACCGGGCCGCAGCTTCGCCTGGTGGAGGCGGTTGGCGACCGCGTGGTGGAGCGTCTCGTTCACCAGCGTCGACTTGCCGGAGCCGGAGACGCCGGTGACGCAGCAGAAGACGCCGAGCGGGACCATCACGTCGACGTCCTTGAGGTTGTGTTCGCGCGCCCCGCGCACCACCAGGGTGCCGGTCGGCTGCCGCCGCTCCTCCGGCACGTCGATCCGTTTCTTGCCGGAGAGGTACTGGCCGGTCAGCGAGCTCGGGTTCTTCGAGACCTCCTTCGGCGTTCCGGCCGCGATCACGTGGCCGCCGTGCTCGCCCGCTCCCGGCCCGAGGTCGACCAGGTGGTCGGCGGCCAGCATCGTCCCCTCGTCGTGCTCGACGACGATCACGGTGTTGCCGAGGTCGCGCAGGCGGTCGAGCGTCGCGATCAGCTTCTCGTTGTCGCGCTGGTGGAGGCCGATCGAGGGCTCGTCGAGCACGTACATCACTCCGACCAGGTGCGAGCCGATCTGGGTCGCCAGACGGATCCGCTGCGCCTCGCCGCCCGAGAGCGTGCGGGCCGAGCGCGAGAGCGAGAGGTAGCCGATGCCGACGTTCTCGAGGAAGGAGAGCCGTTCGGTGATCTCGCGCACGATCAGCCGCGCGATCGCCCGCTCGGTCTCGGTCATCTCAAGCTCGCGGATCCACGCCGCAGCCGCGTGGGCCGAGAGGTCGCCGTACTCGGCGATGCTGAGCCCGCCGACCTTGACCGCGAGACTCTCCGGCCGCAGCCGCGCCCCGCCGCAGGCGGGACAGGGCTGCTCCGCCATGTAGCCCTCGATCCGCTCCCGGTTGGACTCCGAATCGGTCTCTTCGTAGCGACGCTGCAGGTGGTTGACGATCCCCTCGAAGCGCACCCGGTAGGAGCGGCGCCGCCCGAAGCGGTTGGTGTAGGAGACGTGGTGACGCTCGCCGTCGGTGCCGAAGAGGAAGATCTCCTTTTCGGACTGCTTCAGCTTCGACCAGGGCTTGTCGACGTCGACGTCGTAGGTTTCGGCGACCGAGGCGATCAGCCGCCGCCAGTAGGCGGTGACGCCGCGGTTCCAGGGCTGCAGCGCCCCCTCGGCCAGCGAGAGCGTCGGATCGGGAACGACCAGCTCGGGATCGATCACGCGCTGGAAGCCGAGCCCGTGGCAGCGATCGCAGGCGCCATGGGGCGAGTTGAAGGAGAAGATCCGCGGCTCCAGCTCGGGGATCGAGGTCCCACAGTTGAGGCAGGCGAACTGCTCGGAGAAGAGCATCACCTCGCCCTCCTGGGCGCCGCTGACGATTTCGACTTCGATCAGGCCCGCTGCGAGACCCGCCGCCGCTTCCACCGACTCCGAGAGGCGGCGCCGCAGCTCCGCCTTCATCACCAGCCGGTCGACGACGATCGAGACGTCGTGTTTGTACTTCTTGTCGAGCTCTATCTCCTCGTCGAGCCGGCGCAGATCGCCGTCGACCTTGGCCCGGGAGTAACCCTCGAGCCGCATCTGGTCGAGCAATTTCCCGTACTCGCCTTTGCGTCCGCGGACGACCGGCGCCATCACCATGAATTTGGTCTCGTCCGCCAGCGTCATCAGCCGGTCGACGATCTGCTCCTGGGTCTGGCCGGTGATCTCCTCGCCGCACTCGGGGCAGTGCGGGGTGCCGATCCGCGCCCAGAGCAGCCGCAGGTAGTCGTAGATCTCGGTCACGGTCCCGACCGTCGAGCGCGGGTTGCGCGAGGTCGTCTTCTGGTCGATCGAGATCGCCGGCGAGAGCCCCTCGATCGAATCGACGTCGGGCTTCTCCATCAACCCGAGGAACTGCCGCGCGTAAGCCGACAGCGACTCCACGTAGCGCCGCTGCCCCTCGGCGTAGATCGTGTCGAAGGCAAGGCTCGACTTCCCCGACCCGGAGAGGCCGGTGATGACGATCAGCGCGTCCCGGGGCAGCTCGACGTCGATGTCCTTGAGGTTGTGCTCCCGGGCGCCGGAGATGACGATTCGCTCAGAGGCGGCCACTTGTTTCCGATTCTAGCCAGGCGAACAGATGTTCCCAAGGTGCTCCGGTCATTTGTGTCGCTATGCGGGACAAATGACCGGAGCGCTCGGCCGAGGGCCGCCGCTCAAGCCCCCGTCGTCATCCCCTCGAGGTCGCGCCGCAGCTCCCGCAGCTCGTCGCGGATCCGCCCCGCCTCCTCGAAGCGGAGGTCGTCGGCCGCCGCCAGCATCTCCTCCTCCAGCGCCACGATCGTCTTCTCCAGCTCCTCCGGGGAGGCGAACTCCTCGGCCCGTTTGCGCCGGCGCTTGCGCGGCGCCCGGTCCTCCATCGCCAGGAACTCGGCCATCTCGCTGATCCCTTTGCGGACCGTCTCCGGCGTGATCCCGTGCTCCTTGTTGTAAGCGAGCTGGATCTCCCGGCGGCGGTCGGTCTCGCGCATCGCCGCCCGCATCGCCTCGGTCTCCTTGTCGGCGTACATCAGCACCCGGCCGTTGACGTTCCGCGCCGCCCGGCCGATCGTCTGCACGAGGCTGGTCTCGCCGCGGAGGAAGCCCTCCTTGTCGGCGTCGAGGATCGCCACCAGCGAGACCTCGGGCAGGTCGAGGCCCTCGCGCAGGAGGTTGACCCCGACGAGCACGTCGTACTCCCCCAGCCGCAGATCGCGGACGATCTGGATCCGCTCCAGCGTGTCGACCTCGGAGTGCAGGTAGCGCACCTTCACCCCATACTCGAGCAGGTAGGCGGTCAGGTCCTCGGCCATCTTCTTGGTCAGCGTCGTCACCAGCGTGCGGTCGCCTTCCTCGGCCACCTTCTTGACCTCGTTCATCAGGTCGTCGATCTGGTTCTTCGTCGCGCGCAGCTCGATCTCGGGGTCGACGATCCCGGTCGGGCGGACGATCTGCTCGACCGTGCGACTCGATTCTGCTTTCTCGAACGGTCCCGGCGTCGCCGAGACCATCACCAGCTGCTTGACCCGATCGAGGAACTCCTCGAACTTGAGCGGCCGGTTGTCGATCGCCGAGGGCAGCCGGAAGCCGTAATCGACCAGCGTCGTCTTCCGCGAGCGGTCGCCCTCGTACATGCCGCCGATCTGCGGGATCGTCTGGTGGGACTCGTCGACGAAGACGACGAAGTCGTCGGGGAAGTAGTCGATCAGGGTGTGCGGTGGGCTCCCCGCCGGGCGGCCGTCGAGGATCCGCGAGTAGTTCTCGATCCCCGAGGTGAAGCCGAGCTCCTTGATCATCTCGAGGTCGTACATCGTCCGCTGGCGCAGCCGGTGCGCCTCCAGCTGCTTGCCCTCGGCTTCCAGCTCGGCCGTCCGCGATTCAAGTTCGGCGCGGATCTCGTCCACGGCGCGATCGACCGTCTCGTCTTTGGTCACGTAGTGCGAGGCCGGCCAGACCGAGACGTGGTCGATCACGTCGAGCACCTCGCCGGTCAGGGGGTCGAAGTGCTGGATTCCCTCGATCTCGTCGCCGAAGAGGGCGATCCGATAGGCCGACTCGGCGTAGGAGGGCATGATCTCCAGCACCTCGCCGCGGACCCGGAAGGCGCCGCGCCCCAGCACCTGGTCGTTGCGCTGGTACTGCATCTTCACCAGCTTCCGCAGCACCTCGTCGCGGTCGATCTCCTCGCCGACCTTGAACAGCTGCATTTTTTCGTTGTAGACCTGGGGCGAGCCGATCCCGTAGATGCAGGAGACCGAGGCGACGATGATCACGTCGCGACGGGCGAACAGCGCCGCGGTGGCGGCGTGGCGCGGGCGGTCGATCTCGTCGTTGATCGAAGAGTCCTTCTCGATGTAGAGGTCCTGGGCCGGGACGTAGGCCTCCGGCTGGTAATAGTCGTAGTAGGAGACGAAGTACTCGACCGAGTTCTCCGGGAAGAACTCGCGGAACTCGTTGCAGAGCTGCGCGGCAAGCGTCTTGTTGTGGGCGATCACCAGCGAAGGGCGCTGCACCTCGGCGATCGTCGCCGCCATCGTGAAGGTCTTGCCGGTGCCGGTGGCCCCGAGCAGGGTCTGAAAGCGGTCTCCCTCGCGCAACCCCTCGGCCAGCCCCGCGATCGCCTTCGGTTGGTCCGCCGTCGGCGAGTAGGCGGGGTTCAGCTTGAATTCCGGCACGATCAGAACATAGCTGGCGCCCAACTCGTGGTTCGAAGCGGACGGCATAGGTCCGCAAGGAACCGTGGAATGGGAGACTTCCGCCCGTGAGACTCTTGCGGGCGGCCTTGACCGCTTTCTTCGCCTTCACCGGGACGATGCATTTCCTGCGCCCGCGCTTCTTCGAAGCGATCGTGCCGCCGGCGATCGAGGCCCGGAAGAAGGAGGTCGTGGCGATCAGCGGCTACGCCGAGATCGCCGGTGCGGCGCTGGTCCTCCACCCCGCCTCGCGCGGCCTGGGCCGCTGGTGGCTGCTGGCGCTGCTGGTCGCGGTCTTTCCGGCCAACGTCCACATGGCCGTCAACCCCGAGCAGATCCGCGGCCTCGACATGCGCAGGTTCCCGCGCTGGGCGCTCTGGGCACGTTTACCGCTGCAACCGCTGGCCATGCTCTGGGTTTGGCGGGCGACGCGCCGGTAGGAGCGAGTGGCGCACCTGCGTGGATTCACCACTACCTCCTTAGCTGCGAATAGAGTGCAGACATGGATAAACGCGATCGTTTTGCCGTGAACCTTCGTCGCGCTCGGGAGGCCGCCGGCATCTCGCAGGAAGTGCTGGCCGAGCGCTGCGAAGTCCACCGCACCGAGATCTCCCTGCTCGAGCGCGGCGGGCGCGAACCGCGCCTGGGCACGATGGTCAAGCTGGCTGTCGCCCTCGGCACCACTCCTGAAGCGCTCTGCTCCGGGATTGGCTGGGACGCGAAAAAGCGGGATTACAAGATCGACGAGCCGGGATAGAAGGCGGGTGCCCTCTGCCGGAGACCGTACGTCTTAGAGGGACCCTCCGCTCCGGCAACTTGACCCAAAGCCTCCGTCAGAGGGGCACCCGCCTTCTCAGGGCAGGAAGCGTTCGATGATGCTGCCGGCCGGTCCCAGGAATCCTTCTATGTTGCTGAGGAGGCTTTTCGCGTCCTGGAGGATTTCGATTGCTTCTTCGAGGGGGATGTTGCGGAGGGTTGCGCGGAGGGGGACGGCGAGGATCGGGCTGAGGGCGCCGGCTTCTTCGGCGTCGTCGACCGCCCGCAGGAGTCCGGCGCGGATCGCCTGCGCCAGTTTTTCGTCGTCGATCCCGTACTTTGCGGTGAAGCGCTTGCGGCCTTCCGGCGTCGCCAACGCGCGCGCCAGCGCCTCCCGCGAGACCCCGAGCCTGCAGGCGGCGCCGTCGAGGGCCGAGATCGTGAACTGGTTGGCGATCTGGCCGAGGGTCTGAGGGTTGCTCCAGGGCCGCGGCTTGCAGGGGCTCTGGATCTGCTCCGGCTCATACGAGGAGCCACCTGCCGCGAGGTAGGCGCCGACAAGCAGCAGCGAGGCGACGATCGCGCCGATCACCAGCACCCGCCCTCTCACAGCTCCACCTCTTTCGAGAGCGCGATCGGAAACAGCGCGATCAGGCCCAGCAGCGCCGCCAGGATGAAGGAGGTGCTGAAGGCATGGGTGGCGCCACGGTCGAGCTGATCCTGCAGTTCGCTCTGCAGCTGTGCGACTTCGGCCCGCTGGGTCGGGTCGTCCGGGAGAGGTTCGAAGGCCGGGCCGATCGTCGGCACCTTCCCCCGCTCGTCTTCCAGCCGCTCGCTGACCTTTTCGGCGAGGTCGAGCTTCAGCAGCGGGTTGATCGGGGAGTCGAGGATCACCGCGGTGCCGGCGTCGATCGCGTCGTGGCGCTGCTGGTCGATGTCGGCGGTGAAGATCGGCGTCAGGGCCAGGAGGCCGATGACGACGCCGGCATGCCGGGCGGAGATCGTCCAGCCGCCGTGGATCGCCTGTGGGGCGCGGCCCCCGAGGGCGGTCTCGGTCAGCGCCGAGAGGACCAGCGAGAGGCCGAGCCCGACCAGGATCTGCGGCGGGATCGTCAGCGCGATCGTCGCCTTCGGCAGGAAGGCGAGGCCGGCGAGGCCACCGGAGACGAGGATCGCCCCGGCGGCGGCGCGCGAGCGCGCGTCCTCCACATACTCCACAAGCCTGGCGCCGACCAGAGCGGAGAGCGGCATCACCGAGACGACGATCGCGGCGCTGATCGGGCTCAGGCGCCAGCCTTCGATCAGCAGCAGGACGAGCAGAAAGAGCGCCGCCGCGATCGCCGCCGAGACCATCGCCAGCGCCAGGTTCGCCCAGAGGTGGGGGCGACCGGTGCGACGCAGCTCGGGCTCGATGACGCCCGTCGCCGCCTCGTGCCTCGCCACCGCGAGGATCGGCACCGCCGCCGCCAGCGCCACCGGCACCTGCAGAAGGAAGATCGACTGCCAGGAGACGAGCTCGGTGAGGATGCCGCCGATCGCCGGTCCGAGCGCGGCGCCGGTCGCTCCCGCGGCCGCCCAGACCGTCGCCGCGCGCCGCTCGGAGCCGACCGTGGCCGGCAACAGCTCCAGCGCCGCGGTCACCGCGGCGGCGCCGCCCAGCGCCTGCACGCAACGGGCGAGGATCAGGGTCGAGAGGTCGTCGGCGAGGCCGCAGGCAAGTCCCGCCCCGGCGAAGACCGCGAGCCCGACCGCCGCCGTCCGCCCCGGCCCCACCCGCCGCGCCAGCAAGGCCGCCGGCACCGCGGCCAGCGCCATCACCAGGTTGAAGGAGACGAGGACCCAGGTGACGCCGGCGACGCTCGTGTTCAGTTCCCGGTAGATGTCCGGCAGGGCCAGGACGACGATCGAGGAATCGGCGAGGACCACCCCGACCGCGAGGGCCAGGGCGACGACGCGGGGTCGGGGCGCGGCGTTAATAGCCGAGCTCCTTCGCGTACTTGCGGTGGTATTCGTCCCGCTTTTCCAGCACCTCTTCGACGTAGGCGCGGGTTTCGGGGAAGGGAATGTCCTCGACCCGCAGGTCCGCCCCACCCCACCTGTCGGCGTTGCCGGGGCCGGCGTTGTACGCCGCCAGCGCCGCCGCCTCGTCACCGTCGTAGCGGTCGAGCAGTTCGCGCAGGAGGAAGGTCCCGTAGCGGATGTTGATTTCGGGATCGGAGAGGTCGTCGAGCTCGAAGGTCGTGCCGCCGCTCTGCTTCTCGATGAACTTCGCGGCTTCCGGCGTGATCTGCATCAGCCCCCGCGCCCCCGCGCTCGATTCCGCGTCGCTGAACTTCGACTCCGAGTAGATCACGGCGGCGATCAGGGCCGCGTCGACCCCCTTTTCGTCGGCCTGCTGGCGGATCACGTCCTCGTGGCGGAGCGGCAGGGTCAGCTCCCTGATCGCGTGGTCGAAGCTGCCGCTGGCGATCATGTAGGCGACGCCGAGCCCGGCGAGGACCGCGATTCCGCCGAAGGCCGCGCGGCGGCGGCGAGCTCGCACCTTCCGCCTCATCGCCGCAGCTTCGCGAGCAGGGCGGACAGCGCCCGCTCGAGGTCCTCGACCGAGCCGTCGTTCTCGACCACGTGCTCGGCCCGCTCGGCCTTCTCCAGCTGGGTCAGCTGCCGTGCCTCGCGCTCGTCGACCAAGGCGTGGCCGCGGGCGGCGGCCCGCTCCCGCCGCACTTCGTCGGCGGTGACGACGGCGACGGTGGTGTCGAAGGCCTCGTCATTGCCGGCCTCGAACAGCAGCGGCACCTCGACCACGGCCACCTCGGTGTCCGCGGGCAGCGAGAGGAGCCAGGCCGCGGTCTTCCCCTGGACCAGTGGGTGGATCTGCCCCTCCAGCCAGCTCAGCTGCTCTGGATCGGCGAAGACGATTTCGCCGATCTTCGCCCGGTCGATGGTCCCGTCCGGTGCGACCTCCGGCCCCCAGCGCGCAATCAGGGTGGCCTGCAGCTCAGGGCTTTCCAGCAGTTCGTGGACGACCGCGTCGCTCGACAGCGTCGCCGCCCCCAGACGCGCGAAAGCTTCCAGCGCCTCCGTCTTACCGGCCGCGATGCCGCCGGTGAGGCCGATCTTCAGCGGCGCCACAGGCGCCGCTCAGCTCTGCTCGGACTCGCCAGTCTGGGCGTCGTCGCCGGCAGCATCTGCCTCAGCCGCCGGAGCCTCTTCAACTGAAGCCTCCTCGGCGACCGGAGCCTCGGCCTCCTCGGCAGCCTGAGCGTCCGAACCCTGGTCCTCAGCAGCGTCCGAACCCTCAGCCTCCGCGGCCTCTCCAGCGGGTGGCGACGATGCGGGACTCTCGCCGTCAGGCGAGAGGGTCGTATCGGAGACAGGACCCGCTGGCTCGGCGCTCTGCCCCTCGGTCTCCGCGCCTTCAGCCTGAGCAATCTGCTCCCCCAGCCCGGCCATCGCCATGTTCTGCCCTTCGACCTGCTTGATGCTGAGCGAGAGGCGGCGCCGCTCTTCGTCGATCTCAAGGATCTTCACGTTCAGCTTCGACCCCGGCTCGACCACTTCGCTCGGGTTCTCGACGTGGTGGTCGGCGAGCTCGGAGATGTGGACCAGCCCCTCGACTCCCGGCAGGATTTCGACGAAGGCGCCGAAGGCGACGACCTTGGTCACCGTTCCCTCCAGCACGTCGCCGCCGCGGTGGGTGCTGATCACCCGCTGCCAGGGGTCCTCCTGGGTCTGCTTCAGACCGAGGGAGATGCGCTGGCGGTCGCGGTCGATGTCGAGGACTTTGATCCGCACCGTGTCGCCGATCGAGACGACCTCGGAGGGATGGTTCACATGGCTCCAGGAAAGCTCTGAGATGTGGATCAGGCCGTCGATCCCGTCGAGGTCGACGAAGGCGCCGAAGTCGACGATGTTCGAGATCTTGCCTTCGACGACCTGACCCGGCTCGAGGCGGCCGAGGATCTGCTCGCGGACCTCTTTGCGCTCCTCCTCCAGTACCGCGCGGCGCGAGAGGACGACGTTGTTGCGGCTGCGATTCAGCTCGATGACTTTGCACTCGAGCGTCTGGCTCATGAACTCGTCGAGGTTGTGGACGCGGCGGATGTCGACCAGCGAGGCGGGCAGGAAGCCGCGCACCCCGAGATCGAGGATGAGCCCGCCCTTGACGACCTCGATGACGCTGCCTTCGACCGGTTCGCCGGAGTCGGCGGCGATCTCGATGCGGCGCCAGGCCTTCTCGAAGCGGGCCCGCTTCTTGGAGAGGATCAGGCGGCCCTCGGCGTCCTCCTTGGTGAGGACCAGGGCGTCGATCTCCTCGCCCAGCTCCACCTCCTCGGCCGGGTCGACCGACTTGCGGATCGAAAGCTCGTTGGACGGGATGACGCCCTCGGCCTTGTAGCCGATGTCGACCAGAACCTCGTCTTTGTCGATCCGGACGACCTTGCCGTTGACGACGTCGCCCTCGTCGAAGGACACCATCGTCGCCGCGTAGTTGGGGACGATCTTGCCGTCGATCTGGAGCAGCAGGCCGCCGGAGCCCTCGACGGGGGTTGCGGTGGGCGCAGGGGCGGTCATCAGGTCGGTCGCGGACACGGCGGCGAATAATGGCAGAATCGAGCTCGATGCCGGTCCGAGCAACCAAGCGCGGCGACGAGCGCACGCCACTGGACGGCAGCCACGACGTCCTGATATGCGGGGCGAGCTTCGCCGGACTGGCGATCGCACGCGAGCTCCGCGGCTGCGGCGCCGACGTGATGATCGTCGACCGCTACGAGATCGGCGAGCGCCAGACCTCCGCCTGCGGCATCCCAACCGAGTGGCTGCGCCGGCTCGAGCTGATGGATTGCGAGCGCCAGCGCTTCGACACGCTGGTCATGCACACCCCCCACGGCGACGCCCGCTACCGGCTTCCCTGGACCTTCTCGACCTTCGACTACCGCGAGCTCTGCCAGCTGCTCTGGCGCGACTGCGACGCCCGCTTCGAGACCGCCAAGGTGAACGGGCGGGCGGTCGCCGCGGACGGCGACGGGGCGATCGGGATCGACACCGACCGCGGCGTCCTCTCGGCGCCGCTGGTCGTCGACGCGCTCGGCTGGCGCCGCATGCTGGCCAACGGCGACGGCTTCCAGCCGCCCGACGCGCCGCTCTCGCGCGGCCTCGAGGTGCATCCGGAGGGCGGCGGCGAGGACCTCGAGATCTGGATCGACCGCCGCTACGTCCCCGCCGGCTACGGCTGGTCGTTCCCGGCCGGCGAGGAGACCCGGATCGGGATCGGCTCCTTCGACCCGCGCTTCCACGTCCGCGAGACGACCGAGCTGCTGGCCGAAGAGCTCGGTCGGGAAACGGTCCGCTACCAGGGCAACTGGATCCCCCACCAGCTGCGCCGCGCGACCGAGGGCGGCGTCTTCTTCGCCGGCGACTCGGCCGGGCACTGCCTGCCGCTCAGCGCCGAGGGGATCAGGACGGCGCTCTATTTCGGGATCGCCCTGGGGCGCGAGCTGCGCGGCGTCCTCGAGGGCCGCCAGAGCCGCGACCAGGCGGCCGCGACCTACGCCGAGTTCAACGACTCGCACGAGTGGAAATTCCGCTGGCTGCTGCGGGTGCAGCGGCTGATCCCGCGAATCCCGCCCCGTCTGCTCGGGCCGGCGATCCGGCTGATGGGCAGCAAGCGCTTCGTCGACTGGTCCTTCCGCCACTACCTGGAGATCGCCCCGCCGGGGTTCGTCGACTCAGCGGATGACCAGGAAGGTCCCGGCCAGCAGCAGGCCGACGCCGAGCAGGCGCTCCGGGCTGAGCGCGATCTGGTCAAGGCCGAACAGGCCTAGTCGGTCGATCGCGACCGAGGCGATGAGCTGGCCGGAGACCGTCGCGGCGGCTACCCCGCCGGCCCCGATCGCCGCCACCGCGAGCAGCGCGGTGGTGACGTAGACGGCCCCGAGCAGGCCGCCGAGCAGGTAGTACCAGCTGACGTCGAAGGCCGAGCCGAGGCCGCCGGCCTTGCCGCTGAGGACGACGATCGCCGTCAGGGCAACCGAGCCGACCGCGAAGGAGACCAGCGCCGCCGGCAGGCTGCCGGTCGCCTTGCCGAGCCCCGAGTTGATCGGCGCCTGCAGGGCGATCAGCCCTCCCGCCACCGCGGTCAGGAGCACGGCCAGGCCTCGGTCCACGCCCTCCCCCTACTTCGCGGCGAGCCAGTCGGGCCCGACGCCGATATCGACCTCGAGCGGTGGATCGAGCTCATAGGCGGCGCACATCTCCCGCCGCACCAGCTCGGTGGCGCCGTCCATCTCGGCCGGCGGCCCCTCGAACAGCAGCTCGTCGTGGATCTGCAGGACGAGGCGGGTCTCGCCGCCCAGCTCGCGCAGCGCTCGCTGACAGCGGACCATCGCGACCTTGATGATGTCGGCCGCGGTGCCCTGGATCACGGTGTTGACCGCCAGACGCTCGCCGAGCCGGCGGGTGTTTGGGTTGCCGGAGCGCAGCTCGGGGATCGGGCGGCGCCGGCCCATCAGCGTCGTCACGTAGCCCTCCTCCTGCGCCCGCTCGACGACCTCCTCGCGGAAGGCGCGGACCGCCGGGAAGCGCTCCAGGTAGCGGGCGACGAATTCCTCCCCCTCCTTGCGGGGGATGTTGAGCCGGTCGGCGAGGCCGAAGCCGGTGAGGCCGTAGACGATGCCGAAGTTGACCATCTTCGCCTTCGAGCGCTGGCCAACGTCGACCTCGTCGCGGCCGATCTCGAAGACCTCGGCGGCGGTCGCCGCGTGGACGTCTTCGCCGGCCCGGAAGACGTCCTTGAGCACGACCTCGTCGGCGACGTGGGCAAGCACCCGGAGCTCGACCTGGCTGTAGTCGGCGGAGAGCAGCTGGGCACCCTCTTCGGCGACGAAGCAGGCGCGGACCGGGCGGCCGATCTCGGTGCGGATCGGGATGTTCTGCAGGTTCGGATTGGTGCTGGAGAGGCGGCCGGTCGTGGTCGAGGCCTGGTTGAAGGTGGTGTGGACCCGGCCCGTCTTGGGGTCGATCAGGTCGGGAAGCGAGTCGAGATAGGTGTTCTTGAGCTTGGTCAGCTCGCGCCAGGACTCGATCTTCTCGACGATCGGGTGCTCGTCGCGAATCTGCGCGAGCACGCGGGCATCGGTCGAGAAGCCGGTTTTGCCCCGCCGCTTGCGGGTCAGCTCGAGCTTCTCGAAGAGGATCCGGCCGACCTGCTGGGGCGAGCCGATCGTGAACTCCTCGTCGGCCAGCTCGAAGATCTCCTTCTCGAGGGCGGAAATCCGGCCGGCGAAGCCAGCGCCGACCTCAGCCAGTCGCGGGGCGTCGAGCTTGAGCCCCTCCCGCTCCATCGCCGCCAGCACCTGGACCAGCGGCAGCTCGACCTCGCGCAGCAGCTTCTCCAGTCCCAGCTCCTCTATCCGCGTGCGCTGCAGCTCCGCCAGGGCGACGACCAAGCGCGCCTCCTCCGGCGGGTCCAGCCCCGCCTCGACCTCCTCGCCGAGCGCCAGCTGACCGTCGTCCTCGTCGGGGGTCGCGGTCGCGCTCTCGGCAAGCCCGATCCCGGCGTCGGCCGCCAGCTCGGTCAGCTCGTAGGTGCGGCGCTGCGGCTCCAGCAGGTAGGCGGCGATCAGCGTGTCGTGGTCGATGGCCAGCTCGACGCCCTGACTGGCGGCGGCGGCGAGCAGGCCGTGGCGACCGCCGCCCAGCGACTTGGCGTCGTGGGCAAGAAAGGCGCGGCCGGCCAGCGCGACCGCCAGCTCCTCGTGGGTCGAGTTGCCAGCCAGGATCCGCTCGCCTTCGGCCGCCGCCCAACGCTCGCCGTCGATCGCCAGCGCCGCCGGACCCTCGCCGAGCTCGCCGGGCCCCCCCTCCTCGACCTCCACCTCGAGCTCGTGCTCGACGCTGCGGCCGGGAACCGCCTCGCCCTCGGGCAGGGCTTCTTCGAGCCGCTCCATCACCGCCCGCAGCTCGAACTCGCGCATGAAGTCGCGCAGCACGCCGCGGTCGGGCTCGGCGTTCATCGCCGCCGCCAGGTCGACTCCGGCATCGATCTCGTACTGGAGCGTCGCCAGCTGCTTCGACATGCGGGCGTCCTCAGCGTGCTCGACCAGGTTCTGCTTGCGTTTGGCGCCGGAGATCTTCTCGACGTTGGCGAGGACCGCCTCCAGCGAGCCGAACTCCTGCAGCAGCTGGGTCGCCGTCTTCTCGCCGATTCCCGGCACGCCCGGGATGTTGTCGGAGGTGTCGCCGCGCAGCCCCATCAGGTCGGTGATCAGCTCCGGGGGCACGCCGTAGCGCTCCAGCACGGCGTCGGTGTCGTAGATCTTCGTCTCGGTGATGCCGCGCGAGGTGCTCATCACCCTCACCCCCTCGGCCACTAACTGGTAGGCGTCGCGATCCCCGGTGACCACCATCACCTCGATCCCCTCTTCGCGCGCCTGGCGGGTCAGCGAGGCGATCACGTCGTCGGCCTCGAACCCCTCGACCTTGACGTTGGTGTAGCCGAAGGCCTCGACCAGCGGCATCAGATGCGGCCATTGCTCGCGCAACAGGTCGGGGCGAGGTTTGCGCTGGGCCTTGTAGAGGTCGTAGGTCACCTCGCGGCCCGACATCCCCGCGTCCCAAGCGACGACGACGCCCTGCGGGTGGTGCTCGTCGATGATCTTCACCAGCATCGAGGCGAGCCCGTAGATCGCGTTGGTCGGCCGTCCGTCGCTGGTCCCGATCGACTCCGGCAGCGCGAAGAACGCCCGGTAGGCGAGCGAGTTGCCGTCGATCAGGAAGAGCTGAGGTGCGTCGGCCGCCATCGGGCGACCACTTTACGAGTCGAGCCCGAGCGCGTCCCGCAGGTCGGCCGCAACCTCGGCCGGTCGCTCGTTCAACTGGAGTTCGCTGAAGCGACGGACGTCGAAGCCACGGCGCCGCAGGTCGAGGTCCCGCTGCCGGTCGTCCTGAAAGGCGACCCTGCCGCGGTGGTAGCGGTAGAAGTCGGTCTCGACCACGACTCGCTCGACCCGCCAGAGGAAGTCGACCGTCCAGCGCCCCAGCTTCACGTTGACCTCGGGAGCGGGAATGCCGTAGCGGTGGCAGAGGTCGAGGAAGTCGTCCTCCAAATCGCTCCGCGTCCCGACAGCATCGACGTCTGGTTCGAGTTGGAAGCCGAGCAGCTCCGCCTGGCGAACCGCACGCCGCACCCAACGCGGCGGGACAGATCCTTCGAGGTCGGAGATCGTCCGAGCGGGCGTCGTGACGGGGATGCGTTCGTGGAGGGTGACCGACTGCCCCGCAAGGGTCGTGCAGCGGTGCAGCCGGATGCCCTGCCGCCTCGCCCTGCCGCTCTGCGTGGGGACCGACACATCGAGCGGTCCGGCGATCGGCCGCAACAAACCCCAAAGCACGGCGGCGCTGCCATGGCTCAGAACCGCGCCCGGTCCGCAGGCAAGTACGGCGGCCATCCAGCGACGCTCAGGGCTCGGGGCGACGTGGCCAACGGCGTAGACGCCGCGGTGGAGCCGGTGGAGCCGCCCGGTGCGAACCCGGTGATGCACCCGGTGCTTGTCGATGCCGGCGGCAGCAAGCTGCCTCACCGACACGATCCCGTGCTGGCGGGCCGCCAATCGGGCGATCGCGGCATCGGACGAGGCGAGTTGGTCGGACATATTGCGACTAAGTCGCCTGGGCCACTCGTTTCTCCCTCCAGGGGGCCGGAGCGGGGAATCTGATTCGATAGCCGCCGATGGCCGTCAGCGCCCAATACAGCGTCACGATCCGCGTCGAGCTCGACGCGCGCCAGGAGCCGCTGGGCAAACTGACTGCGGCGATCGCCGAGGCGGGAGGTCAGCTGCAGGGGGTCGACCTGGTCCCGGGAGCGGGACCGGAGGGCAAGCGCGTCCGCGAGTTCACGATCGACGCCCAGGACCGCGAGCACTGGGAGAAGATCCTGCGGGCAATCGGCTCGACTCGGGGCGCCCGGGTGCTCGATTACGTCGACCGGACGATGCAGATGCACCGCGGCGGCAAGATCGACATGCACAACAAGTACCCGGTGAAAACGCGCGATGACCTTTCGATGGCCTACACGCCCGGCGTCGCCCGCGTCTGCATGGACATCCACCACGACCGGACCAAGGCCTTCGAGTACACGATCAAGAAGAACACCGTCGCGGTCGTCTCCGACGGCAGCGCCGTGCTGGGGCTCGGCAACATTGGCCCCGAGGCGGCGATGCCGGTGATGGAGGGCAAGTGCATGCTGTTCAAAGAGTTCGCGGGCGTCGACGCCTTCCCGATCTGCCTCGACACCCAGGACGCCGACGAGATCGTCAAGACGGTGGAACTGATGGCG
Organism: Solirubrobacterales bacterium; assembly: GCA_044868125.1. Lineage (GTDB taxonomy): Bacteria > Actinomycetota > Thermoleophilia > Solirubrobacterales > 70-9 > VAYN01. The sequence continues at coordinate 66,536 of JBIOWB010000143.1, forward strand.
CCGACCTTCGGCGGGATCAACCTCGAGGACATCTCGGCCCCGCGCTGCTTCGAGATCGAGGACCGGCTGAAGGAGAGCCTCGACATCCCGGTCTTCCACGACGACCAGCACGGCACCGCGGTGGTGACGATGGCCGCCCTCTTCAACGCGCTGAAAATCGTCGAGAAGCCGATCGAGCAGCTGCGGGTGCTGGTGGTTGGGCTCGGCGCCGCAGGGGTAGCGGTGAGCAAGATGATGCTCGCCTCTGGAATCACCGAGATCGTCGGCTGCGACCGCCAGGGAGCGCTCTCGACCGAGCGCCAGGACTACCTGTCGGGCGAGATGAACGAGGCGAAGCGCTGGTACGCCGAGAACACCAATCCGGGCAAGGTCGGCGGCCAGCCCGGCGAGGCGATCGACGGCATGGACATCTTCGTCGGCCTCTCGGGGCCCGGGACCATCGAGGCCGAGGCGCTGGCCAAGATGAACGACGACGCGATCGTCTTCGCGATGGCCAACCCGACCCCCGAGGTGATGCCCGAGGAGGCCGCTCCCTACGTGCGGATCATGGCCACCGGTCGCTCCGACTATCCGAACCAGATCAACAACGTGCTCGCCTTCCCCGGCATCTTCCGCGGCGCCCTCGACGCCGGCGCGCCCAGCATCACCGAGGAGATGAAGCTGGCCGCCGCCAAGGGCATCGCGGTCGCTGTCTCCGAGGCTGACCTGGCCGAGGACTACATCATCCCCAGCGTCTTCAATCGCGACGTGGCGCCGAAGGTCGCCGAGGCGGTGGTCGAGGAGGCCAAGCGCGACGGCATCGCCCGTCTCAACGAGGAGACGGGGACGTTCGCCACCGTGGACGCCGAGCGATGAAGGACCGGGCGCCGATCCCGTGAAGGTCCTCGTCACCGGAGCCAGCGGCCTGATCGGCTCGGCCCTGTGTGACGCGCTGGCGAAGCGCGGCGACGAGGTGGTAGGGCTGAGCCGCAATCCCGGCAAAGCCCGTCGTGCCAAGCCGCGGATCGACTGGCACGCCTGGGAGCCGACCCTGGAACGGCCCCCCGCCGAGGCGTTCGACGGGGTCGACGGCGTCGTCAACCTGGTCGGCGAGAGGATCGACCAGCGCTGGAGCGCCGCGGCGAAGCAGAGGATCGTCGAGAGCCGCCGCACCACCACCCGCAACCTGGTCCAGGGGATCCGCGGGCTGGAGCAGTGCCCGGCGGTCCTGGTCAACCAGTCCGCCGTGGGGTATTACGGTGACCGGGGCGAGGCGGTGGTCGATGAGTCGACCGGATCGGGGACGAGCTTCGACGCCGAGGTCGTGCGCGACTGGGAGCAGGCGGCGCACGAGATCGAGGGAAGCGGGGTGCGTCTGGCGATCTTCCGCACCGGGCCGGTGCTCGACGCCGCGGGCGGTTTCCTCGCCGAGCTGCTGACGCCCTTCAAGCTCGGCGTCGGCGGCCCGCTCGCCGGCGGCGGCCAATACCTCGCCTGGATCCACCGCGACGACGAGGTCGGCCTGCTGCTCTGGGCACTGGGGGACGAGAAGGTGTCCGGCGTGCTGAATGCCAGCTCGCCGAACCCGGTGACCAACCGCGAGTTCTCGAAGGCGCTGGGACGGGCGCTCGGGCGGCCGGCGATCGCACCGATCCCCGGGCTGGTGCTCGACCTCAAATTCGGCCGCGAGTTCGGCAAGGTGCTGCGCGGCGGCCAACGGGTGGTGCCGAAGCGGGCCTTGGAGCTCGGGTACGAATTCCAGCATCCCGAGCTGGACGAGGCGCTCGAGGACCTGCTCCGACCCTCCGGCTCATAGGGCGCCGAGGACCGACTCCCGCAGCGAATCGGCGTCCGCTTCTTCGATCGCGGCCAGCAGGCGGGTCATCGCCTTGGCTCCCGAGTTGCCGCGGAGGACCGGAATGGCGGCGGCTTCGACGATCGGGCGGGAGAAGCTGGGAGTGGCCGGGGGTTCCACGTAGGCGATGGCGGTCGAGTCCTCGGCGGCGCGGCGGGCGTTGGCGCCGATCGCCGCCAGATCCGGCTCGCGTCCGCTGCGAGCGCCGGCGAGACAGACGGCGCGAACCCGGATCGCCCCGGCTCGCCCATCCGCGGCGGCCAGCCGCCGCTGCGCCCCTTCACAGAGCGGCGCTTCCACGTAGGCGGTCACCGTCGCCCCGTTCGCGACCCCCTCCCCGCTCCCACATCCCGCTCCAGCTAAGAGCAGAGCCCCAACCGTCACAAACGGCAGGCCAAGCCGGAGGGGCCCCCCGCTCCTCCCTCGCCTACCCAAAGAAGACCTCAGCCTCCGCGTACAACTCCTCCGGCACCGTCTTCAGCTCAGCCGTCGCCTCGCTCAGCTCGACCAGCTGGATCTCGGTGCCGCGCAGGGCGGTCATCGTGCCCCAGCGGCCGGCGTCGGCGGCATCGATCGCGTGCAGGCCGAAGCGGGTCGCCAGCACCCGGTCGAAGGCGGTCGGGGTGCCGCCGCGCTGGACGTGGCCGAGCACCGTGGCCCGGGTCTCTTTACCGGTGCGGCGCTCGATCTCCCCCTCGAGCCAATGCCCGATTCCGCCGAGCCGCACATGGCCGAAGGCATCGAGCTTGTCTTCTTCCGCGCTGGGAACGCCGCCGATCGGCTGGGCCCCCTCGGCGACGACGACGATCGGTGCGAACTGACTCGCGAAGCGCTGCCCGACCAGCTCGCAGACCCGCTCGACGTCGAAGCGCCGCTCCGGGATCAGGATCACGTTGGCGCCGCCGGCGAGACCGGCATGGAAGGCGATCCAGCCGGCGTGGCGGCCCATCACCTCGACGATCAGGACCCGATGGTGGCTGCCGGCCGTCGTGTGGAGGCGGTCGATCGCCTCCATCGCGATGTTGACCGCGGTGTCGAAGCCGAAGGTGTAGTCAGTGGCGCCGAGGTCGTTGTCGATCGTCTTCGGCACGCCGATCACCGGCAGCCCGGCCTCGCCGTGAAGCCGCGAAGCAGCCCCCAGGGTGTCCTCGCCGCCGATCGCGATCAGGCCGTCCACTCCCGCCGCCGCCAGGTTCTCGGCGACCCGCTCGGGGCCGCCGTCCTCGCCGAAGGGGTTGGTCCGCGAGGAGCCGAGGATGGTGCCGCCGCGAGGCAGGATGCCGCGGACCTCAGGCACGCCGAGTGGGCTGCCGTCGCCCTCCAACGGGCCGCGCCAGCCGTCCCGGTAGCCGACGAACTCGTGGCCGAGGTCGCCGACGCCCTTGCGCACGATCGCCCTGATCACCGCGTTGAGGCCGGGACAGTCGCCACCACCGGTAAGCACTCCGATTCGCATCGGCTCAGCTTAGAAGCTGCCCAGAAGCGGCGTTAGGAGGTAGGTTCGAAAGAACCTACGAGGAGGAGAGATGTCTGATTCGCCCGATCTCAAAGCGGTGACCCAGGTCCAACAGCAGATCTGGTCGAAAGGCGATTTCGCGATGGTCGCCAACCTCGTCTACCACGCCAGCGAGAGCCTCGCCGAGGCGCTCGAGCTGGTCCCCGACGAGCGGGTCCTCGACGTCGCCTGCGGCAGCGGCAACGGCGCGATCGCCGCGGCGCGGAGGACCTGGGGCAACACGGTAGGCGCCGACTACGTCCCGGCGCTGCTCGAGCGGGGCCGCGAGCGGGCGGCCGCCGAGCGGCTGGAGATCGAGTTCGTCGAGGCCGACGCCCAGGAGCTGCCCTTCGAGGACGCCAGCTTTGACGTCGCGATGTCGATCTACGGCGCGATGTTCGCCCCCGATCAGCAGCGCACCGCGGCCGAGCTGCTGCGCGTGGTGAAGCCCGGCGGCAGGATCGGCATGGGCAACTGGACTCCCGACGGCGCCGTCGGAAAGATGTTCAAGACGATCTCCAAGCACGCGCCGCCACCGCCCGGGATCGAATCGCCCCTCGCGTGGGGCACCGAGGAGCGCCTGCGAGAGCTGTTCGGCGACGGAATCGCGGACCTGCGGGTCGAGCGCCGCATCTCGCGCCAGCCGTTCCGCTCCGCCGATCACTACATCGAGTTCTTCCGCACCTACTTCGGACCCACCCAGATGGCCTACGAACGGGTCGGCCCCGAGGGAGAACAGGCGCTGACCGACGATCTGCGCGGATTCCTCGAAGCCGCGAACAGCGGCGGCGACAGAGCGCTGGTGCTCGAGGCCGAGTACCTCGAGGTGATCGCCACCAGGGCCTAGCCATCCGCCGTACTACGGTGCCGCAAGTGCCAGATGCGTCACCGTTTGTGCTTGCGTGAGCCCTTCTTGCCACAGTCCTTCTTCAGCCGTGGCCTCAGATCGGCCTCTTTGCCGTTATGGCCGTTGAACCGGGCCGTCGCGGAGTAGGCGCTCGAGCAGAGGTCGCGACTGTTGACGATCAGGCCACGCCTGCCCCCGAACAGCTCCAGGCGGAACTTCGAAACGGGGACGTCTGGGACGAAGTCGAAGGTGTTTCGCAGCGAGCCCTTGACCGAGTCGGTGCGGCCGGCCACCTCGATGCGAATCGGCTGGTAAGCCGGCCCGCGCAGGTCCACGACTAGGTCGGGCAGGTTGTTGCTGGACGAGCGCAGGTAGACCTTGCCGGCCAGGGGATAGTCGAGCAGCGGCGAAGTCGCCGTCGCCCTGCCGTAGACGGAGCCTTTGGGGCAGCTGTCGGCCGCGAACTGGACTCTGGTGCAGATCGTCCTGATGTGGCTTTGGTCCAAGAACGACGACCTCGGCAGCTTCACCGCCGCGCGAGCGATGTTGGCTTCGCCTTGCCGCGCGGTGAGGGTCGCGATCAACGCCGGGTTCTGCGTCCGCCTGGTGCCGCCCTTGAGCCGCAGGGTCAGCTTGGGCGCGAAGTCCAAGCCGCGGCAGCCTCCAACCTGGAAGCGGCTGGATAGAGGCGCGATTTGACCTGGCAGGCTGATCGCCTCGCCATTCACCGCCATCGGCTCACAGTCGGTCGGGTTGAGGGTGAAGTTGGGACGGTCGGCGTCGACCGAGATGCTCCGGACATCCAGCGGGATGCCCTGGAGGATGGTTGGAATCGGGTCAGATACGACCCTGACCTGAGCGGTTTGGGGGTCGACGTGGAGCGCGGCCCGAACCACCACAGTGCCGAGGTCGAACGGACCCGCCACTGCCGGCGTGAGGACCGCAAGGCTGAGCGGTGCGCCTTTGTAGGGGCCGGCCAGGTAGGCCTTTCCCTGGACGTAGACCGGGCTAGGGCCGGCGCCGGCGCCGACGGTGGCGGTGCCAACCTGGCTTGCCGCCGGACAGGACGGGGCTGACCGCTCCGCGCTGCCGGTCCGGTCCGATGCCGCCGCAATCGCCGACTCGGGGCAGTAGGGGATCCCGGCCAGCTTGCCGACCAAGCCCTGGGGCAGCGCGACGTTCAAGCCGCGCAACACCTGAGAGCCGTCCTCGCGCCTCAGGTTCGTCACCAAGGGGCTGAAGGAGCCGGCGATCGGAGCGAGCGTCCCCGCCGAGAAGCCAGGCCGGTGCGGCTGGACTCCTTCGCTGGCTGCGCAGGGCCCGCCGGTGGGAGCGGCGCTGACGACGAAGGAGTCCGACGGCGTGGCGTCTGGGCCGGATTCCGGCGCCGACCATGGCCTCAGGTCGGTCGTCGTCGTGTAGTTGCCGCAGGTGCCCGGCGTGCGCAGCGGTGCTCGCGGGCCGTCGAAGAACTCGACCGTGAAGTCTTCGAAGGGAAGCTGGGGATTGTCGTCGAAGCGAGTCGTCAGCCGGCCGGTGCTCGGATCGGGCACGACGTGGCCCGCCAGCTTTACCACGACACCGGTCTCAGGATCATCGACGGCGATGTAGATCGCCAGCAGCGAGTTGAACGGGTTGTCGTTCTGGCTGGCGACGTAGACGGCCCCCTTGACGGGATGGTCGACCAGCGGCGTGTGGATTTCGACCGAGCCGATCTTCGAGGCATCTGGGCATTGGGCTGGCTGCGAGGCGTTCAGCGCGATCTGTGCCGGGCGGCAGGCCGCAAGTCCGTTGGCCGAGGCGGGGTTGACGCTGACCCCCTCGGGCAGGGTGACCACCGCCTCGCGCAGGTCAGCCTCCGCCAACAGGTTCGGATCGCTGTTCTGCGGCAAGTGCAGGTTGAAGCGCAGGCCGGTCGGGCTGTCCGCAGCCGAAACTTGCGGTATCGCCGAGATCGTCGGACTGAAGTCGAGCGGCGCGCAGTTGAGCGGAGCCGGTTCGGTCGAGGCTGCGCTCGCAAAGGAGCCCGGGCTGGTCCAGGTGTCGAAGCTCATCAGCGTGCTGAGCTGCGAATCGCAGGAGGTCGGCAGTCTCATGAACGGCTCCACCACCAGGCCGGCCGGGCAGCTGCCGAGGGACATGGGTCTTCCGCCGCTGGAGTTGAGGCAGCTGCCGCGCAACGGGTTGTGGCTCGGGTGCGACGGCACTCCCCACACGACCACATCTGCCGCGGTCACCCGCTGGATCTGGGTCGTGTTGCGCAGCGATGCGGTGATCCCGTAGTCCTCGCCGGTCCGCAGCGACGTATCGACGTAAAAGGGCGCCCCCAGGACCTGGAAGCCGAGTTGAGCCGGCATCCCGTTCGGCGGCACGAGGTTGTAGAGCGGGACCGGAAGCGTCCGCCCCCTGCCTTCCAGCTGCTGCACGAGGACCAGCCCGACGGCAGAGCCGTCCGGACACTCGTTGACCGTCACAACCGAGCCAAACGGCTGGATCGCATGGGTGGTGTTGAACTGCCGAGCGGTGCAGCGCGAGATTGCCGTCGGGTTTCCGACCAGGCCCGGCGGCAGCGCCACGCGGACGTCCTTGACGTCGCCCCCGGCCGGATTGAAGAATTGCGCCTCGGTGGCAAATGGCGCATCCTCCGTGTTCACCGCGAAGCTGGTCCTGTACTGGTATGGGTGGGATCCCGCCTGCCGAGTCGGCAAGCCGTCGGCGCCAAGGAGATCGGCGCTGAAATGCATGAAGCCCGAAGAGGCCGGCACGGAACTGGCCTGGTTGTGGGAGACGGTAGAGGCGGCAGGCGCGCCTCCACCCTGCACCTGGGCGAGGTTCGTGAGCGTGGTCCCCGCGGCTGCGGCCGGCGTCGAGACCCGGACCACCAGGCGCAGCGCCTCGCTCGGTCCCAAAAGAGTGGGATCGGGGGCGCCCGCGACTTCTTCGGGGATCGTGCAGCGCACGATTTCCGAAGCGCCCGGTTTTTCGGTCACACACAGGGACGAGGAGAAATCGGCTTCTCCCGATTCGGTCGATAGCAGCAACCCGACCGCTTTGATCGTCAGTCCGGCGGGCAGCGTGTCGGTCAGCGTGATCGGGCTGCGGTCGGTGGCGGCGGCGCCGCCGTTCACGATCATCACTTCGTACTGATAGAGGCCGCTTTCGTCGCCGGGTTTGAAGTTGGTCGGGACCGCGAGCGAGCGGATGCTCCACGCCGGCGCGGGAGTCGCGGCCGATGCGGGCGCCGCGAAGGCGCAGCCGAGAATCGCCGCAAGGACAAGGATGCCGAGCAGGCCACGGCGGCGGCTTCTCTCGAGCCCGATCATCGTGCCCCCCTCCGGGTCGTGCGGATTCGTCGCTGCTCTCGCTCCTGCTCCAGTGCCAGGCGCCTGGTCTGGCTTCGGATGCAGCGCCTCTTCGCGGCCCCGCTTTTCTCCCGGCAGATCCGCCGGGCGAGCTTGGCCTTGGACACGCAGCGCTTGCCGCGACGAATCTGCCTGCGGCCGCAGTCCCGCGGGCTGCCGGGCCCGGCATTTCCGTCGCCGATGAAGCCGGCGCTGGCCGGGAAGCTGCTGCCCGGAGCGACCTCAGCCGGGCGGCACGCTTCTCCGGCGCAGGCCGGCGGTGGCGGCGGTGGAGGGGGAAAGCCACCGCCAACCCGCGCGTCATAGACGTCATAGCGTTCGTCTTCGTCGCCCGGCAGCAGACTCTGACGGGTGGAGATGAAGACGTCGCCGCCGTCCACCGACGCGTCGAGGAAATAGGAGTCGTCGTCGCTCCTCCCCGTCGAGACCAGGTAGAGGCAACCGTCCGACGCAGGG
>JBIOWB010000144.1:0-33771 GCA_044868125.1 Solirubrobacterales bacterium
GACAAAAGCGACACTGGACGCGCGGCCCCTTCGGGTGGAGCCTTAGCGGGCGAAGACGCGATTCCCGATCGCGGGATCGCCGATCTGTTCGAAGGCAATCAGCTTGCCTTCTTGGTTGAAGGTAAGGACGTCGGCGGCCTCGGCGCTCTCGCCGCCGAGGCTGGCGGTCGTCAGGACCACGACCTTGTCGGCGTCGGCAATGAAATCGTGGGGTTCCGTTTTGACCCCTTTCTCGGCCATTTTGGCCCAGAGTTCGCCGATCTCTTCTTTCCCTCTATAGGTGCCGGTCAGTGAGCTGTCGCCACCCACCGTCCAGACGACCCCGTCATCCATGTTCGCCATCGCTCCAGCGGCGTCGCCTTCGCTGAACGCTTCATAGGCGGCTTCGGCCCGCTGCTTGTTCTCCGCTGCGCTCATCGCAACCTCCTTTACGCGCGGACGCGTACAGGCGAGGCTCCTCGGGAAGGCAAAGGCCCGGCGCTCCACCTCTCCTCGCCGGACAGGATCACGTTAGTCGGGACCGAGATGCAGGGCAACCCCCAATCGGCCTAAACGTGAGGTTTTTCGCGTTTCACCGCGCCGATCGAGAGGTTGCTGTGGCCCGGCCTGGCGCAGGCTTCGAAGGGAAACGGCACGAACCTGGAAGTTGCCTGCCTCGACGACGCGGATCAGGGCCGAGGCGCTGTCGCCGGGACCGAGGTTGACCGCGACGGCGATGAGAGCACCGTGACCTTCCCTTCTCTCGGTGGCAGAACGGCTGATGAATAGCCGATCCACAGGGGTTTCTCCACTAACCCCGGGTGCCGCCGCCCCTGCCGTCGGGTGACCATCCCGGGCCCCGGAAGAGGTAGCCGAGCCGGTGGCGCCAGCTGGTGGCCGCGCGCACGTCCTGCCAGATCGCGGCGAACTCGTGGAAGGCGACGCGGGTCGGGCGGAAGGTGCGGATGTTCCTGGTCAGGCCGTAGCGAGGACGCTCGGTTTCGCCCTGGAAGCTGCCGAAGAGGCGGTCCCAGACGATCAGGATGCCACCGTAGTTGCGGTCGAGGTAGACCTCGTTGGCGCCGTGGTGGACGCGGTGGTGCGAGGGCGTGTTGAAGACGAGCTCGAACCAGCGGGGCATCTTCTTCACCCGCTCGGTGTGGATCCAGAACTGGTAGATGAGGCTGACCGCCTGCTGGGTGAGGATCATCCAGGGGGCGAAGCCGAGCAGCGCCAGCGGCGCCCAGAACGGCAGCGCCGTCATCGGCGTCCAAGTCTGCCGCAGCGCGGTCGAGAGGTTGTAGTGCTCGGAGGAGTGGTGGACGACGTGGCTCGCCCAAAAGACCCGCACCTCGTGGTGGATGCGGTGGAACCAGTAGTAGGCGAGGTCGTCGGCGAAGAAGAGGAGGACGTAGGTCCACCACTCGTCCGCCGGCATCCGCAGCGGCGTCAGCTCGTAGAGCCCGGCATAGATCGCGATCACGGCCAGCTTCCAGGCCGCGTTGATGGCGACGTTGCCGCCGCCCATCGTCAGGCTGGTCCGCGTGTCCCGCGCCTCGTAGCCGACCAGGTCGTCGTCGCGCGCGTACCTGAACGAGAGCAGCTCGACGACGAGCAGCAGGACGAAGGCCGGAATCGCGTAGAGGATCAGCTCGGCCACGCCGGGGAAATGTAGTCCTCGCGGTCGATCGCCGCTTCCGCGCCAAGGACGCGTCGAGGGAGATCGCCGTCTACTCGATCAGCGTGATCAGCTCCAGGTGACTGTCGACGACGAAGTCGGCCTCCATCCCGCCGTCGTCGCCATCGTCCTGCAGGCCGCGGTAGCGAACGGTCCTCATGCCGAGCGCGGCGGCGCCGGCGACGTCGGTGCGGCGCAGGTCGCCCACGTGCATCGCCTCCTCCGGTCGCGCTCCCAGGGAACGGAGAGCGGCTTCGAAAGCCTGCGGCGCCGGCTTGTAATGGCCGGTTTCGTCGGAGAAGGACCAGCCGTCGAAGTGACCGAGCAATCCTTCACGGGCGAGCAGGTCGCGCAGCAGGGCGCCGCCGCTGAAGCCGACGTCGCAGACGATCCCGATCCGGACCCGTTCGCCCAGAGCCTCCAGCGCCGGTCCGATGCCGGGCGCCAGTTCCAGCTCGACCTCACGGATAGCGCCGAGGAACGCCTCCGCGACCAGGCCGCTGCCGCCCTCCTCCACTCCCAACGCCCGCACCAACGCCTCCGCCCCCTCCCGCGGATGCAGGTGGACGCCTTCCGCCCAGGAGCGCTCCCAGCGCAACCGGACTTGGTCGAGGGCGGCCGCCAATGGCTCCGAGCCGACGTCGAGCCCGCCCTCCTCGCAGGCCGCCGCGACCGCGCGCCGACGCGCCTCGGGCATCGTCCCGGGCGGAACCTGCGCGATCGTGCAGAAATCGAAGGTGACCGCTCGCAGGGGAGCGGGCGCTGCCTGCGCTTTCGAAGGTCGAGGCACCCCCACATTCAACCGAGTCGGATCCGAACCTTTGGGTACTCAGCGGTATCCCGCTGTGGTAGAAGACGCTTGAGGCATTCATGATGAACAGCGCTTACGACGTCGTGGTGGTCGGGTCCGGGTTCGGGGGCGGAATCGCCGCCTGCCGCCTCGCCGAAGCGGGCAAGCGGGTCTGCCTGCTCGAGCGCGGCCGCCGCTTCAAGCCCGAGGACTTCATCTCCGAGCCCGGTGAAGCGCCGTCGGCGATCTGGCACGAGCGGCTCAACCCGGGGGGGATGTTCGACGTCCGCATGATGAAGGACGTCTCGGTGATCACCGCCGCCGGGGTCGGCGGCGGCTCCCTCGTCTACGCGAACGTCCAGCTGCGCGCCGACCCGGAGGTCTTCGCGGCAGACTGGCCGGCGGCGATCTCCCGGCAGGAGCTCGAACCCTGGTACGACCGCACCGAGGAAGCGCTGCAGCCGGTGCCGACGCCCGCCGATCCGGCCCTGCCCAAGGTCGCCTCCTTCGCCGCCGCCGGCCGCCACGTCGACCGCGAGGCGGAGCTGCTGCCGCTCGCCGTCCACTTCGGCGAGGAGCGCGAGCACCCGTTCAGCGGCGTGCGCCAGAAGGGCTGCGAAAACCTCGGGCTCTGCGACCTCGGCTGCCCGGTCAACGCCCGGAACACCGTCGACATCACCTACGTCGCCCGGGCCGAAGCCCACGGCGCCGAGGTGCGGCCGCTGCACCTGGTGCGGCGGATCGAGCCGCCGGCCGCCAGGGGCGGCAACTGGACCGTCGCCTTCGAGCACCTCGGCGACGGCGACGACGGCAGCGTCGAAGCGCCGCGAGTCGTGCTGGGCGCCGGCACCCTCGGCTCTTCCCGCCTCCTGCTCACCAACCGCAAGCGGCTGCCGGGCCTCTCCCCCGCCATCGGCAGCCGCTTCTCCGGCAACGGCGACGCCCTGGGGATGGCCTTCGACCCGGCCGCCGCCGACGTCCGCGGTGCCCGCAACGACTACGGCCCGACGATGACCAGCAGGCTGCTCTACCCGGAGCGCAACCTGATGGTCGCCGACGGCGGCCTGCCGGCGAACTTCGACTTCCTGCTCGACGTCGCCCGCGAGGTCAACGTGATCAAGGGCTGGCGTCGGGCCCTGTTGCGGCTGCGCGACTGGCTCGTGCAGCTCGGCTGGAGCGACCGGCCGCTGCGCCCGCGGGACGCTCCGGCGCGGCCGGAATCCTCCAACCCCGGCTCGCTGATCTTCCTGATGATCGGCCGCGATGCCGCCGACGGGCAGATGCGCCTGACGCCGCTCTTCAAGCGCTTCGACATCCGCTGGAGCAAAGAGGCGAGCACAAAGCTCTTCACAGACCTGGAGCGGACGGCAAACGAACTGGCGACAGGAAGCGATGCGGAGCCGTTCTACGCGCTCGACGGCGGTCCGCTCGGCAAGTTCACGACCGTCCACCCGCTCGGCGGCTGCCCGATGGCCGACGACCCCCGGCACGGCGTCGTCGACGACGCCGGCCACGTCCACGGCTACCCCGGCCTGCACGTGCTCGACGGCTCGATCGTCCCCACCTCGCTCGGCGTCAACCCGTCGAAGACGATCGCCGCCCTGGCCGAGCGCGGCGTGGCGCGGCTGGTCGAGGAAATCGGTTGAGCCCGACCTGGCACAACCACACCGGCAACCAGACCTGCCACCCGCGGGTGATCTTCAGGCCGGGCTCGCTCGCCGAGCTGGTCGAGCTGGTGCGGCGGGCCGAAGCGGAGGAAGAGACGATCCGGATGACCGGCACCGGACACTCCTGGTCCGACGTCGCCCTCACCGAAGGCTTCCTGCTCGACCCGCGAGACCTCAGCGGCGTCAGCGACGTCGAGGGCGAGCCGCTGAACGAGGCGGCAAGGGAGCGAGGGCTCGTCCGCGTGCTCGGCGGCACCCCGATCCACGTCCTCAACGACCGGCTCTGGGAGATGGGGCTCGGGCTGCCCAACATGGGCGGCTACGACGCGCAGACGCTCGCCGGCGTCGTCTCCACCTCGACCCACGGCTCGGGCCTCGCCTACGGCCCCTTCCCCGACCTCGTCCGCTCGCTCGACGTCGTCGCCAGCGGCGGCAGGGTCCTGCGGCTGGAGCCGGCCGACGGGCCGACGCTCGCGAACCCGGGGCCGCTCGGGGGCGACGACGGACCGGCGATCGAGCTGGTCCAGGACGACACGCTCTTCCACGCGGCGATCTGCGGGCTCGGCACCCTCGGCCTCGTCCACTCGGTGCTGATCGAGGTGCGGGAGCGCTTCTGGCTGAACGAGGTGCGCACGCTCAGCACCTGGGAGCAGGTGCGCGAGACGCTGACCCCCGAGGGGGTGCTGGCGGGGCCGGACCACTACGAGCTCTTCGTCAACCCCTATGCGGGCTCGGACGGCCGGCACCGGCTGCTGGTCACGCGCCGCAGCGAGTGCCCGGAGCCGCCCGAGGGGACGCCCCAGGACAAGCTCGAACGCCACTTCCTCACCGAACTGGAGTCCTCGCTGCCGCTCACCGGGTCAATCGTCCGCTTCCTCGCCCGTCACTTCCCCCGCCTGATGACCAAGCGGTTCGACTCGGTGCTGAAGGACATGTGCGACGACGGCTTCGCCGACCGCTCCTACAGGGTCTTCAACATCGGCGAGGCCAACCACCTGCCCGCCTACTCGATGGAGCTGGGGATCGCGGTCGACGGCCGCCACGTCGAGGCGGTCGACCGCCTCCTCGAGATCGCTGCCGTCCGCGCCGAGGAGGGCCTCTTCCACAGCTCGCCGTTCTCCCTCCGCTTCACCGGCCCCTCCAGCGCCTACGCCTCGATGATGCACGGCCAGCCGACGATGATGATCGAGCTGATCATGGTCACCGAAAGCCGCGGCGGCTACACCCTGCTGGAGGGCTACGAGCACCGCCTGGAGGACCTCGGCGCCCGCCCCCACTGGGGCCAGTACAACACCCTCACGCCCGAACGGGTGGCTCAGCTCTACCCGGCGTGGGACAAATGGCTGGCGGCGGAGAAAGAGCTCAACGCCTCCGGCGTGTTCGACTCGCCGTTCACCGAGCGCGTCGGGATCTAACCGCGGTCGCTGCGGCTTCTCCCAGCGAATAAGGCTGGGTAAGGGGGGCGAGACTCAGCGACTCCGAACTTGACCTCGCTATGGCGGGGTCAATCTCGGAGAGGCGAAGCGCGGCGGCGTGGGAGTTGGTTCGGCGACAGCACGGAGTGGTGGCGCGCGAGCAGTTATTGGCGCTCGGGTTCACCAAGAGCGCGATCGAGCATCGCATTCGTACGGGACGCCTGCACCTGATTGCGCGTGGTGTCTACGCAGTCGGTCGCCGACACCTGAGCCGCGAGGGACGCTGGATGGCCGCCGTCCTCGCCTGTGGACCAGGTGCGGCGCTGAGCCACCGCAGCGCCGCCGCGCTCTGGGGGTTCGGCAAGGAGCACGCGGACTGCATCGACGTCAGTGTCCGGCGCACCTCGGAAGCACGCCTCCCGGGAGTCCGCTGCCACCGTCGCCCCTCCCTCCCTGCCAGCGCCATCACCAAACGCCAGAACATCCCCCTTACCCAGCCAGTACAGACGTTCCTAGATCTTGCGACGGTTTCGGGGCCGAAGGCCCTCGAGCGCTCGATAAACGAGGCCGACAAGCGCGACGTGATCGACCCCGACGCCCTGCGCAAGGCCCTCGACGCCCACCCGGGCGAGCCCGGCGTCCGCCCCCTTCGAGCGATCCTCGACAAGCACACCTTCCGCCTCTCCGACGACGAACTGGAACTCCTCTTCCGCCCGCTGGCCGCAGCGGCCGGCCTTCCCACGCCGCTGACGAAAGTGAAGCTCAGCGAGTTCGAGGTCGACTTCTTCTGGCCCGATCTCGGCCTCGTGGTCGAGACCGACGGCTGGCGCTACCACCGCACCCCCGCCGCCCAGACCCGGGACGCGCTGCGCTTCCAGGAGCACACCGCCGCCGGCCTCACCCCACTCCGGTTCTCCCACTGGCAGGTCAAGCACGAACCTCGCCACGTGGAAACAATTCTCAAGAAGACGGTGACGCATCTGCGCGGCTCCCTGCACCCTCACTGAGCAGGTGAGGGTGCGGGGAGCCGCGCCCGGAGCCTCCCGAAATTCACCCCTCCGAGATCGCGGGGGCTATGACCCCAAAAGTTCGGAAGGGCAGTAGACGCCCCTTGCACCCGGTGTTACCTTCGTTTCATGCCTCACAAGGCTGCAGATCGGATCCGCAACGTCGCGCTGATCGGTCATCGCGGCTCTGGGAAGACGAGCCTGCACGAGGCGATGCTGTTCGAGGCGGGGGCGGTCAAGCGGCTCGGCAAAGTGGATGACGGCTCGACCGTCTCCGACCACGAGGAGGACGAGAAGGCGCGCGGGCTCTCGATCAACGCCTGCGTCTCCTGCTTTCCCTACGACGATCGCGAGATCAACCTGATCGACACCCCCGGCGACCCGAGCTTCGTCGCCGACGCCGCCGCGGCGCTGCGGGTCGCCGACTCGGCCGTGGTCGTGGTCAACGCCGTCGCCGGCGTCGAGGTCCAGACCGAGCGCCTCTGGCGGCGCGCCGACGCCGAGGGCCTCTCCCGCCTCGTCTTCGTCAACATGCTCGACCGCGAGCGGGCCGACTTCTTCGCCGCGCTCGACTCGCTCAAGGCCGCCTTCGGCCCGCACGTGGTGGCGACCGAGATCCCGATCGGCGCCGAGCAGGAGGTGCGCGGCGTCGTCGACCTGATCGACATGGAGGCCTGGGTCTACACGGGGAGCGAGCGCGGCAGCGCCGAGCGGGCGGAGATCCCCGACGAGCTGCGCCCGCGGGCCGAGGAGTACCGGGAGAAGCTGATGGACGAGGTCGCCGAGAACTCCGACGAGCTGATGGAGCGCTACCTCGAAGGCGAGGAGATCGACCACGAAAAGATCGTCACCACGCTGAAGCGCGGCGTCACCGAGGGGCACCTCTTCCCCGTCACCTGCGGGGTCGCGACCCAGAACCTCGGGACCAACCGGCTGCTCGAGGCGCTGGTCGAGGACCTGCCCTCGCCGAAGATGCGCGGCGCCCTGGCGGCGCTCGACGGCGACGGCACCGCGACCGAGGTCGCCCCCGACGAGGACGGTCCGCTGGTCGCCTACGTCTTCAAGACGACCGCCGACCCCTACGCCGGCCGGATCAACCTGTTCCGCGTCTGCAGCGGCACCCTGCGCTCGGACTCGCAGGTGCAGAACGTCACCCGCAACGAGAAGGAGCGCATCGGCCAGCTCGGCCAGCCGCTGGGAAAAGACCTGAAGCCGGTCTCCGAGCTGGGGGCCGGCGACATCGGGGCGATTGCGAAGCTGAAGGAGACCCGGGCCGGCGACGTGCTCTGCGACGGCCAGGGCGCCGTCTCGTTCCCGCCGCTCGAGCTGCCGGCGCCGGTGATGGCGTTCTCCTATGAGGCGAAGACGAAGGGTGACGAGGACAAGGCCGCGACCGCGGTGCGGCGGCTGAGCGAGGAGGACCCGACCCTCGACGTCCACCGTGACCCGCAGACCGGCGAGCAGATAATCGCCGGGCTGACCCAGGTCCACGTCGAGGTGCTGGTCGAGCGGATGAAGAGCCGCTTCGGGGCGGAGATCGAGCTGCACCCGCCGCGGGTGCCCTACCAGGAGACGATCCGCCAGCCGGCCTCGGCCCACGCCCGCTACAAGAAGCAGACCGGTGGCAAAGGCCAGTTCGCCGACTGCGCGATCGAGATCGAGCCCGGCGAAGACGGCGGCGGCCTCGAGTTCGTCAACAAGATCAAGGGCGCGGCGATCCCCGGCGGCTTCATCCCCGCGGTCGAGAAGGGCGTCGCCGAAGCGATGCAGCACGGCACCATCGCCGGCTACCCGGTCAAGGACGTCCGCGTCCGCCTCGTCGACGGCAAGCACCACGACACCGACTCCTCGGAACTCGCTTTCAAACTGGCCGGCGCGATGGCCTTCAAGCAGGCGATGGAAGAGGCCGACCCCGTCCTCCTCGAGCCGATCGTCAAGCTCACGATCAGCTGTCCCGACGACTGCGTCGGCGACGTCATCGGCGACCTCAACTCCCGCCGCGGCCACCCCCTCGGCATGGACGCCAAGGGCTCTGCCACCGAGATCCGCGCCGAGGCCCCGATGTCCGAGGTCCTCGACTTCGCCCCCGACCTCCGCTCCATCTCCGGCGGCCGCGCCGACTACACCCTCGAGTTCGAGCGCTATGAGGAAGTCCCGGGGCACCTGGCGGGAAAGGTGGTGGACGCCGCGGGAGCAGGAGCGGCGGTGAGCACCTAGTCGGGAACTCCAGCCGCTCACCATGCGCTCCAGCCCCTCCGCCACCGAAAAGGAGTCGACCCCCACCAAGACGCCGACGCGGACATAGACCGCTGAGAGCAGCCCGCGCCGGCGAGTGGTGAGTCGGCGATTCAGCCCGTGATTTCGTGAACCACCGGGTAGTAGCCGTCGGCGTGACCTGTGACCTTCGGGTGGTAGCTTTCGCCCACCGGGTTCGAGAGGCCGTTGATCCACTCCGTCGAGGAGCCACCGCCGCCGTCGCATACGGCATGGCCGAGGAACGCCGGGATCACGTTGCCGAAGCTGAAGTTCGACCCCGCCCGCGTCGCCGCGGCGCTGATCACGTTCTTCAACATGTCGGCGGTTTCGTTCAGCCGCGTCTCCTCACTGGGGCTGAACCAGGTCAGGGCGTTGCAGTCTTCGCCGTTGAAGAGACGCGGGTAGTCGAGCACGACCACTTTCGCACTCGGCGACCTTTCCTTGATCTTGTTGTTGACCAGGTCGAGCCGGCCCGGCAGCGTGTTCTGGATGTAGGACTGGGCGGTGTTGATCGCACCGTTGCAGTCGGAAGCCCAGGACGGCTGCGCGCAAGTGGTGATCACGGTCGAGAAGCCGGCGTCGTTGCCGCCGATCGTGTAGGTGACCCAGTTGGTGTCGGAGGTGAGGCTGTTCGCCTGGGTGTTGAGGACGTCGCCCGTCTTCGCCCCCGAGCAGGTTGCGTTCACGAACGTCCAGGTCGGGTGGGCGTTGTGCAGCAGGTACGGGTAGGCGTAGACCGATCGCTGGCAATTGGATTCGTAGAACGTGCGGGTCCCCGTGCCCGACGAGTACGAGTCCCCCAGCGCCACGTACCTGGTAGCGAGAGCCTGACTGGCAAAGGCAGCGCAGAGCGCCGCCACGCAGAGAACTGCTGAGATGCGCCTCCAATTCATGATGCTTTCCTCCTGGGATCGTCCGGGGGCCCCTGCCGCGGAGGCACCTCGCCGTCGCTCGACCCGGAGCTGGCTGGCCGTCCAAATAGACAGCACTTTTCGACCATACCTGAAGGAGACCCAGATGCCGAGCACCTGCAAACCAGTGTTCGAGAGCGGACAACGCCCTGGGGGATCGGGTCAAGGCGCGCCCGCATCGGGTGAAGGCTCTTCGAAGCGGGCACGCTGATGGCCGAGGACAGGGGCGCCGTAGCCCTCTCCTGGAGCGGCGGCAAGGACTCGGCGCTGGCGCTGTGGGCGCTGCGGGAGGAGCTGGGCGTCGAGCCGATCGCGCTGCTGACCACGCTCACCGAGAACTACGACCGGATCAGCATGCACGCGGTGCGTGGCGAGTTGCTGCGGGCGCAGGCACGGGCGACGGGAATCGAGCTGGTGGAGATCGGCATCCCCGTCGCCTGCGTCAACGAGGTCTACGAAGAGCGTATGGCGGAGGCGCTCGCCAGCCCTCCCCTCGACCGGGCGAGCACGATCGCCTTCGCCGACCTCTTCCTCGCCGACGTTCGCTCCTACCGGGAGGAGCGTCTGGCGGCCGTCGGCCGAACCGCGCTCTTCCCGCTCTGGGGCCGGGACACCGCCGCCCTCGCGCGCGAGTTCGTCGAGTCCGGTTTCGAGGCGACCCTCGTCTGCGTCGACCCCTCCCAGCTCGATCCCTCCTTCGTCGGCCGGCCGTTCGACGAGGCGCTGCTGGCGGACCTGCCCGCGGGAGTCGACCCCTGCGGTGAGAACGGCGAGTTCCACACCTTCGTCCACGCCGGCCCGATCTTCACGGGACCGATCGAGGTCGAGCTGGGCGAGGCGGTGACGCGCGACGGCTTCGCCTTCCAGGACCTGATTTCGCCTACGGTCGGCAACCAGTGACATTTGTCACCGAAGCTGATGTGCCAACTTTGGCCAAACGCCGATGTCACCTTTGCATAGCCGAAAAGGGGCTCTTTTTCAGGCATTACACGGCGAGAGGACAGCGTCTCGGCGGTGATCTTCGAAAGAAGATCGCATTCGAGCCCAGATTTGGCTTGACGTCACGAATACGTCGGTATAGGCCTGACTATCGACGTTCGCCCCTCCGGGCGAACATGAAGCCCCCGAGACACAGTCCAAACAGCAAGAGCCTCGGAGGGAGAGAGCTCCGGCCTTCAACTGGAGCAAAAAGGAGGGAACTGTCTCATGAAGAATTTCATCACTGCCTGCATGGCCTTAATGGCGCTCGCGGCGTTCGCCCTGCCGGCGACCGCCTCGGCTACCAACGAACCGGACCTCACAAATGGAGGCGGGGTTCCCGTGGGCGGAGAAGTCTTCGGCACAGGCACCAACACTGAATTCCAGACCACAGCCGGGGGCACCCTCGTCACTTGCTCCAACGCCACGATGGGAGGCGAAGTGAAGGAAAACGCAGGTGGCAGCGTCAAGATCGAACTCACCGGCGCCGAATACTCCGGCACCGGTTCGGTCCACTCACACAATGGCCTCAAAGAGTGCACAGGGACCTTCGGCAACGCCTACATCACAGTGACGAACCTGCCTCTGTGCTACAGGTCGGATCCGACGATGGCAACAGACGAATTCTGGGTCTCGGGCGGCAGCTGCGCCGGCGCGGCAAACAAGGTCAAGTACCTCATCGGCTCGACAACAGCCGGTGAATGCGAATACGAAAGCACAAACAGCATCACGGGCAACTACGCAACAGGCGGGGGCCAGGCCGATCTGACAGTCCACAACACCCAGCCCGGCAGCGGCTCCACCAAGATCCGGGGCGGCTTCCTCTGCCCGAGCAGCGGCAAACTGAAAATGACCTTCCTTCTCGAGAACGGAGGCGGGCAGAACCTGACCTTCTCGTAATCCGCGGTCGATTCGAGGAACAAGTCCACGGGCCGCCACGTGGCGGCCCTTGTTCGGCGATTACGAAAACTCGATCACGCTGCGGATCCCGTCCTGGGCCTCCATCAGCTCGAAGCCGCGGTTGACTTCGTCGAGCCCGATCCGGTGTGAGACGAACGGGTCGAGGTCGATCTCGCCGGCCAGGTAGCGCTCGACCAGGACCGGGACCTGGTCGCGACCCTTGACGCCGCCGAAGGAGGAGCCGGCGATGCGGCGGCCGGTGATCAGCAGGCGGGGGACGACGTCGAGGGTCTCCCCCCTGCCGGCGACTCCGGCGACGGTGCAGAGCCCCCAGCCCATCCGCGCCGCCTCGACCGCCTGGCGCATCACCGCGACGTTGCCGGTCGCCTCGAAGGTGAAGTCGGCGCCGAAGCCGTCGGTCAGCTCGAGGATCCGCTCGACCGCCTCCTCCCCGCCCTCGATCAGGTCGGTCGCGCCCTGGCCGCGGGCCAGCTCGAGCCGCTGCGGCGAAAGGTCGACGCAGATGATCCGCTCGGCCCCCTGCAGGCGGCAGCCGGCGACCGCCCCGAGCCCGACCATGCCGGCGCCGAAGACGGCGCAGCTGCTGCCGGGCCGCACGGCGGCGGTGTTGATCGCGGCGCCGAGCCCGGTCGAGAGCCCGCAGGCGAAGAGGCAGGCGTGCTCGAACGGGGCCTCCGGGCTGACCTTCGCCAGCGCGATCTCCGGCATCACCGTGTACTCGGCGAAGGTCGAGCAGCCCATGAAGTGGCGGACCGCCTCGCCGTCGCGGGAGATCCGCGTCGTGCCGTCGGGCAGGTGTCCCTGGTTCTGCTCCTCGCGGATCGCCAGGCAGAGGTTGGTGCGCGGGTCGAGGCAGTGGACGCACTCGCGGCACTGGGGCGAGAAGAGGGTGACGACGTGGTCGCCCGGCCCAAGCGCGGCAACGTCCGGCCCGACCGCCTCGACGACGCCGGCGCCCTCGTGGCCGAGCACGGTCGGCGCGTAGCCGGACGGGTCGGCGCCGGAGGCGGTGTAGAGGTCGGTGTGGCAGACGCCGCAGGCGTGCAGGCGGACCAGCACCTCGCCGGCTTGCGGCTCGGCCAACTCGACCTCCTGCACCGCGAGCGGCTCGCCGAAGCGCTCCAGCACCGCCGCCCGCATCCTCATCGCGCCAGGCTCCTGCCGCAATCGACGATCGTCTCCTCGACCGGGCGCGGCTCCCAGCCCAGCGCCCGCGCCTTCGCGTTGGAGAGCTCGACCCGGTGACCGAGCTGTCCGACGACCGAGCGGGCGGCGGGGTCGAACAGCGCCATCCCCCGTACCAGCAGGTCGGGAATCGAGCGCTTCGGCACCTTCGCCGCCTCCGGCCCGAGGCGCTCGCGCAGGACCGCGGCGACGTCGGCCATCCACTGGAAGCGGGCGACCGCGAGGTAGCGCTCGCCGCCGGCCTCCTCGGCGGTCATCGCGAGGATGTGCAGCTCGGCGACGTCGCGCACGTCGACGACGCTGAAGCCGATCCGCGGCGTCCCCGGCATTCCCTTCAGCAGCCGCTCGACGAGCGCCAGGGAAAAGGAGCGCTCGCTGCCGAGGACCGGGCCGAGGATCGCGCCGGGGTTGACCGCCGCCAGCTTCCTCTCCTCTCCCCGCTCCCGCACCAGGTCCCAGGCCGCCCGCTCGGCGATCGTCTTCGAACGGGCATACGGGGTCAGCTTGGAGTCGTCGGGGTCCGACCAGTCCGCCTCGGTGAGCGGCGCCGGGGCGGAGTCGACGCTGCCGCGGACCGCCGCCACCGAGGAGGTGACGACGACACGACGGACGCCGGCGTCCAGCGCCGCCCGCAGCACCCGGAGCGTCCCCTCCCGCGCCGGCACGATCAGCTCGTCGGGGTCCTTCGGCTGCGCCGCCGGGAACGGCGAGGCGACGTGGAGGACGTACTCGCAGCCCGCGACCGCCTCCGCCCAGCCCTCGTCGGAGCGCAGGTCCGCCGCCAGCACCGCGAGCCGGTCGCCCGGGTCGACCTCGGACCCGACCCGCGCCCGCACTTCCCCCTCCTTGGCGAGATCCCGCACGGTCGTCCGCACCGCGTAGCCGCGGCGCAGCAGCTCGACCACGCAGCGCCCTCCGAGGAAGCCCGACCCGCCGCTGACCAGGACCGTCTCCATCGCCTCCACCGTACCCCCTCGCCGATGCTATGGATGATCGATTCCGATCATCTAGAGGTAACCTCATGGACTGGAGGGGAGGACCGGCACCGTTCAGACCCAGTGTGCCGGCCCTCCCAGCCTTGCCACGTTCCAAATTAGCGCTCAACGAGTTTTCAGCAACTGGCCGTCCCCTCCGAGCCGCCTGCGGCTTGCCTCAGAAGGCGACGCCGATGTCGGCGAAGTAGCAGGCCGCCCGCGTTGGGAGGACGAGGGCACCGACACGCTGAATGAGCCCTGCGGCGGAGAGTTCGCGAACGGCGCGGTGCACCTGGTCGCGTTGGGCAAAGCCAGCCGACCCCTTGTTCACCTCCCGGACCAGCTCGTCGAGGGTCAAGGTCTCGGGATAGAGAAGGAGGATCTGCTCGAGGACCAGAGCCTCCGTGGTCCGATCCTCGACGATATTGCTGACGCGCGGGGACGGTGCCGCACTAGGTTGGTCTTGCATGGGAGTCCTGCCTCCTGTGCCATGCCCCCGGCTGGACAGCGGCGCGGGGGCGGTTTTCATCGGTAAGGCAGCCACCGGGACCCGTCGCAGTTGTCGCAACCTGCGGTCTTTCCGGCCCTGCGGCTGCCGCATGGCCGTGAAGCTAACCTGGAGGCTGCGGACTCCCGGGCGGCCGCCATTGATGCCAGCGACGCTCGCCCTCGAGCTGGGCGCCGAGCGCGAGAAGACGCGCCTCGCTGTTGGCGGGACCCAGGAGCTGCGCCCCAAGGGGAAGACCGGCGGGGGTGAGCCCGGCGGGGACGTTGAGGCCGGGCCAGCCGAGGACGTTCCATGGCCAGGCATAGGGACAGGCGGCGACGATCCTCTTGTCGGTCTCCCAGCTGCCGAGGCCCTCGCAGGCGCCGATCGGCAGCGGGGGCTGGGCCGTGGTCGGAGCGAGGATCACGTCGAAGCGGCCGAAGACGCCGCCGATCCGTCGGTGGGCAACCGCTTCGGCGAGACGGGAGAGGCCGAGCAGCGGTCGGAAGGCGCGCCCGAGGCGGACGGCGTGATGGGTGCGCGGGTCGAGCCGGTCGCGGTCGGGCGCCCGCTCCGCCCAGTCGCGAATGCCGACCATCGAGCGGGGCATGATGCTGACGCCGGGGGCGAGGCCGTAGGGAACGTCGACGAGCTCGACCCCGTGTCCGAGGGATTCGAGCGTTCCGGCGACCCCTTCGACCGCCTCCCCCACCACCGGGTCGAGCTCGGCGGGCGAGCCGCTGAACGGCACGTTGAGGGAGAGGGCGATTCGCAAGCGGCCGGGGTCCCGCGTCGCGGCCGCGGCGAACGGCTCCTCCGGCGCCGGCGGCCGGTGCAGGTCGCCGGCGACATTGCCGGCCAGCACGTCGAGCAGAAGGGCGGCGTCGCCGACCGAGCGGGTCAGCGGACCGTAGGAGGTCAGGCCGTGGAAGGCCTGCGGGGCTGGCCAGGTGGAGACCCGGCCGCGCTGGGGCTTCAGCCCGACCAGGTGGGTCCAGGCAGCCGGGATGCGAATCGAGCCGGCGCCGTCGGAGCCGACCGCGGCCGGCAGCAGCCCGGCCGCGACCGCCGCCGCCGAGCCGCCCGAGGAGCCGCCGGGGCTGTGGTCGAGGCTCCAGGGGTTGCGGGTCGCGCCGAAGGCGGGGCCCTCGGTGAACGGCCACTGGCCGATCTCCGGCGTGTTGGTCTTGCCGACGATCACCGCGCCCGCGCCCCGCAGCCGGCGCGCCACCTCGCCGTCTTCGTCACAGGGCTCGAACTCCCCGTCGCAGCCGAAAGAGGTGGGCTCCCCCGCCAGGTCCATGTCGTCCTTGATCGCGATCGGCACCCCCAGCAGCGGAAGCCGCTCGCCGGCGGCCAGGCGTCGCTCCGCGTCGATCGCTTCCGCTCTCGCCGCCTCCGGGCTCAGCAGGCGAAAGGCGTTGAGCGAGGGTTGGGACGCCTCGATCCCCCGCAGGGTCGTCTCGAGCAGCTCGACCGCTCCGAGCTCGCCGGCGGCCAGCAGCTCGGCCTGCCGCGCCAGCCCGAGGAAAGCCAACCCGTCGCCGCCCTCCGGGTTCTTGTTAACCGTTTGTTCAATAACGAGCCCATTGATATCACGTCGTTGAACTCCCGGTCAATCACAATTAGTCTCGACTGGGTGAAAACCGCCAAGCGACCCCGCCTCAACAGCGAAGCGCGTCGCGAGCAGTTGCTCGCCGCTGGCGCCGAGCTGCTTGGCCGACGGGCCTACGACGAGGTCTCGATCGAGGAGATCGCCGCCGCCGCCGGCGTCTCCAAAGGCCTCCTCTACCACTACTTTCCAACCAAGAAGGACTTCGTCCTGGCGGCGCTGCGCCGCGGCGAGCGCGAGCTCGGCGAGCTGACCTCGCCGGACCCCTCTCTCCCCCCCGCCGAGCAGCTCGACGCCGCCCTCGATCGCTTCCTCGACTTCGTCGAGGAGCACGCCGCCGCCTACATGGCGATCTTCCGCAGCCGCGGCGGCGGCGATCCCGAGATCGAGGCGACCCTGGAAGGGAACCGCCAGCTGCGCCTGAATGCGCTGATCGACACGCTTGCGAGCTGGGATGCCGCGCCCGTGGAGGTGGAGCGCACGCCGCTGCTGGAAACGGCGCTGCAGGGATGGATCTTCTTCGTCGAGGGGGCGGTGCTGCGCTGGCTCGAGCGGCGCGACGTCGAGCGCGGCGAGCTGCACCGGCTCCTGCGGCAGACCTTGGTCGATTCGCTGATCTCCGCCTCGGCGCCGAAAAGCCGCTGAAAACAGCCGGCCCGCCCGGCTATCGGTCCCCTGACCCCGGCCGCGGGCGACGCGCCACCTCCGCCGCTTCCTCCCGGCCGAGGTAAGGGGTGAGTGCGAGCTCGACGAGCTCCGGCGCCAGCGCCGGCAGGTGCTTCGCCTCTCCGGCTCGCAACTGAGTCGAGACCACTCCGGAGATGCCGCCGATGAGGGCGGACTCGACGAGGTCGGGGAGCTCGGCGCCGTACGGGGCCTCGGTCCGTCCGGCGACGAGGAGCCCGGCCAGCCGATCGCGCGAGTCGAGGACCTGCAGGCGGAACTCGTCGCTGACGGCCATCGCCTCCCCGATCACGAACTGCGCGTCGACCGGCGAGGCGGCGACCATGTCCAGGGTGACCCCGATCCCGACCTTCACCTTCAACGGCCAGGTGGGTTGGGCCCCGCATACCTGCAGAAGCTGATCCAGGTAGCGCTCGAAGCGGCACCGGTACGCGGCTTCGACCGCCTCCTCCTTGTCGGCGAACAGCGAATAAAAGGTCGTTCGGGACAGCCCCGCCCGGCGAGCGATGCTGTTGACCGAGACAGAGCCCAACCCGACCTCCACCGTCTCGACGACGGCAGCTTCGATCAGCTGCTCCCGCTTGTCCGTAGCCTTCGTCATCGAAAGTGGTGGGCTCATGGATTCGGTCATGCCTGGAAGGGGTGGGCGCCGGCATCGGGGAAAACACCGGCGCCCACCCGGTCTTGCCCCACAGGGAAGGGGCGTGCCCGCCGAACCAGTGTGGGGAGTCGGCGGCTTGGCAAAGATAGACAGGATTACATACTCTGTCAATGTAGACTTCTCCAGCAATGATGCCCGAGAAAGTGGAGAAACTCCTCTGATTCCCAGGCAGAGATGGCCTATTGATTAGAAGTGCTGTCGTACAGTTTTGCATCGCGCATGAGGTGGGAAGCGATCGTCTAGACCTCCACCCGCGGCAGCGCCCGCGCCAGCGATCTCGGCAACCACCAGACCCGCTCGCCGATCAGCAGCATCAGGGCCGGCAGGAGGACGATGCGGACCACCGTCGCGTCGAGCAGGACGGCGATCGTCAGGCCGACGCCGAGCTGGCTGACGGTGGCGATCGAGGAGCCGCCGAAGGCGACGAAGACGGCCATCATGATCGCCGCGGCGCCGGTGATCACCCGCGCGGTCTTCTCGAGCCCGAAGGAGATCGACTCGGCGTGCGAGCCGCCCGCGTCGCGGTGCTCGCGCATCCGGACCAGGAGGAAGACCGCGTAGTCGATCGAGAGGCCGAAGACGACGCCGAAGATCAGCGTCGCCCCGATCGCGTCGATATAGGCGTGGCCGCCGAGCGGCCAGCTCGCCGGCAGGTAGGTGAGCGCGGTGAGGACGCCGAAGGCGACGCCGACGGTCGCCAGGTTGAGGCCGACCGCCAGGGCCGCCAGCGGCAGCGCTCGCAGGATCAGGACGAGGACGAGGAAGGTGGCGAGGCAGATCGCGGCGACGACGATGGGGATGCGGTCGCGGGCGACGCGGCTGTAGGTGTTGAGGGTGGCGGGGCCGCCGGCGACCGCGGCGGTGGCGTCGGTGTCGTCGCCGATCGCCGCGGCGTCGCGGGCGAGCGCGCGGTTGAGCGCGATCGAGCCGGGCGAGTTGAGGTCGTAGCGGGAGAAGACCAGCATCGTCGCCGCCTGGCCCCCGTGTTCGAGGTCGACGACGCTGCCGGCGGCCTGGCGGGCTCGTGGCCGCGAGCCGTCGAGCGCCGAGAGGACGACGTAGCCGGAGTCGAAGATGCGAGGAGAGGACCCCAGGAGGCGGGCGCGGCCGCTGCGCAGGCGCCGGTTGGTCGAGCTGACCCGGACGGTCGCCCGCCTCAGCCCGGCCTGCAGCGGATAGGAGCGGTGGTAGCCGCCACCGAGGCCGTCGCGGAGCCGTGCGAGCACGCCGGCGATCCGCGTCGTTCCGGCCGCCAGCCGTTCGGCCCCGTCGGTCAGCCGCGGCAGCCCGGTGCGCAGGACCTGCCCCCGCTCGACCTGCTGCTCGAGGACCGCCTGGATCCGCTTCGCTCCGCGCGCCAGGCGGAAGAGCCCTTCGCGCAGCCGGAGACTGCCCTTGGCGAGCCTTTCGAGGCTGCTGATCGTCGAGGTCAGCCAGAAGGTCAACTGCTGCGCCTCCCTGTGGTCGTCGATCAGGCCCGCCTGCAGCGCCGCCAGTTCCTCGCTCAGGCTTGCGCCTTCTCCCCCGCCGAGCGCCGCGACCGCCTCACGCGCTTCGGCCAGCGCCGCCTGGTATTCGGGGTCCTCGCGGCCGGCCGTCATCGCTTCCAGCCGCGCCAGGGTCGCCGCCAGGTGCTCTTCGCCGCTGCCGGCGGAGGCCTGCAGCGAAGGAACGGTTTCGTGCGCGGACTCGTTGAGCGATTTCTGCAGGTCCCGGCCCTGGGGGACCGCGCTTCTCCGCAGGTTGGGGACGAGGGCGGCGATCCCGGCATGGAGCAGGTTCGCTCCGTTGGCCGCCGCGAACTGCGCCTTGACCAGGGTCGGGGCCCGGCCGGCGAACGATTCGAGCGAGTCGAGCGCCTTCACCGCGCCCGCTTCGGCGCGGGCGAGGCCGCGGGCCAGCACCTCGGCGCCGTCGCTCGCGCGCCCGCTTCCGTCGACCAGGGCGCCGGCGCCGTAGGTCGCTTCCGCGAGGCCCGCCCGCAGCGTCGCCACCCCGTCAGAGGCGCGGCCGAGGCCGCGGCCGAGCCTGCTCAGCGACGCGAAGGGGCTGTCGCTGTCCGAAGGCGGGGCGAGCACCGCCCGCTCGGCCCGCCGCAGCGGCGCGACGGCATGCCGGACCTGAGCCGGGCCGACCACGGTCTCCACCCCGGGCAGGGAAGCGATTCGCCGCTGCCAGCGTTCCAGCGCCGCCAGGCGCCGCGGTTCGGTCATCGTCCCGCGGTCGGCGGCGACGACGACCTGGAACGGCGCTTCGAAGCCGCTGCCGGCGACGCGGGTGATGTGTTCGTAGCTCTCGCGCACCGGGTCGTCCTTGGGCAATTGCCCGGGGCTGAGCGGGCCGGTCTTCAGCGCCAGGGCAGGCGCGGCGAGGAAGAGGACGACGGCGCCGATCGCAAGCGCGACGGCGGCGGGGTGCGCCAGGGCCCCACGGACGAAGCGCATCAGCAATGAGCTCTCCTCGCCCGCCCGGCCGCCGAGGCGCCAGCGGTCGAGGTTGGGCCCGACCAGGACCAGCAGCGGCGGCACCGCCAGGTAGGCGACGGCGACGCTCAGCGCGACGACGAGGATCAGGGTCGCCGCCAGCGAGGCGAGCAGCGCCCCCGGGACGACGAAGAGCGCGACCAGCATCGAGAGGACCAGGGTCGAGCCGGCGAAGGCGGTCGTGCGCCCGGCCGTGCGCCGGGTCCGCAGCGCGGCCTCGGCGGTCCCCTCCCCGCCCTCCAGCTCCTCGCGGAAGCGGGAGACCATCAGCAGCGCGTAGTCGACCCCGAGCGCCAACCCCATCATCGTGCACACGGTCAGCGCCAGGGCGTCGACGGTGGCGAAGTGGGTGACGAGCCAGAGCAGGCCGCGCGAGGCAAGCACGGTGACGGCGCCGAACCCGAGCGGGATCGCGGCCGCGATCGGCGAGCGGAAGACGAGCAGGAGGACGACCATCAGGATCGGCAGCGCGATCAGCTCGGCCCGCTCGGCGGAGTCGATCGACTCCTGCTGGATCGCCCGCGAGATCGTCGCGTAGCCGGTCTGGGTCGCCCGCACCGGCGGGCGGACGCTCTCCTCCAGCAGCCGGTTCAGCTCCGGCACCGTGTGTTTGACCGCGCTGTCGATCCCGGTGTGGAAGTCGGCGACGACGAGAGCGCTGCGCGGGCTCGGGCGCAGGCGGGAGACGTCGCCGCGGTCCCAGGGCGAGAGCGTCGTCACCCCCGGCTCGGCGCGCAGCGCCCGCACCAGGCGCGGCCCCTGCCGGTCGAGCGCCGCGGGCGGACCCTGCAGCAGGATCGGGAACGGCGCGCTCGGGCCGAAGTGCGCCTCCAGCAGCTCGTTCCCCCGCGAGGCTTCGGTGCCGGGGATGTCCAGCGAGCTCGGGCTGAGCCTGTCGTCGAGGCCCAGCCCGAGCAGCGCGAGCAGGACGATCGGGACCGCCAGGGCGGCCAGGGTGCGCCGCGGTCGGCGCACCTCAGTGGCGGACGCTGCAGCGTTTGATGAAGGTGCCGGTGAGGAAGGTGCCGTCCTTGAAGTTCACCTTCACCTTCGCCTGCAGATGGCCGGTTTCGCAGCGGGCGTTGACGTAGCTGTGCTTATGGCCCTTGTACGTCCATTTCCTGTCGACGGTCAGGTGACCCGAGATCGGGTGGCCGGCGCCGCCGGCGATTTTCGGGATCTTCGCTTTCGTCCGGTAGCCGTAGACCCCGTGGTGGATTTTTTCGATCACCACCGGGACGATGAAGGTGGTCGGGACCGGCACCGTGGTGTAAGCGTGGGCGAGGATCGTGTCGTCGCCGTGCTTCTTCGGCCCGTTGAAGAGGGTGATCGGCGAGGAGATCGGGATCGGCTTCTGTTCGGGGAAGGCGACGATCGCGCTCCCTTCTCCCTTGCCGACGATCGCATCGGGGCAGGCCTTGCGGGCTCGCGGCACGTCGGTCGACTGCAGCTTCCCGGCGGTGCAGACTTCGAGCCCGTTGGTCTCGACGTGGCCGTGGCGGTCGAATTCGATCTCCAGCGTGTCGACGATCGGCGGCAGCTCGCCGGACTTGGTCGACGCCTTGCCGCTGCCGAACAGCTTGATCGGCGCGTCTTCGTGCTTTGGCAGCTTCGTCGGCGCGAAGCCGCCGTTGGCGTTGACGACGAGGTCCCCGGCTTGGAGCACGAGCGCCGAGGCGGTCGTCGCCGCGATCGCCAGCGCCAGCGCCACCAGCGCGATCAGCTTCTTCTTCATCTCGATCTCCCTCCCTGGGTTATCGGTTCACAGCTTTTCATCCGCGCCGCCGCCTCAGCACGACCCGCCCTCCGCGGGCCGGGATCATCGTCACGTTACGGTGCTGGGGCCGCTCCGGCTCGGGCCGGTCGGCCTCGAGGTCGAGCCGCCGCGCCATCTCCCGCAGCACCACTTGCTGCTCGGCCATCGCCAGCGCCGCTCCGAGGCAGCGGCGGGTGCCGCCCCCGAACGGGATCCACTCGTAGGTGCCGGGCTTGCGGCCGAGCCAGCGCTCGGGCCGGAAGGCGAAGGGGTCCGGGTAGACGTCCTCGCGATGGTGCAGGAGGAGGATGCTGACCGCCACCGGCCGACCGGCGGGGACGCCGTAGGGGCCGAACCGCCAGGGGGCCGCAACCCGGCGCCCGGTCATCGGCACCACCGGTCGCGTCCGCATCGCCTCGTGGATCGTCGCCTCGACCCAGGCCGGCTCCTCGGCGTCGCCGCCGCCGCGGACCGCGTCGAGCAGCCGGGCGTGGGCGAGCGGCGCCCGCAGCAGCCGCTCCCAGGCCCAGGCCAGCTGGTTGGCGGTCGTCTCGTGTCCGGCCAGGACCAGCGTCATCAGCTCGTCGCGCAGCTCGCGGTCGGAGAGCGGCCGGCCCTCTTCGTCCTCGGCCCGCAACAGCAGCGAGAGGACATCGTGGCGCTCCTCGAGATCGTCGGCGCGGCGGCGCTTCCGGATCACGGCGTAGACGCAGCGGTCGGGCGCCAGCAGGCCGAGCCGGGTCAACCCGCGGGCCTCGGAGCGCCCGAGGTTGCCGAGCTCGGCGAGGCGGGCGATCGGCCACGTCGATTTCCAGAGCATGTCGCGGATCGCCAGCCGCAATCCGTACTCCGCCGTCCTCCGGCGCGGACGTCCCTCGATCCCGAAGATCCCGCCGAGGATCACGTCGAGCGTGATCGCCTGCATCCGCGGTGCAAGCGAGAAGGGCCGGTCCAGCGGCCAGCGCGAGATCTCGCGCTCGGCGGCGTCGGCGATCATCCGCTCATACGCAGCGATCGCCTCGCCGTGGAAGGCCGGCAGCAGCAGCTTGCGGCGCGGCAGATGGCGCGGCTCGTTCGCGGTCAGCACCGAGCCGGGGCCGAGCACCGGCCGCAGCGGCGACTCGGCGGCCAGGGTCGGGACCAGCTCCGGCGCGGCGGCGAAGAGCGACCGCACGTGGTCGGGGTGAGAGACGACCACCGGCCCGCCGCGGACGTAGCCGCGGGCGCTCCAGACGTCGCCCAGGCGCGCCCGCTGGCGGAAGACGAAGCCGAACTGGCGGAGGCTGAACCAGAGGACCTGGGCGGCGGCCGGCAGGCCGACGACCGGCGGCGGCGGCAGGCGCTCCAGCTCCTCGGCGTCGATCGGTCCCGCCGGCGACGGCGGCGCGGTTCGGACCAGCTCGCTTACGCATTCTCCGGGGAAGGCGGCATCGACGACGGTGCCGTCGTCGGTCTCGCTAGCTTCGAGAAGCCTCATACGCAACCCAAGATAGAAGAGATTACCTATCGTTGTCAAACGAGCCCAGGCTCATGGGCTGGCGACGCCCGGCAGGGCGACCCCGCTGATCGCGGCCGGCCTCCACCCGCCGCGCTCGAGGTGCAGTGGCATCGCGTACACGGTCGCTCCCGGGCCGCCGACGTAGATCAGGAAGGCCTGCTCGCCTTCGCTGCGGAGGCTGGCGGCGTCGACCCGGGTGACCTCCAGCGCCGTCGACCCGGAGACCGGCTGGATGAAAGCGGCGAGCGCCGCCGCGCAGCCCTTGCCGCCCGGTTGCGGAGACTGCGCCGCGACCTTCTCGAGTTTCTCCCGCTCCGCGGCCGCGAGCAGCGAGCAGGCGCGCGCCCATTCGCCGCGGACGCCGGCGACGAGGAAGGAGTGGGTGGCTTCGGCCGCCTGCCGCAGCTCGTCTTCGCCGGCGTCCTCGCCGTAGTCCTGGATCGAGTTGTCGCCGCCCTCGACGTGGAACTGCGCCGAGCCGCCGCCGGAGACCTCGAGCGGCGCGACGGGGACGTCGCGCCGGCCCTCCTCGGCCCGGATCGAGCCGCCGTCTTCCTCCTTGCCCTTCCCTTGGCCGCGGTCGGCGCCGGCCGGGTTGGCCGTGCGCGTCCCGGCCTCGTCGCCCGAGCCGCCGCCCCCGCTCGGGCGGGAGGCTCCGGTCGTCGTCGTGGAGGAGCTCGAACCGTCCGAGCCGCCGCCACAGGCGGCGAGCGCCAGGGCCGCGGCGACGGCGATCGCGGCGAGCAGGAACGGTCTTGGCAGCTGGTTCATCACGGTCTCCTTGGTCAGCGGGTGGTGCATCTGTCGCTCAGGGTCTGGGCGATCGGCTTGCGGCCGGCGAAGCCGAGCGTCGTCCGCGAGAGCGGGAAGGTCACGGTACGGAAGCCGGGCGGCGCCGGGCAGCCGGCGGTCAGGTAGCTGCGCCGGGCGCCGCCGGAGCGGAAGCTGCGCCCGAGCTCGAGCGAGATCCCGGTCACGTACCCCCACTTGCTGGTGAAGCGAGGCAGCGAGGCCGCGAGCGTCGTGCCGTAGGCGCCGCGGTGCGCCGCGGAGATCGCGAACGGCAGCGTGTAGGAGGTCGGGACGGGCTCGGACCCGTAGACGTGGGCGAGGATCGCCGGCTTGCCGTGCCAGCGGCCGTTGAAGGCGAGGACCTTGCCCTCGGAGGGGAAGGGCGCCTGCTGGGCGATCAGCACCTTGGCGGTGAAGCGCCCTTCGCCGACGAGCGAGCGACGACAGGCGGCGAGCGCGCCCTCGGTGGTCGACGGTTGGATCGCCGCGAACCTGCAGACGGGCAGGCCGGTCGGGTCGAGGTGGCCGTTTCGGTTGATCTCGATCGAGATCTGCCGCAGCTGCGGCGGCACCGAGCCACCGGTCGACGCGAGCTTGGTGGCAAGCGAGAAGTGGATCGGGGCGACACCGTGGCGCGGCAGCCGGCGCGGGGCGATCCTCGCGTCGACCTTGACCCGCACGTCACCGCGCTGGATCACTTCCGAGGCCGAGGCGCGGCGCCGGCTGCTCGGCCGACCAACGGCAGCAGCTCCGTCGCCGCCCGCCGCCGCGCTCTGGGCCGGGACGCCGGTCTGCGCCGCCGTCGCCAGACCGGACGCCTCCGGTTCGACGGGCGAATAGGGGCCGAACCGGAAGGCGTTGCCCAGTTCGCCGTTGCCGTCGGTGACGAGGAGGTTTCCGCCTGAGTCGACCACCAGCCCCGACGGTCCGCCGTGGACGATCGGGGCTCCGAGCGGCCCCCTCACCTGGCCGACGAACGCGCCGAGGGCATCGAACTCGTCGACCGCCGCCTCGGGGTGTTCGTAGCCCGGCTGGAGGTTGTCGAGCACCAAGAGGTGGCCGTTGGTTGGGTCGATCGCCAGGGCCGAGTCGACAAGGGAGCTGAAGCCGTGGCTGATCGTCGCCTGCGGGGTCGTCAGGCTCACGGCCGGTTCGTAGACCTTGACCGTGTTGCTCGCGGCGTCGGCGACGTAGACACGGGCTCCGTCGGCGCTCACCGCCAGCCCGTAGCCGTCGTCCAGCGAGCCGAGCCCGATCGTCGCCGCGGGCGGGTCGCCCGCTTCGACCGGCGCCGCGTACTCGGCGATGTAGGTGCGGTCGTCGACGAAGACGTCGCCGGCCGCGTCGACCGCGACGCCGGTCGATTCGCCGCTGTCGAGGGTGAATTCGCTCGGTCGCAGGCGCACCACGGCCTGGTGCCATTCGTTGGCGTAGAGGTTCCCCGCGGAGTCGAGCGCCAGGCCGCAGACGCCGTCCAGTTCGTTGATCCCGATCCCGCTGATCGGCCCGCCCGGCAGGGCGATCTGGGACAGGTACGCGCCGCCGCTGTCGAAGAGGTCGACCGCCCGGTGGTAGTAGTCGGCGACGTAGACGCTCCCGCCGGGGGCGATCGTCAGCCCGCAGGGGTCTTCGAGCTGCCCTTCGGGCGGCGGTGCCGGGGTGCCTGCGGGTGGAACCCCGCAGTGCTTGCAGAAGGTGGTCTCGAGGAACGCCTCGGAGAGCAGCGGCCGGTAGGCGAGGGCCGGGGCGACTGCGGCAACTGCCCAGCAACCCGCGATAACAGTGACGCTGGCAATGGCCGTGGCTATCCGTCTCACAGGCTCCCGCCCCTTTCCCAGTTACAACGTAGGCGTTCGATTACAATTTCTCGGTGGCTACCAAATCCAAGCCGTTCAGCATCCGCGTCACGGCCGAGATGGAGGCGCTTATCGCCGCCGAGGCGCGGCGCACGCAACGCAGCAAGGGCGCCGTGGTCGAGGCGCTCGCCGAAGAGGCGTTGCGCACCCGACTCTTCCCCGGCATTGCCTTCCGCGGCGACGACTTCGACCGCCGCGCCTGGGTGATCGGCACGGCGTTCGACGTCTGGCAGGTCATCGACGCTCATCGCGACCTGGGGTCGGTCGAGGCGATGGTGGCCGAAGGCACCCTCAGCGAGCGGGCGATCCGCCTCGCGCTTGCTTACCACGAGCGCTTTCCCGAGGAGATCGAGGAGGCAATCGCGCTGAACCACCACCCGCTCTCGCAGCTGCGGGCTGAGTACCCTTTCATAGCCGTCGACGCACCGGCCGGGCAGTAGCTCCGGGTGCGGCTCTTCCTTGACGCCCATCTCTCGGGGCCGCGGATCGCAACCGCGCTGCGCGAGGCGGGCCACGACGTTCTCGCCGCGGACGAGGAGCGCGAGCTCGACGGCTGGAGCGATGAGGACCTGCTGGCGCTGGCGAGCCACGAGGTCCGGGTCATGATCACCTTCGACGTAAAGGACTTCCCAGACATCGCCCGGCGCTGGGCGGAGGCCGGGCGCCGCCACGCGGGACTGGCGATCGTGGTCGGCATCGATCACGGCGAGCTCGGCGCGATCCTGCGCGCGCTCGAAAGGGCTCTCGCCGAGCCGCCCGCGCAAGCGGGCTGGGCAAACCTCACCTGCTTCGTCGCGCGTTCGACCGAGAAGTAGGCATTTGGTGTTCATCGCACCGCCCCCTTGCCAGAGGCGCACCTGCTCCTCACCAAGGGGTGCCAGGCGACGCCGCGGTTGGCGTGGCCGACGAAGCGGGCGCTCGCCCGCCGCGGCTTCGCGCAGAGGTTGGCGGCGTTCTGCAGCAGGCCGCGCTTACCGCCGTGCAGGGTCATCACGAAGCGGGAGACGGGCGCGTCGGGGATGCCGGCGAAGGTGCCGCGCAGGCCGCCCCTGTAGGAGTCGATGCGGCCGGCCACGTCGACCCGGATCCCGACTCCGCCGCCGCGCAGCGAGGCGACCAGGTCGGGCAGCGGGTTGTCGGAGCTGCGCAGGAACACGGGCCCTTCCAGGGGGTCCGTAAGCAGCGGCGTGAAGGCGCGGGCCCAGCCGTACACCGATCTGGCGGGACAGGCCTCGTGCGCCTCCTCGACGCGGGTGCAGATCGTCCCGATGTGCTGCTGGGCGAGGAAGACCGACGATGGCAGCGCCACCTGGGCGGACGCGATGTTGGCGTCGCCGCGGCGCGGACGCAGTTCGGCGCGCAGCGACGGGTAGAGGCCGCGCCGGGTGCCGCCTCGCAGCCGCAGGCTGAGCCTGGGCCGAAAGCCGAGGCCGGCGCAGTCGAAGGCCTGGAAGGGGGCGCTCGCCGTGGCGGTCGTGTCGTCGCCGGGATCGGCGAAGGAGGGTCCGGACCCGTTCAGCGTGGAGGTGAGGGCCGAGCGCTCGCAGCTGGTCGGGTTCAGCGTCGTTTCCGGCCGGTCTATATATACGCGGACGTCGCGCAGGTGGATCGGGATGCCGTCGATGATGTGGGGGATCGGGTCCGAGCCGGCCGAGTCGATCGAGACCTGGGCGCTGGCCGGGTCGACGTGGATCGCCGAGCGGACGATCACCACCCCGAGGTCGAACGGCCCGACCAGGGCCGAGTCGATCGCCACCACCGAGAAGGTCGAGCCGTGGTAGGGGCCGGCCAGGTAGAGGTTGCCGGGCGCGTAGGTCAGCACCGTCCCCACCCCGTAGCCGGCGGTCGTGCGGCCGATCTTCGAGGCCGCCGGGCAGTCGGGGTGTTCCAGCTCCTCGACCCCGCTGCGGCTCCTCGCCGCTTCGATCGCCGCGTCGCTGCAGTAGGGGATGCCGGCGATCTTGCCGAGCAGGCCGGGCGGCAGGGTCGCCGAGTAGCGGCTGATCTCCTGCTCGGCGTCGGTCCGCGTCAGGTGCAGGTAGAACGGCGAGTAGGCGCCGGCCCGGCTGTTCAGCGTGCCGCCGGTCGCCTGCGGGTCGAAGGGCGGCGTGCCCTGCGGGCAAGGGCCACCGCCGACTCCCGCTTCGATCGCCACCGTGGACTCGGTGTGGCGGGTGAGGTTCGGATCGCGCCAGGCGGTGAGGTCGGTGGAGGTCGAGTGCGGGCCGCAGGTCGCCGGCGTCGCCAGCGGGCTGCGCTGGCCTTCGCGGAAGTGGATGACCAGGCTCGAGTAGGGCAGCTGCGGCAACCGGTCGAAGGTCGCGGTGAGCCGCCCGGAGGACGGGTCAGCTTCGACCTCGCCCGCGACCTTGACGATGATCCCCCGCTGCGGCTGCTTGGCCACCAGATAGAGGGCGATCAGCGATCCGAACGTGTTGCGGAATGGCGCCGCGAGGAACATCGAGCCTTCGACCGGCCCGGCGACGAGCGGCGTGTGGACTTCGAAGTCGCCGATCTTCGCTTCGTTCGGACAGCCGGCGCCGGGCGGGCTGAGGGCGCTCTCGGCTTCGTACTGGGCGGGCGTGCAGACGCCCAGCCCCGCCCCGACCGAGGGGTTGATCGTCACCCCCTCGGGCAGGGCGACTACGGCCTTTCGCACGGCGCTCGGCGAACGTCGCGCCGGTTCGGTCACACCCGCGTCGTCGACGTCGATTTCGAAGACGTAGCCGGAGGGCGAGGTGGTGCGCGGATCGGAGAGCCGGCCGAAGGGGTGGGGGTCGAAGGCGAGCGATTCGCATTCCCCCAGCCCCGCGGCGACGGCCGAGCGGCTGTCGGACCCGCCCTGCCACGAGGTCGCGGCGGCGGTGAAGCTGAGCGGGCCTTCGCAGTTGGTCGGCAGCGTGAGGTAGGCGCGCGGCATGTTTTCGACCTTGCTCGGGCGCCCGACCGAGCATTTCGCCCAGCCGAAGCTCGGTTCGAGCTCGTTCAGGCAGTCGCCGCGCCGGTCGTTGTGGACGAGGCTCCAGGGGACGCCCCAGATCGTCAGCGTGAGGCCGGTGATGGAGGTCAGCTGCGGCGCGTCGCGAACCCGCAGGGTCAGCCCGTATTCGCCTTCGGCCTGGCGGATCGTCGGCACGAAGACGATCGGCGCGCCGTAGGGGCTGGCGCCGAGCTCGGACGGCGCGCCGGGCGGCGGCTGCAGGTTGAAGAGGCCGAAGGCGCGCTCTTCGCCACCGCCGTACGAAGAGCGGACGGTGAGCGTGCCGACCTGGGTGCGGTCGGGGCAGCTCTCACCGGAGAGGCTTTCTTCCCAGGGCGATTCGCGCGGGGTCAGGAAGTCGGCCTGCTGGCAGGGCGGCACCACCGTCGGGTTTTCGATCAGCCCCGGCGGCATCTCCAGCGACAGGTCGCGCAGGTCGCCTTCGCTGAACGGCCCCCCTCCCTTGACCTGCAGCCCGACGCTCATCTCCAGCGCCGCCGGGTGGGACCCCGCCTGCGTCTCGATCGTCTGCCCTTCGCCGTGGACGGTGACGTCGAAGCTCGCGATGCCGAAGGCCTGGGCAGAGGCGGGAAGGCACAGCGAGGCGAGGGTGAGGATAACGACGGCGCGAGCTCTCATCGCCGAGCCCCGTGGCGGTGGCGGCGGTTTCGGTGGTGCGCCTTGACGCAGCGGCGGTGGCGGCGGACCTTGCCCTTGCGGCAGCGGCGGTGCTTCTTGGGCTTCAGCTTGTCGATCTTCAGCGGCGGGTTGCCGGAGGTGGGGACGAGGGTGGCGGGAGCCGGGTCTTCGGGCGGCGAGGGGAGCGCCTGGCAGGCGTCCCCCTTGCAGACGAACGGCGCTGCTGGTTCCGGAAAGCCGCCGCCTTCGCGGAAGTCGTAGACGTCGATCGAGCCGGGGTCGGCACCGACGAGCGATTCGCCGCTGAGGAAGAAGGCGTCGCGGCCGTCGGCGGAGGCGTCGAGGAAGCGGCCGCCATCGCCGCGGCCGCCGGAGACGAGGCCGACGCAGCCGGGTGAGCGGGTGCAGCCGCCGACCCCGGCCGCCTCCCACTCGTAGACGTCGGGGCGGCCGTCGGTGTCGGGGATGACGAGGCGGTCGGCGGAGTCGAAGAAGACGCGGTTGCCGCCGGCGCTCAGCACCCGCGGCTTGTAGAGGACGGTCGAGCCGTTGGCGACGGCGCCGGGGATCGAGGCCGAGCCTCGCGGCCGTTCGCCGGTCGGGTTGCAGGAGGCGCAGAGGAGGCGCGGGGCGCCGCCGCCGGGCGGTGGGCCGTAGAGGTAGAGCTCGGTGTCCGGTTCGCCGCTGTCCGCGTCGATGTTGTCGAACGGCGGGATTTCGGCGGCCGAGAGGAAGGCGAGGTGCTCGCCGTCGGCGCTGACCCGGGCGGTCGCCGAGGCCGGCGGGTGGTCGGTGGGGGCGGCGACTGCGCCTGCGGCGACCGTCGTGGTCGTCCCCTGGCGCCAGCGCTCGAGGCCGGTGGCGTCCTGGTAATAGGCGGTGTCGCCGGAGGCGGAGATGCCGAGCACGCCGACGACGCCGCCGGCAGGCGTCAGATCGGCGGCCGTTTCGCTTGCCGCGTCATACCGATAGAGGTGGCCGGCGACGGTGTAGAAGGCAAAGCGGCCGCCGCCGGAGGCCGCTTGGAAGGCCGCCCCCACGCCGGTCGTCCCGGGCAGCGCCCTGGAGGGCCCGCCCACTTCCTCGAGCTCGATCGGGCCGTCTTCGAGCTGGTACCGGTAGACGCGCCGCCCGTCTTCGGACATCGCGCCGATCGGCGCGGCGAGGACGGCGCCCGGTCCCGGGCTGACCGTTTCCAGCGCTCCGCCGCTCCACTCGTAGAGAGCGCCTTCGGCAGCGAAGACCGCGTGGGCCAGGTCGGGGGTGGCGCCGGCGAGGCGCAGGCCCGGTGTCGTCGGAAGGGTCGTGAAGCCACCCCCCTCCCACAGCGAGTAGCTGGGCGGGCAGGTTTCTTCGACGGCGCA
Organism: Solirubrobacterales bacterium; assembly: GCA_044868125.1. Lineage (GTDB taxonomy): Bacteria > Actinomycetota > Thermoleophilia > Solirubrobacterales > 70-9 > VAYN01. The sequence goes on from JBIOWB010000144.1 coordinate 30,574, forward strand.
GCGGGCGCCGTTCAGCATCAGAGCGCGCGAGAGGCCGTCGGCGAAGACGCGGAAGGGGGTGCCGTCGGGTTGGTCGCCGTAGCCGCCCGATTCGAGCGGCGCCGAGACGTTGCGCGTCGACCAGCCCGAGCCTCCGCGGCTTGCGACATATTGGCTCGCCGGCGGCGCCCCCGCCGCTTCGCCGAACGACGAGGTCGAGGAGAAGGTGAACGAATCGCCGTCCGCGGCGGCCTGGAAGACGCCGCCCCCGAAGATCGATTCCGGCGCCCCGACCGCCCCTCCCGCTTTGTCGACCGGCGATACCAGCTCCCACCCGCGCCCGTCGATCGGCGGGAACTGGTTGGTCGGCTCCTCGGTGGCGAGGAAGAGAGCGGGACCGACGGTCGCTTCCAGCGCCGAGTTGGTGGCGACGACCCGGTAGCGATAGGGGGTGGACGGCGTCAGGCCGGCGAGGTGCTGGAAGGCGGCGACGCCGGCCCCCGGCACGATCGCTTCGCCCGATGACGGGATGCGCGCGGCGCCCGCGAAGGTTTCGCCGTTCGCGAGATAGGCGGCTTCGGTCAAGTATTCGAAGCGGTAGCGCGTCGTCGACCCACCGGGGTCGATTTCGGCCCGCAGGTTGGCCGAGGTCGCGGTGACCGATTCGACCCAGGTCGCTTCGATCGTCGGCGGGCCGGCGGCGAGGGCGGGAGCGACCGCGAGCGCCAGCCAGCCGGCGGCGAGCACCGCGACAAACTGCCGAAGAATCCTCGGCATGTCCCTCCTCCTTGCCTTCGTCCCAGGCGCTAGCGAAAAGTTACAAGAGGGAGCTTACTGTAGCGATGCGGCTTGGCTCAAGCCACCAGCGGATTGGTCCAGCGAACCTCGGTGAAGCGAGCGAAGTCGGTGTCGGCCGAGCAGACGGTCAGGCCGTGCTCGAGGGCAAGCGCGGCGAGCATCGCGTCGGGCACGAGGTTGCCGCCGACCTCATATCGCTCGATCAGGGCGCCGAGCAGCTGGGCGTGCCCGGGACCGGGCATCGGCACCCAGGCGGCAGGAGCGGACAGCCAGATCTCGACCTGCCGCCAAGCAAGAGCGGGAGCCAGAGGGCTCGCGAAGATCCGTGGGTGAGTGGCGATGCGCAGGAAGCTCGCCAGGCTCTGCCAGGGGAGCCCCACCCGGTGCGCACCGTTGAGCTGCTCGATCATCCACTCCCTGGCGGGACCGTAGAACCTGCCCGCCCTGTCGGCTGAGTACACCAGCAAGTTGGTGTCGACGAGCACGGCGCTGACGCTAATCCTGCGTGCCAGCGTCGCCGAGACCCCAATTGTCTTCAGCGTCGAGTACCTCGAGAACCTCGCCGATGTTGGAGAGGTCCAGCTTCGCTCTCATGTCGAAAGAGGGAGGGTCGATCGGCGCTCGGGGCTCGCGCGGCAGCAGTCCGGCTCGGACCAGGTCGTTGACCGCCTCCGAGAGGCCGATGCCGCGCTCGCGCCGAGCCTTCTCGACAGCCGCCGCCACGTCGTCCGCAAGATCGACCGTCGTCCGCATGCGGAAATCGTAGCATCTTGATGCGGAAGCGTGAAGTTACAAGACCCTATCTACGCTTTGCAGGACGCAGCGGGTCCCTCAAGGCACGACCGCCGCGATCTTGTTGGTCCCGGCCAGCGCGAACCAGATGCGGTTGTCGGGCCCGGCGGCGATTCCCCGCCAGGGTTCGCTGCCGGCCGGCAGCGCGTATTCGCTGACGGTCCCCGAGGTGGTGATCCGCGCGACCTTGTTCGATTTGCGCTCCAGGAACCAGAGCGCTTTGTCGGGGCCGGAGGTGATGAAGGTCGGTTCGCTGCCGGTCGGGACCGAGTATTCGGTGATCGTCCCCGCGGTGGTGATCTTGCCGATCCTGTCGCCGGAGCGCGTGAACCAGAGGTTGCCGTCGGGACCGGCGGCGATCCCGGTGGGGGCGCCTTTGCCCGCTGCCAGCGCGTACTCGGTGACGGTGCCCGCGGTGGTGATCTTGCCGATCTTGGATAGGCCCGGGTCGGTGAACCAGAGGTTGCCGTCGGGGCCGGCGGCGATGTCATAGCTCGTGGCGCCCGTTGGCAGGGTGTATTCGGTCTTCGTGCCCGCGGTGGTGATCTTGCCGATCTTGTTGATGTTCCAACTGCCGAACCAGAGGTTGCCGTCGGGGCCGGCGGCGATGGCGCCGGGGTAGAACCCGTTGGGCAGGGCGTATTCGGTCTTCGTGCCGGAGGTGGTGATCTTGCCGATCTTGCCGGCTCCGGTTTCGGCTTCCGTTTCGGCGCTGAACCAGAGGTTGCCGTCGGGGCCAGCCACGATCCCAATGGGGTGGAGACCCGCCGCAAGCGCGTATTCGGTCTTCGTGCCCGAGGTCGTGATCTTGCCGATCTTCCCCGTGCCCCAGTTGGCGAACCAGAGGTTGCCGTCGGGGCCCGCCGCGACGCCCTGCGGTTCGCTGCTTGCGGGCAGCGCGTATTCGCTCAGTTGGCCTGCCGCGACGACTTTGCCGCTCGGGCTCGAGGAGGCGGTGGTCGCGGCCCCGTTGGGCGCCGTGTCGGTGACCTTGACCAGCAGGGTCTTGCCGACGTCGGCTTCGACCGGGGTGTAGGTCTGGGCGGTGGCGCCGGAGATGTTGGCGCATTCTTTGCCTTCGGCGTTGCAGCGCTGCCACTGGTAGGAGAAGTTGGTCGCCCCTCCCAGCCAGGTGCCGTTGCCCGCCGTCTCGGCCACGTTCTGGTAGGGAGTCGCCGGGGAGATCGTCGGCGCCACCGTGTTTTCGGGCTTGCCCCCGGTGAAGTGGCGCAGCTCGCCGTAGGTCGTGCCTTTTTCGCTGCTCGCGACCAGGCGGTAGTAGTAGATCTGACCGGTTTTTAGGCCGCTGATGAGCTGGCTCACGGCGACGTAGCTGGTGCCCGAGCCGATCGCTTTGGGGGAGGCGGGGACGACGCTGCCGAGCGAGGTGGTGGTGCCCCATTCGAACTGGTAGCTGGTGGCAGTGCCTTCGGGGTTGACCCTGCCGGTGAGCGTCGCTTCGGTCGCCTTGATCTGCGCCGCACGCCCCGTTTCCACCGCGAAGGGCGCTCCCGGCAGCCACTTCTCGATGCGGCCGTTGGCGGTGTCGGTGACCCACAGCGCGCCGTCGGGGGCGACGGCGATCCCTCTCGGGGTGTCGCCGAACTGTCCCGCCCCGGAGCCCGCTTC
>JBIOWB010000145.1:0-2705 GCA_044868125.1 Solirubrobacterales bacterium
ACTCGTCGAAGGCGAAGCCGCGGCCATCGTCGACCACGTCGAGGGAGACGGAGCCGCCCTCGCGGCGGCGAAGCGCCACCGCCACTTGGTCGGCCTCGCTGTGGCGCGCCGCGTTGGAGAGCGCCTCCTGGGCGACGCGGTAGACGACGAGCTGGGCGTCGTCGCCGAGGTCGGAGAAGTCGCCCTCGACCTCGAGGCTGGTTGCGATCTCGCCGCCGAGCCGGTCGACCTGGCCTTCGATCGCCGCCGCCAGGCCGAGGTCGTCGAGCGCGGTCGGCCGCAGCTGCCGCGCCAGCGAGAGCAGCTCGGTCATCGCCTGGTTGGCGAGCGCTTTCGTTTCGGCCAGTTCGCCCTCCAGCTCCGGCGGCGCCGCCTCGCGCGCTGCCTCCAGCCGCAGCAGCAGCCCGGTCAGCGACTGGTTCACCTCGTCATGAAGGTCGCGGGCGACGCGGGCGCGCTCCTCCTCCTGGGCGTGCAGAGCGGCCGAGCCGGCTCGTCGCCGCTCGGCTTCCAGCCGTCGCATCATTCGCAGGAAGGCGAGCTCGATCCGCGCCACCTCCTCGGTCTCGCCGATGCCGTCGATCGAGGCGGGGAGGAGGGGGCGGGGGCTGGAGAGGTCGACCTTCTCCATCGCCTCGACGAGGTCCTCAAGCGGCGCCAGCCGCCGCCGCTCCCGGGTGAGAGCAAGGATCAGCGCCAAAACCACGAGCGCAAGTCCGATCACGACGAGCGTCATGCGCCCAGCCTAGGGGCTTGCCGGGAGCCGGACAGGGGATCGCCCCTATAGGCGAATTGACGGTTTCGTCGCATACTGCAACGACCAACCGAACTCAGGAGCGACACACGCGATGACCACCACCAAGCAATCCACCTGGGGCGCGACGCTGCGAACCACGATCCTGATGGCCACCCTCGGCGGCCTTCTCGTCGCGATCGGCGCGGCGATCGGCGGTGCGAGCACGGCGCTGCTCTTCCTCTTCTTCGCCCTGGCGATCAACTTCTTCAGCTACTTCTTCAGCGACAAGATGGCGCTGGCGATGAGCCGCGCCAAGCCGATCGACGAGGCCGAAGCGCCGCGGCTCTACCAGATCGTGCGGGAACTGACGACCCGCGCCGGGCTGCCGATGCCGCGCCTCTACATGATCCCCCAGGACCAGCCCAACGCCTTCGCCACGGGCCGCAACCCGAAGCATTCGGCGGTGGCGGTCACCCGCGGAATCACCAAGCTCCTCTCCGAGGACGAGCTGCGCGGCGTCCTCGCCCACGAGCTCACGCACATTCGCAACCGCGACATCCTGATCCAGTCGGTCGCCTCGGCGATCGGCGCCGCGATCACCTACCTCGCCTACATGTTCATGTGGTTCGGCGGCGACGACAACTCGCCGCTGAGCCTCGTCTCCGCCCTGGCGATGGTCCTCCTCGCCCCGATCGCGGCGAGCATCATCCAGCTCTCGATCTCGCGCCAGCGCGAGTACGCGGCCGACGCCGGCGGCGCCGAAATCTGCGGCAACCCCGAGTCGCTGGCGAGCGCGCTGCTGCGCCTCGAGCAGGGGGCGGAAGCGATGCCGATGCAGGTCAACCAGGCGGCCGAGCCCCTCTACATCGTCAAGCCCTTCAAGGGCGGGGGCATCGCCAACCTCTTCTCGACCCACCCCCCGATCGAGGAGCGGGTCCGCCGCCTCCGCCAGATGCGTCCCACCCTTTGAGGACTTCCTCCAGTCCATTCAGCGAGTAGTCAGCAAACGCGGCCCCGGGTCCCTTCACCCCGGGGCCGCTTTCGCTTTGGCAGCCCTTGATGAAGATGGTCAAGCAGTTTCGGATGGCTCGCTATACTTTTTGAAGTTAAAGCTGATCCGATTTCAGGGGATTTACTTCAAATGGCCATCGACACCGAGCGCGCGCAGACGATCGAGGAGATCGAACCCTTCGAGGCGGCGGAGGAGATCAACGGCGGCGACGTCGTCCTGATCGACACCCGCGAGCCCCATGAGCACCAGGAGGCCCACCTCGAGGGCGGCAAGCTGGTGCCGCCGGGCCTGATCGCCGACGAGATCGGCGAGGCCGCGCCCGACAAATCGGCCCGCACGATCCTCTACTGCCGCTCCGGCAACCGCTCGGCGACCGCCGCGGCGCAACTGCAGCAGCTCGGCTACGAGAACGTCGCCTCGATGAGCGGCGGCATCCTGCTCTGGCAGGAGCAGGGCCTCCCGGTCGTCTCCGCCTCGGGGATGACCGCCGAGCAGCGCGAGCGCTACTCGCGCCACACGCTGCTGCCCGAGGTCGGGGTCGACGGCCAGGTGAAGCTGCTGAACGCGAAGGTGCTGCTGCTCGGCGCCGGCGGGCTCGGCGCGCCGACCGCGCTCTACCTCGCCGCCGCCGGTGTGGGGACGATCGGCCTGGTCGACGACGACGTCGTCGACGCCTCCAACCTGCAGCGCCAGGTGATCCACAACACCGAACGGATCGGGATGCCGAAGACCGAGTCCGCCCGCCTCTTCATCGAAGCGCTCAACCCCGACGTCGACGTGGTCGAGCACCGGATGCGGCTCAACGCCGACAACATCCTCGACGTGATCGGCGACTACGACGTCATCGTTGACGGCGCCGACAACTTCCCCACCCGCTACCTGCTCAACGATGCCTCGGTGCGGTTGCGCAAGCCCGTGGTCTCGGCCTCGATCCTCAGCTTCGACGGGCAGATCTCG